>PAAT01000066.1 GCA_002698965.1 Rhodopirellula sp. | reverse complement strand
GGCGACGAGGGTGGTGGCGGCAAAGGCGACGGCGGCGGCGGGGGCGGCGACTTGGGCGGCGACGGCGACAGCGGCGGCGGAGCGGGCGGCGGCGGCGGCGGCGGCGACGGCGGCGGCGCAGAGGGGGGCACGAGCGGCGCCGTTTCCAAGACGGGCGGAAAGGGCACGTGGGTGACGCGCACGCCGACGGCGCTCGCCCACGCGGACGCGTTTCCGCCGGGGGAGAGGACGGTTTGCGCGGCGGCGAGCGCGACGCCTCCCTGCGATTCGGCAGAGGGTCCGCCGGGCGGCGTCCAGAGCTGGATTTCTAGGTCGTAGTCCATGATGGCAAACGTCACGTTCTCGCCATAGTAGGCGCTCGCGCCGCTGTTGTTTGCAATCTCGCCGGTTAGGATGGCGAGGTCTATTGGCATGGAGAAGCGCGCGCGCGACGACGCCCGGAACTTTACGTGGCGCGGGTCGAAGAATTGGAACGGCGCCAACTTTTCCACCAAGGTCATCTTGACGCCGTCATTGTCTATGTCCGGCAGCATGGTGCCCTTTTTCAAGGGCGCAATTCCCATCGCGCCCGCGTAGACGCGCGCGTCGGGCGGTCGGCGTCCGCCGCCCTCGGCGTCGGGCGGAGGCTGGTACAGGCGGCGCTTTGGGCCACCCGCCATGCCAGTCTTTTCCGGCTCTCCGTTGCTGTCTAAGCGACGCCCGTTTGCTCCGAAGGAGGAGGGACCGTCTAGGTCGTACGAAACGAAGGCTCCATTTGAATCGCGGTTCCAAACAATACCCGTGTTGCCCGCACCCGTGACCAGCCGAGTCAGAACGTAGTCCATGTCCACGCCGCCAAGCGATGAAATCGGAATGCCGCGCCAGAGTTTTTGTTCGTTGTAAATGTACTCGGACCCTCCGGCGCCGCCCGTCCCGGCCTCTTCGCCGATGCAGAAGCACTGGTAAAATGTGGACCGGCTTGTGCAGTCGTGCACATTCTCAACCGCTCCATTGTGTCCCTGCGTACCAGCAAGAACATTATCGTGGCGCCTCCAACCAACGTTGCTCGTGACGCGGCACTTGCCAGCACTGGTCAAGCCGCACTGTCGGACCCAATATTCCGTCATGGTGTCCGGGTCTTCGTACTGGTAAAGGCTTGCCGAAATGGGGTTGTTGTCGCTATCGCGTCTGGTGAAATAACGCGGGTCTTGGTTTGTACGTTCGCCGAACTGGGAGCAAGAAGTGGTTGCCACCTTGCTGCAATACCACTTGCCGGCGGTGTGGTCGCTTTCCGAGAGGCCGTTGGCCCTGTTGATGGGTAATAAAGACGTGCATTGCGAATTGGCCGTTGCCGGAATGCCCGAGTTGTGCCGCAGCTTGCGCTTGTTGTTTGAACTCGGCTTGGGCTCTGGCGAGCTTTGAGGCACCGGCTCGCCTTCGGATTCTGGTTGCGGCATCGACATTGGATCTAGCTGTTCGTTGAGGCTGCGGCGCAGGCCCCACGTGGCCGGGTCGTTGGGAATGTCGCGGCCTTGCGCATCAACCCACATGTCCCAAACGTCGTCCTCGTAGGCCGCGCACGAGTGCCCCGGAAATCCGCGCGCCGCAGGCCCCAGTGCGTCCCAAGCGTCTAACGGTGCCCAGCCGTGCTCCAAGACGTTTCCCGCAACGTTTGGTTCGTCACGCATGCAGTAAAAGTTGAGCTGCGTTACCCCACCGTCAATGCCGGCGCCGTTGTCGTCTTCGTAGCCCATTCCCACCAACGTGGACGTTCTTTGGTATGCGTCCATGTCCACAATCTCCTTGTACGACGACTGTACAATGTCGGTTGGCCATCGCCCAGAAGCATACGTCGATGCACGGAAGAAACTGTAGTCTGGGTGACCAAGCTGAATACCTGCAAAAATCTTGGCGTATGGATACTGCGCAACTTCCGAATCAAAAGCGTAGCCGACTGAGTGCTGGTCGCGCCGCATCAAGTGGTACGCCGCGTACCGCGTTTGCTGGCCTTGGCATGCGTAGCAATACTGCCCAACGTTTACTGTTGTGCCGTCGGGAACAAAGACGCCGTCGACGACTGACCCGCCAGGACACCCGTTGAGCGTATAAGGACGCACATCGAATGCCTTTTCGGAAGCGACGCAGTCTGTATGATCATCGGTCATCTTGTAAGCGTCCCATCCAGCTCGGCAGCACGCCTGCTTCCAGCACGCCCGGCGTTGCGGACACGTTGCACACTGCTTCAACCCAGTCTTTGTATCGCCGTAAAGCTCGTTTGCGCCCTCGTAGGCGCCGCCTATGCCGGAGGTTTTCGGCAGCCCCGTGATGGCGTCGTAGCCCATGGTCGTGTCGTAGTTGTCCACTCCGTTAAATCCCCAGCCGTCGTCGTCGTCTTCGTGTGCTTGCGCAACGGCCGAAGGCCCCGGATCGTTATTCCAGCCGTTGTTGAGCCGGGAGCCCCAGGTGGCCGGATCGCGTCCCAGGTTTTGCTCCTGGTCTTCGTACGAAAAGCCACCAAACGCCGCGCCAATGTTTTGCTCGGACTTAGCAAATCCAATCATGCCAATATCTTGCACCGTATTAGGTTCTCGTTCCTGAATGGCTCCAAAGTAATTGTCAGCTTTGGCAATTTCATCTTGCATTTTCCTCCTCCGAACCGGCTGAGCTCCTGGACGAAACACGAGCGACCCGCCGTTTGGCCGCTGGAATTTTCCGTCTGGCGCCACACTCGCGTCAGAAGTGAAATGAGCTTGCTTGACGTAGCAGTGTTCGTCGCACGATCCGACGGGATCGATTGCAGGAAGCCCGTAGCGCCCTATCCTACTGTATTCGTCACGGCCCACTGGGTCGGGAATGGGACGCCAGGACCCGTCCGGGCTCGGTTGAGCCTGCAGTGGAGCTAATTCTGCATAGTTGAGCGTTCGGCGATTTGTCGCGTTTGCTTCGACGTCGTTCATGAAATCTTCTTCTGCGTCATTCAAAAGTTGTCTTCTTCTGGATGGCAGCTCGCCACCGGGTTGGGAGGCATCGCCTGTTCTTCCCCGATTGTTGTTCCATCCGCTAATCATCAGCGATGTCCCTATTTGATAATGGTTGTCTCCATAATTTGTTCTGACTTGAAATTCTTCGGCAGTAGCAAACGGCCCGGCGTTGCACACGCCTACAAAATCAATCCACTTTGAAGGCAGCACATTGGCCCAGTTTTCAAAGTCGGGCACTTCCCAAACACCACAGTAGGTGGGGTTGCCTTCATGGTCGTTGAATGCACGCCAGTTGGCGGGCCGATTTGCGCTGTTGGCATTCTTGTGGTCACAATACGCCTTTGCGGCCTGGGGCGTGTTTTCCGGCTGTCCCGGTCGCCCGCCAATAAGTGACGAGCCGTAAAGGTCGGTCCGCTCGGCGTCGGTCTCGTCCCAAAAGCTGGAGGCGACCTCGCAGCGCCAGAAGCAGTCGCGATACCTGGGCGGCGGAAGCGGCGGCGGCGAGGGCGGCGGCGGCGAGGGGGGCGGCGAGGGCGGCGGCGGCGCTGGCGCCGGTGGCGGAGTTGGCGGCGCGGGCGGCGGCGGAACGCAGTCGAAACGAAACGGGCAAAGGGGCATCACGTCTGGATTGTGAACTGTGTCTTCCCAACGTCGCTTGTAAAGAACGCGAGGACCTTGATACGTTGTGCCGTCGTCAATAGTAAACGACGACGATGAAATCGTGGAGCACCCATTGGGTGCGGCCGACCACGGATTCCACTGCTCCAAAAAGAGTACCTCCTCGCTTACAGACCTGTACGTGTTGGCTGCTTGACCATCCCAGCCAAAATCGTTCAAGTGGGCAAAAAGCCAGGTCCAACATTCGGAACTGTACGCCAAGGCGTATCCCGCATTCGTTTCTGGGCGAAAGCCTGCACCGGTGGCAGGAAAGTACGGATGCCGTGGCAAAGGGCAGACGTCCGCGTGCACGTCCAATGGCCGAATTTCAACGGCATACGATGCGCCCATTGCTTCAATATCGTGTTGCGTGCAGCCCGGTGGAAGTGGGGGTGGCGACGGCGGCGGCGGCGTAGGCGGCGACCCGGGCACAGGCGATGGCGGCGGCAGAACGGGTGGTGGTGGCGACGGCGGCGGCGGCGTAGGCGGCGGCGGCGGCGCTGGCATGCCGCAGGGGCACGCAAAGTACGCGCCCTCTTTCTCTAGCTCGTAGTTGCCGTGCACAGCCCCAAGACCGGAAGTTGAGACTTTCGCGGGAAGAACGTACGTGCTCTCAATCTCCGGGTACGGACTGTCTGTCCACCATGTTGGGTACCAGTTTTTCCACGCATTTTGATCGCCTGAGAGACCACTGATGTCGGCTCGGTTGACGATGACGCATTTTGCATAGCCGTTTTGCGGGTAGTAATCCATACCGACGTACGAATCAAACCACGCCTTCATCTCCACGACCTTGTCTCCAAGACCGAATCCGGCGCCGCCGGCTTCGTACGCATTCCAGTACGCATACTGGTTCATGTTGTTGAGCTCCGCCCGCTCAAATGTGGCAAACCCGCCACTGCAAAAGTCGCTTGCAACGGGCTGGTTTTTCCTTTCTTGATACACTGGAGAGTCGCCACAGTTGCCGCAAGCACACGTGTCTAGTGTTCCGCCCCACACGGTGCGCGTCGTCGCGTCCAGGCACGAAAATGGGCCCACGCAGCCGCGCACTACGCATGGCGGAGCCGGCGGCGGTGAGGGCGGCGCCGGAGGCCCGGCGCACAAGTAGAAGCAGTCGGTGCCTTCGCTCAGCACGACGCCACTATCAAAAGACGGTTGCGGGCAACCACTTCCATCGGAAGGCGATCTAGCACGACACCGCATATTTCCATTGTGCAGCTTGTAAAATCCCAGCCGCATCACAAACTGGCCCGGGAACTCGCCCGTTTGACTCACAATCTGGTACGCAACCTTGCAGATGTCTTCGGCTCCGGCACCGTAGTGAGTTTGGAGATAATGCCACTGTCCTAGAGGGCACGACTGGCCGACTTCAATGCACAAATCCTGAATGCTCCGCTTTGGCCCGTCCGGTGCCGGAAACATACTCGCGTCGCCTGCAAAGTTGACCATCGCGCTGCAGCCCGCTCCGGGCGAGAGTGGGAATGGGGGCGGCGGCGAGGGCGGCGGCGGCGTGGGCGGCGGCGGGTTCTTGGGTCCTTCTGGCGGCGACGGGGGCGGCGGCGACGGCGAGGCCGGCGGGTGCGGCGGGCGGGGAGGCGGCGCCTCACCGACGCCGAGACAGCCGTGCGCGCCAGCGGGGCAGAGGTCGATCGGAATGCCCGTGCAGTCGCACTGCGCCTCAATGTCCGTAAAGTAGGCGTAGGAGCCGACCTGCCCTCCTTCAGGGTGCTCTATGCACTGCGACCCGTCCCAGTCACACATCTTAAAGTAGTGTGTTGCCTCGGCCGATTCAAATGTTGGAAAGTGCGTCGTAGATTCCGGGTAGCACACCGGGCGTTCGCAGTCTGCCTGGTTCAGAAGACTTTGGCAGAATGCGGCATGGAACTCAAGCTCCCACTCGTTGGTGATTGGAGCATGTTTTGTCCTTGGAGGGCCGTAGTTGTCTGGAATGTCCGGCGGCCCAAAGCGCCCGTCGGAGAACTGTGCGTCGTCGTTGTGGCAGATCATTGGCGGCGACGGAGACGGCGGCGGTCTTGGGTTGAGAAGGTTGTGCGCAAACGTGTGGTTGGGAGCCAGGATTGCCTGTTCAAATTCGTTCATGCACACGACAAACCCGTTGCGGTTGAAGCGGTTGCGTTGGTACACGGTGTCGTCCGGGTAGCCGGGCGCGCCCGGATTGAGCAATGTCATGGAGCGGTCGAATGAACACAGGCCCAGTCCGTCTTGATATTGCGTATCGGCGCCGTAGTGGCCATAGTGCTTCTTGCACGGGCAGTAGGCGATCCGCTCGACGCCCATCGGGCAGTTGACGCGGCCGTCGCCGCTGTAGACGGTGCCAAAGTACGGATTGGGGCAGCGCCCACCAGTGCCGACGGTCGAGTGCGGCGACGTCGGCTGCGGACTGTCGGCAACGCGGCTGTTGAGCGGCGTCCCGTCGCCGTCTGTATCGATGACCCAGTCTGCGCTGCTTCCAACGTAAGGGTTGAGCCTCTTCCTCCACATGGACAGCGAGCATCCCTCGGCGTCGCCAAACGTCGCTTCGTCAATCTGAGCCACGCTCGGGACTGTGTCTTGATGGTGCGGCTGACCGGGCGCCCATTCCAACCCGACACTGGTCCACGTGGTTCCTACACCGAGCGCGGCCTTGTCCGCACCTTGCGACGTCAGCTCCAGAATGCCGTTGCTGTTCATCACAAATTCTTCCCACGGCCTTTGGTACCCGCCCGGATTGTTTGGGCGCACAGTTTGGTCGTACCAGTTTGATTGTTGGTACAACGGGTGCAGCTCAAGGCCTTCGGCATTGTAAAGGTTCCACGCCTTGTCGCAGTCTTCGGCCTGTGTCAGGCAGACGTCTGCATTCAAGTAGCCGCCGCCGCACGAGCACTGGCTCACAAAATCTTCGCACATCAAACCCAAGTTGTTAACCTTGTTGTAGTCGAGGTTGAAGCATGTCTGGTACTGGTTGGGGTTGTTTGTCTCGCCCATGTCAAACCAGAAGTCGTCGTAGCGCTTCTCTCGGGTGTAAAGCAGCGTGTTCTTCTCAAACGGATAGTCACCGTGCGGCACCTCCACGCTTGCTCCGGCGCTGTTTTGCGCCGTGGCTGTGAAGTAGCCCGAGCCCGCAATCGTCTGATCGTACGTCAAGGTCAAAGTTCCGGGCGACGGCGAGGTGCTTGTGGCCGGAAGCGTGTGCGACGTGACCCAAGTGAGCGGTTCGCCATTGTGGCACGTCCCCGTCCACATGGCATAGTACGGCGGAGGCTCGCTGCCGCACATTTGAAAGTGAAAGTATTCGGTGGACGTCGTGCACGGACCGGTGCCAGTAGTGTCTGGGTCGGGTCCAGTACCGCAGTCGCCGTTGCCCAGTGGGTTGGACGCCGTCTTGCACGTGCACACGTCGGCGCCATTGCGAACGCAAGGGTCGTTGGGGTTTGCCGCTTGCCACTGAGCTTCAAGGCCACTGCAGCACTGGTGCACCTTGTCAGGGTTGCAGCACTCCTGTGGCGGGCTCGGATAGTACACCGCGACGTCGGCTGCAGAGAGCGGGCCCGGAATCGTCTCTTGCGTCTCTGCGTCGACGTAGCCGTCGGTATGAGTTTGGTGCGTAGTGTGTGGGTGCGTAAACGGCGCCTCGTCGCTGAACCCGTGCCGGCAGTAGTGCTTGGGCACTTCCCAGCGCCCGCGCAGCACGTGCATTGGCACTGTTGCGCGCGGCGGGCCGAGCACGCGCTCCGGCGATGTCTCGGCGACCGTGTCGGGGTTGTTGTCGACGTAGATGCAGTCGCGGTTGTTGAGATCCCGGGTGTCCTGTCCGTAGTCGCCCGTCTCTCCTGCCGACCAGTCGGCGTGCTGCCAGAACTTGTCGCCAGCCTGCATGCACTCGCGCGAGTTGCCGTCAAAAATGTGCGGCGGGTCGGTGCTGCTGTCCTCGTAGTTGGCGTGCGCCGCAGTTCGAAACGCTCCGCCATAGGCTTCGCCTTGTGCATTGACTTGCCGCGCTCCAATGTCGCAGCTCTCCAGTCGGTACGCGCCGTAGACAAGCTGCGACGGATTGTTTTCTTGGGGCACGTAAGGACAGCCGCCGGCACCGCGCCCGCCAATGTTGCGCGAGCCGTCCAAGTCGCAGCGCTTGCACTTGGGGTGGAACTCGTTGAACCAATTCGAGCGGGAGAAGAGGCCCTTTTCGACTTGGTCGCAAAGCGGCGCGGGAGGCGGCGACGGCGGCGGCGGCGACGGCGGCGGTGGTGTCGGCGCAGGCGGCGGCATAAAGTCGCAGACGCACGCAAATCGGCCTGGTCCCGTAATTGCTTCTTCGGCCTCGGTGACCGTCCTAGCATGCTGGTAGTTGTCGTCAACGTGCGTCAGCTGCCTCCGTTTTTGTTCAAAATCGTTGATGGATTCTTTCATTGCAGCAAGCGCATCCGGTCCCGGCGGACCTGGTCCGCGGACCAAGCGCAGCGCGCGACGCCGCTTGCGACGGTCGTCTTGGTAAAACGGGTGCGTCGCTTTCCAGCTGTCGTCTGCGGGGTACTCTTCAAAGACGTAGGTACTGCCGTCAGCCTTGAGCGGGCTGGTGGAATTGTGCCGGAACCAGTTTTCGTCGTTGCCTCCAAATGCCACAATTCCGTCCCAACTCTCCTGAGGCGAGTCGTAGACGTCGAACCAGTCTTCGGCGTACGGGCCGCTGTTGTGCGTCGCCTCTGTTGGGTTGCGCTTCATGGATTGCATGAGGTACCCGCCCATACCAGCCAGCTTGGCGCGGTCGACGTGATCCCGAGCCGACTTTGGGGTGGTGATCGTCGCGTCCGTATCGGGGTCGGTGTAGTCGTAGCAGCGCCAGTGACAAGGTGCGAGGGGTGGCTGCGCCGGCGGCAGGCCAGGCGACGGTGGCGTTGGTGGAGGGCTTGGGGGCGGGCTTGGGGGCGGCGACGGAGGAAATGGCGGCGGAATCTGCAGGATGCACTGGTCGGGAACGTTGAGCCGCGTTCCGGCGAGCGTCTCCTGATCGGGAGCCAAGAAGCCCGGGCATTGAATGAACCCGTTGCGTATAAACCGCGAGTTCTGATACACGCGTGTGAGGTCATTGATGTCTGTGAGAGAGCGGTCGAATGCGCACCGATTGTACTCGCGGTACTGTGTATTCTCAAAGTCGGGGCTCGTCTTACACGGACAGAATGCCTCTCTTGCTTCGGGAAACTCGCAGTTGCTTCGGCCGTCGTTGTTGTACACGGAGCGAAAGTACGGATTGGGGCAGTAGCCCAGGTTTCGCCGCGCCGGATTGGTGATGCCGCCGCCCGTGACAATGTCGCTCCCCGGATCTTCGTCGCCAATGCGTGTAATGTGAGTCATGGTCGTGCCTCCGCCAGTGTAGTCAAAGCCAAAGACGGGATTGACGCAGCAGCCAGTGCACCCAAAGTAGTTGCCGCTTTTTTGATCGGGCTCGCCTTGGCCATTGACACCCAGATCAATCCCGTCGTGCGCAGTCGAAAGTGGGTTGCAAGTCGTCACCTGGCCATCTTCTGCCGTGAACGATGCGCCAGCGGCAACGTACGAGTCCAGGACGGCGCCGCACATACAGTCGCCGTCGGCGGTGCCTTCTCCCGAGTTGTCGCCCGGATTGGCCGCGTCGCGATACGGAAAAAAGCGGCGCGGCAAAAAGGGCTTTTCGTGGTAAGTTCTGCTGCTGACTCCGCAGGCGCTTGCGTCAGCACCGACTGGATCAGGACACCCGTCGGTGACGAAGATTGAGTTGGAGCGGTGCATGTTTGAATGCACCGCGCAAGTAATGTCCAGCTTTTCGCCCAAACTGCACGTTCGAGCATCGAGCACCATGTCCGTGGTTGAGGATGTGCTGCAGTAAGAAAACGTTATTCCATTCTGCGACGTTGTTGCAACCGAACCGACGGTGCACGAGACTTGCAGGCAATTCGCGCTGCCCCGGTAGATGCCAAGGTAGTGGTTGCTAGCCGGCACAGTTGAGGGAATGCGCAGTCTGTACTGGTCAAACGTGCCAATGCGTAGATACATCAGCTCTTCGTTGGTGCTGGTTTTGAAGCGAAAGCTGTCCCACGTTCCGGACCCGACCACAACTTCCAGCGTCTCGCCAACGCAGCACTCCTTCCACGTCACGGGCGGGCAGCAATTTGTGACGCCGTCGGCGCACGTGGCCTTGTCAAAGCCTTTGCCGAATTGCGTTGGTACGGTGCAGCAATTGCCGGAAGAAGCGCAGTTGGCGCCGTCGTAATCATTCTCATGCTCAAGCATGTAGAGGTGCCACCCAACGCCGCGATTCCACTGCTCTTGGCCCCAATCGCTGCGCTCGCCGTTTTCGTTTGCCACCCAAGCCAACGAGTTCATGTGAATTGAGCCGTCACTCACAAAGCTGAGCGGGTAGGCCGTCGTCGGTTGGTTCCGCCCGTGCATGAACCAAGCCTGGTTGCAATCGTCGTTTTGATTGAGCATTGTGCTGGTGCTTGGTGGTCCTCCGCACGCACAGTATTGCACAAAGTTTTCGCATCTGAGTCCCATGCTCTTGATCTTGCTTCGGTCAATGTTGAAGCACGTGCGGTACTGGTTGGGATTTGTTTCAGTGTTCAGATCGTAGTAGTCGTCGTCGGCGCAGCTGCCCTTGGGCAAACTGTACCCGCGTTCTGGAGAAAGGTCTGCGTCGTAGCCACCTCTGTTGCACACAAACGACCCGCGCAGCGTGTACATGGTTTGTTTAATGTAAGGACACCCGGTGATTCCAATTCCAATGGGCGACGTGATCATGCCTTCGTCTAGCCCATCTTGCGGGGGCGTCAGCCCGTCGCCGCACTGTTCCTCGCCACCATAGTGCCCATTCCATACGTTGCTGCCTTCTCCGTTGCGGTCGCAAACCCAGTTGGGGTCGTCCGGATGAGGAATTACCGCCGGTGTATTGGGCGGCTCCGTGCCATTGGGCACGGGTCGTGGCCCACTGTAAGTTGGATTGTTGCCACGGTCGACGCAGTCAAGACCTGCCGGAATGCACGTGTACTCCGCTGACGGGTTGTACTGCATTCGCGCCGGCTCGGTATCGTCGTCATGCTTATGCCAGCTTTGGAGATGGTCTTCTTGCTTGATGTAAGGACAACCATCAGTGACGCAATCGTAGCAACGCGGCGCGACGTCGTTGAAGGGATTGGCGCGATCGAATTGGCCGCGCGAAATCTGTCCACACAGGTGATGGGGTGGCGGCGAAGGTGGCGGCGGAGATGGCGGTGGCGGGCATGGTGGCGGCGACGGAGGCGGCGACGGCGGAGGTGGCGAGGGCGGCGGCGAGGGCGGAGGCGGCGTAGGCGGCGGCGGCGAGGGCGGTGGCG
>PAAT01000065.1 GCA_002698965.1 Rhodopirellula sp. | reverse complement strand
TGGCGCACAGAGATGGAAGAAGGACGAGATGGCAAAGAAGCTGGCGACGAGAGATGCGTAGTTGACCTGGGTTACAAAACGGGAAAAGGGGCAACTGTGAGTGGGCGTGCGGTGTCGGTTGTAGGAGTTTGTTTGTGTGTCACCGGCAGGTCGTTGTCCTTGAGGTAGAATTCGGTCTTGGAAAAGGTGCCGTTGCGCCACTCGTCCTGGGACCACTTGGTGAGGTTGTTGTCGATCATTTGCTGGCTGGGGATGCCGGAGAAGCGGAAGATGCGCACCATCACGTGTTCGGTGTCGTGGCGCATGTCGAAGACGTCGCCATTGGGGTGCTTGTGCTGCCAGTATGCGTAGTGGAAGGTGACAAAGACCATGACGGTGTGGACGATCCAGCAGAGCAGGTTGAGGAACCAGATCCACTGGGCGGCGGTGAGGCGGTAGCCGAAGCAGCAGCAGATTTTGCAGTCGCCGACCTTGTTGACGACGGAGTCGTGGGGGATGCGGTACTTGTAGCGGGAGTCGGGGTTGAGCGAGAGAAAGTCGTGGCCGGAGACGGGCACGTACTTGAGCGCGTTGTTTTCAAAGCGCGGCCGGTACTGCGCGCCACCGTCGCCCTTGCCAGCGCGACCGTCGCGGTTTTGAGTATTGTTTAGCTCCTTTTGCACGTCCACGGGGCTGACAAAGTGGCCGTTTTTGTCGACGAGTTGGTCGACGCCTCTTCGGTCGGCGTTGCGCCGGCCGTTTTCGTCTGGCTCTTTGGTGCGGACGTACGGTTCGACAAAGGCGTCCCTGTCTTCGCAGTAGGGGTCGGCACGGTTGAAGAGGTGGCCACTGGTGCTTTCGGCGGCGCGTTCGCGTTGTTGCAACTGGACCTGCGTCTGCCAGCGTTCGCGGCTGAGCCTGCGAAGTTCTTCGGCGCGCGTCAGCGCCAGCGTCGCGCTCGTCTCAAGGCTTTGCTTTGGCTCCGCAACACTTTCCACCGGGTCGCCGTCGCGATTGCCTGGCATGCGTCCACGGCCCACGGCGTCGGCTCTATCTGGTGAATGGCGTTTGCGGCTTATCCTTCGCGCGGGTGTCGGAAGGAAAATAATCGGAGAGGCGGGGAGCGGCGAGCGGCGAGCGGCGAGATTGCCATACGCAAAGGATACGAGCGCGGGCGTCACGGCTGCCGCTATGGTGCGGAGGCTCGGCGCGAGGCTACAAGTAGTACCGAACAAACCCTTTTTTCCAAAGCCCCCGAATCACACATGCCAAAAAAGGGCAAGCGCGCGCGCCGAGAGGAAGAGGATCAAGAGGATCACGAGGATCACGAGAACGAGGAGCAGCCCCATTTGGAAGATGAGGCAGAAGAGAACAGCGCCGACGAAGAAATCGACGAAGACGAAGGCGAAGAGGATCAAAACGGCGGCAACAAGCTGACACCGGAGCAAAAGGAGGAGAACCGCAGGGCGCGCCGGAAGCTTTTGGCAAAGAAGCGCGGCTACCGCCGCCAGGCGACGCGGGCCGGCTACGGCTACAAGGCGGCTTCGGGCATGTCTGCGTCGCGGGACGTGATTGCAAACATTGTGAGCATCCCGGAGACGATTCGCGCGTGCAAGTGGAAGCCCGAGCAGGCCAAGTGCCCGGCGTTTGCGACACTGGGCGAGTTCAAGGAGCGCGTTGCCTTGTCGCAAGAGCCGCTTCCGCCGGGCCCTGCGGCGGTGTACCGTGCCAATCTCGAAGTGCTGCTTCGGCGCGTCATCGACGAGGCCACATTGCGCAGCAACGAAATGGGAAAGCCGCGCATCACTCCCGCACTGCTGCACAGCGTCATTCGTCCGCTGGGCTCGGTGCTTCGCTTTTCCTATTTGCAGCCGCGGGGACTGCTCCGCCACGCGCAAAACGTGGTCATTCGCAATTCGCGCAAGGGCAATGTGAACGCGCTCAACTTTACAGAGCAAGACGACGCCGAGTGCAAGGTGGAACGGGACAACCTGCCAAAGCAAGTGGAGTACAAGGAAAAGATTGAGGCTAACATCGAAAAGCGGCGCGCCGAGCGCTCCAACAAGAAGACGTCGAAAAAGCCCAAGACGTCGGCGGCGGCGGCGGAGGCGTGAAAAAAAGCGAAACGGGAAGGCGTGGGTAGAGAGGCGGGTTTCTTTCTAGAGTTTGGAGTTGGGAGTGTAGAAGAGCAAAATTTAAAAAATTCTCTCGTGTGGAACGTGTGATGCGGCATATTGTGCTACGCGTAGCCGACACGCGAGCGTCGCTACGCAGAGCTAGAGCTCAGAAGCCCTTGCCGTTCCGCTTGCCTCGCCCTGTTCGCGGCGTCTTGCCAGCGAGTGGGTGGTGGCTTTTTAGGCATATCGAAGACCTTGTGCATATTGTTCACAGCGTTTGAGTAGATTTGGTCGCGCATGGCGTGCTTGTCGTACCAGCTCATGCCGCGGAATTTCCTGCGCGTGCCCAGTACGGACCATTGCTGCTTGAGCACAAGCGGGCGCGCATTCACAAGCGGAATGATGAGGATGATCACAACCAGGAAGATGACGACGAGCACGATCAAGACCAGCGAGACCCAGATGGTCCAAGGCACGTTTGCCTCGCGGTCGTCGGGAATGCCAACGATGAGCACCGAGAGAAACACAAAAAAGATGGCGGTGAGCGCGCCAGCGTACTTGAAGGAGAGGTAAACCCCGCCCGAGGCCACTTGGTCCTTGTACTTGACCAGCACCGGCAGGAAGACGCCCAGCAGGCAGCCAAGCACAATGGCCAGCAAATCGGCGGGCCACCACGATGGCTCGACTCCCAGCCCGGCCTTGGCGATTTCGAGCGCGGCCGTGCCGAGCGCGACGCCCAGAAGGTCTGCGCAAGCAAGCACGCAATCACAGATGTAAGCAGTTTGAGCAATGCATTTGTACGGGATGACGTGCGCGCCTGAAAAGGTGTTGCCCAGCCCGCTCATCATGTCTTCGGTCATGGAGTGCGCCGTCAGCGCCACCTCGCGCAGCTTTTGCTTGTCGGGCATGGTTTCCGCAGCTTCGTAGCCCTGGCCGAGCGACGACGCGTCGGTGTCGGCAAGCAGGCCCGACGCCAGCTTGTTGCCAATGGAGTAAAACGTCGAGTCAAGCGCCGACGTGCCGTAGAAGAGGCCAAAGTTGTCCAGGAAGCCAAACACGATGCCGAGCATGAGCCCGCACCAGATGTTGCGGAAGACCTTTTCCGAAGGCCAGCCCCAAAAGTTGCCGTCCCAAAAGATTGGCGTCGGCTTGACGCCGTAGTTGTGCCCGCCCCAGGCGTAGTAGATGCCCGCAACGGCAAGCGCGCCGACGCCGAGCAGAATCGAAAACACCGTGCAGCACAAGAAGGCACGCGTCGCCGAGCGCGGAAAGCAGTTGCCGTCGCCCCAATCGCCCCTGCCGCCCTCGTTAAACTCAACCGACAGCCTATTAAAGGGCGCCTCAATGGACGCCTGGTCGGTGCGCACGTCAACCAGCTCCCGCGCCGCCTTCTTGACCGTCAGGTACTGGCGGACAATCGGCTGGATCTCGCCCGGCGAAAAGAGGTCGAGCGCACGAACCGGCTGCATGACGCCACTGTCGCCGGCTTGATAGTTGTAAGTGTAAGCTTCCTGGAGATTGGCAATGTACTTGTCCAAGGCCTCGGAGATTTCTTTTTCAAACATCTGCGCAGCGCTGCCCATGCGCGCGCCAATGTAGTCTGCGTCGTGAATGAGGTCGCTTCCGGGTTTGGAGTGGGCTCGGTTTCTGCTGATAGTCGTCAGCGGATTTGGGAGTTCGCCCTGCGCTCCCGGATAGTACAAAAGCGGCTTGGCGTTTCGAACTTCGACGGTGTCGTTGGCACGGGCCATCTGAGCAAGCTCTTCCTTTTTGAATGTGGCATTCCCAGACTCGTCGAATTCTATCCCCGTCGCCGCGGGGCGGCCCCAACGACCGCCCGCTGCCAGGCTGTTTGTAGTAAACGCACGAGACGGCATGGCACGCGCACACACACACACGCACACGTTTGGCCCACTCTCTTTTTCATGTGAAGGTGCTTCTAAAAAGGCTTATTCATGTGGCTACTTTTTCTTGGCGCTGCTGGAACTCGAGCTGCTGCCAGAGCTAGAAGCGCCGCCACCGGGCTTGGCCGCGGCCGCGCTTGGATACGGGGCCTTGGCGTCGTGCTCGGCCTTTTTCGTATCGGCCTGGACCTTGCCCACCTCCGCGCGCGTCTTCTCGACGCCGATTCGCACGGCTTCCACCTCCGCGGCGGTCTTTTCCGTCTGCGCGGCCTTGAGTGAAACGTCGGCGTCGCCCACCATTGCCGCCGTCTGCGCCGTCATGAGATCCGTGTTGGCCGCGCCCTTGTCCGCCTTTCGCCGCCGCTTGAGCGCGCCTTCGATTTCTTCGGCCGAGCAGCCCAGCGAGTGCAGCGCCGCCGGCAGCGCGCTTTCAATGTCGATAATGTTGTTGGTGAACAGGGCTTCGACTTCGGGCGTCGACGCCAGCGGCGCCGTGAGCAGCGCGAGCTCGTCGCCTTCGGGGGCCGATTGGTAGCAGGCGTGATAGCAAGCGGTCAAAACCTTGTTGACCGCCAGCGCCATGTGCTGCACGGTAGTGTTCAAGAGCTGTAGCTGGCTCATGGAATTGGAAGAAAATTTGCCTGTACATTGCCACGCGAGCTGCTGAGGGTGGCGCTAGTGCATGCGATGTGTTCAAAAGCGAGGGTCGCGCACCTTCAAAGATTACGCTTGCGGGAACGCCGAGCGCCGCGGCGACTGCCAAGACAAACAGACACAGACAAGGATGAATTGCGAGGCCGAGCGACTGTGGTGGGCTGCTGCGCTGACGTGCTCGCTGCGCGCGCTGCCGTTTACGCCACCCGCGCCCGTTCTCGTCTTCCCGAGCGTTGCGTTCTACCCTCTCTACCCTGCCGGCGTGCACATTCCCGGACCGTCTGTAGAGGATGTGCTGTGTGCCATGTGTCTAAGTCGGTTGCGGCATAGTTAGTTACCATGATCGTTGACGACCCGAATCACGTCGACGAGGTCGCTCCGCGCCTCCGGGGGCCGCACGCCGGGCACGACCTGGTGCTTTTCGGGGGCGGCAAAGAGCGCCGGGGGAAGGGCGGGGGGCACGTGCTGGTTTTGTTGCGCGGCTTGGGGCCGGGCGTCGTCCTGCGCGGCCGTCTGCATGCGGTTGACCATGGCCATCAGCCTGGCCGAGAGCGCGAGGCTCTGCGCCTGCTGGGCGTCGTCTTCGGCGGCGGCGGACGCTTGGATGGCGCGGCTCTCCGAGTCAAAGAAGAGGTTGGCGGGGTCCAGGTTTTGGTTTTGGGTCTGGCGCTGCACGGGCTGCGTCACGAGCATCTGCCGCGCGCGCACGACTTCGGCCTGCAACGCGAGCTCCTCCAGTGCGGAGACAAAGCTGGCCGACTGGAAGACGGTGGCCACGGGGGAGACGATGTTGCCGGCCGCGTCGGGCTCCGACTTGAAAAAGATTTCGGCGTTCAAGTCTTGGCGGTAGGCGGCCTGCGGAGTGGTGGCCATGATGCGGTACTGGCGGCGGTAGCCGTACTCGCCGACGTGGAGGAAGGAGACGTCGTAGGTCCCCAAATCAGGTACAAAAGGGACCATGTTCCTTCCACTCGCGGCCGCTTTGGTTGCAATGGAGCGGGCGGCATCCGCGTCGTTGACAACGGGCTTGGCCTTGCCGCGCCGGATCTGGTCTTCGCTCGGCGCCTTGGTGCCACTGACGCCGGCAGAGTCGGCGCGGCCCAGGGCGTTGAGCCCGCCCGTCGTGCCGACCTTGTTGGTATTGGACAGGGCGGCAACCTCCTTGCCGCGTCCGAGCAAGTTGGCAAACGCGGGCGGGTCTTCCAGCTCGAGACTGACCACGACAAACCCAAAGACTAGGTAGTGATCAATGACGCGGCGCGCAAAGGGCACCCACTGGTCTTCTAGGTGCTTGGAGAAGACGGGCTTGAGGTCGACCGACTTGCCGTTGCGCCGCACGACGAGCCCGCTGCTGAGCAGTTGACCCATGAGAATGGCGCGTGCCGCTTGGATGCTCGGCGAGGTGTGGAAGAGGTGCTGCAGCGCCCCCATGGCGTCCGTGCTGATCTTGACCTCGCCCGGGGTTCCGGAGTCGATGGCATCCAGCGGAGAGGAAATGTCGGTGTGGTACTCGCGGCCGCGCTTGGTGCGCGGTTGAATGTCGCGCCGCTTCCCGCGGGAACGCAAATCCATTTGTTTGCTAGTATTCTCAATATCTACTCAACCGACCGTTACGACGTACAAATCTACGTGTGCACTGTTAGCGGCGCCTCGGGCGCAAAGGGAAGAAGCGGCAGTGTATGCTCGTTAAACTGGAACGCCATGACCATGATGGGCGTATTTTGCATAATGTGTCCTGCTACCAAGAGAGAGTGGACGAGATACGTTCTCATGTTTTTGTGAGCGTCGTCGTCGGGGTAGTTTTTGAGCATGCTGAGCCCAAAGGCTTTAAGAACGTTTTGCAGTGCTCGAGCTACTACTTTGCGCGCAACGTCGTCGGAGCAGCCCAGGGTGCGCTTGAGTTCAGAAAAGTGGGTTTGGAGGATGGACAGCAGGTGGCAGCTGGCTTCTTGGACCTCGTCGCCATTTGGCGGGAGAATGTTTGCAAAGCCGCCACCTTCTTGTTCTACAAACACGTCGATGATGTCTTCGTCGCTCATGTCAAAGTGCGCGGCGGTGTGGTCTGGATTGATGCGCTGGCCATCAAACAGAAATCGGCACACTCTTTCGGGAACCCCCATCTCCTTGCAGTAGGCATCTATCAATTTTTTCAAAGGCGTCGACGATTTTATTTTGAAAAAGACTTCGCGACCATTTTGTCCCACGACTTTCAGCCGCAACTTGGGCGAGTCTGCTGCCATACCGGACTGCAGCTCAAATCTGCCAGTGCACCACTCGCACCCCGGCAAAGGAAACGCGCCGCCACTAGCGCCACGCGCACGCTGGCGCGCTAAGGTCGATAATCCTGTGCACTCGCGTAACACATGAGTGAGACGTGCGCAGCGTGGGCCATGCCGCCAACACAAATCCGTTTCCTAAACGAGGGGCTGAGAAACTATATTGCCGATGCAACACCGCCCCCTGCGGCACCGGCACCGGCTTTGAACCCGCGCCTCTCCGTTCAGCCACCCAATGGTGACATTCCGGGCGGCGTCAGGCCGATACCAACGTCTTCGCAAGGACCCAAGAAGACGAATGTGCAAATTCCTTATGCGCGGCAGGCCTCCACCGATGTCGGCACGTGCGGGGTTGCAGCCCTGCCCGTTGAAGGCGAGATTGTCTTCACGGAGCGGACGCAGCACTACGGGCCAAAAACAAAAATGAGCGGCGTGCACGCCATGATCAAGGTGCTCACCGTAGACCAGATCAACCGGCGGCTGGCCAAAGAGGGCCGTCGCGATGAACTGTACGACATGGAGTCCTTCCCTTACTCGCTCGACGGCGTCGTCAACAACGTCGACGGCGCCGACCCGATGAACGAGTTTCGAGACCACGCCATTGCCAACGTGGCGATTCAGGGCCACGTGCGCCTGGACCACCAGGAGACGCGGCGCTGCTGCATGAAAAGGACGCTTCCCAACACGCACTTGTACGTCGGTCTGGTGGCGACGCAAGCGGCAGATGGAAGGGGGTATACGCACAAGCTGGAGCGCTTCTCGGGCCTGATGATTGCCAACAAGGCCTACGACCCGCTGTTTCGCGGCACCAGAAAGTTCATGTCTGCGGCGTGGCACCTGGGCATGGTCACCGACTCGCACCAATCCGAAAACATGATTGGCATTCACGTGCGCGTCGAGCCGCTCCGGTACGAGCGCGTGCCCGACTTTGAAAAGCTGGCAGCGGTGACAACCAGCGTTGGCTACCCCAGGGTGCGCGAGCTCGTGTACATGCCGCACACGGTCCTCTTGATTGGGCTGCGCCTGGTTTTGCGCTGGAGACAAGTGCCTGCATCGGAGTTTGAAGCACTCGACGCAAGCGAAGAAGACATCGCCGTTGCGCGGTGGACTAATGTTGCGGAACCTTTTGCAGTTCCAGACGTGGTGGGGGAAATGCAAGCTCGCTACGGGAGCATGAAGGAACGCTGGCGCGATGGCCCCGAAATTGACGACCCCAGAGGACACGAGGAGTGAGAAGAGTGTCTTGTTAAGAAAACTTACAAATAGGCGTCCCCGTCCGTGCGCAGCACGTGGGCCGCAGTCCGCGCTTGCGCAGCGATTCCAGTGCGGCTTCCGCTCGCTCAAGTGCGTCGCGCGCAAGCGTCCGCGCGGTGGAAGCGTCCGTCTCGCCGAGCAGGTAGCGCACGTCCACCAGTCGGTCCACCTCGTCGAGTGACTTGCAAGGCAGGTGCTGCTTGGTCGGCAGCTTGCGCCGCGCCTGCTCCGCCAAGAAGGGGACGGTGTGCAGCGCGCACCGGGACGCCAGCACGTCCTCGCGGATCAGGAAGAGATCAAAGTAGCTCATCAGGTAGAGTAGCCGATACCCAAACCGCGCGCCAATGTCGACGAGCGCCTTGGCGCTTGCGCCGTGCAGCGAGCGGCCCTTCCACGGCACCCACGTCTCGTTCATGCTGACCGCGTCGCTCGCCAGGAAGTTCCCATTGTACTCGAGGCTGATCACGCGCGGCCGCACTCGGCCGCCTTCGAGCAGGCCCAGCAGCAGCCACGCATCCACGCTGTCGACATCGATGCTCACATAGTCCACGTCGGAAGCGACGCCCGCCTTGTCAAAGACGTTGACAATCGAATTGCGCGTGAGCAGAGCGCGGCGCACGCCAAATGCCGGCGCTTCGACCAGCGCATCAAAGTAGACACCTCTCCAACCGCGATCTCGCACAAGCTTGCGCGTGTTCAGCTGCAACGCGTCCATGGCCGCGTCCGTAAGCGCCGCGCCGCTCGTGTAGCCCAGCCCAAACTCGACAAACTGCTTGTTGGCTGTGCCAAAGAGGTCGAAGATGCGTTCCAAGATGCCGTCCTGGTAACTCTGCGAGTAGATGCGCCAGCCTGGCGCGGCGTGTCCCATTTCGTGCAGACGGCCAAGGTGACCGGCGTCCAGCCGCGCCACCCAAGCGGAGCAGTTCATACCGCTGCTGGCAGTGTACGTGTGGTGCGTGTGCGGGCGTGCTGGCGTTTTTTAGCGAACACGCTGACACGACAGTGCACACAGGCACACACACATACACACGCGCGCGCGTTCACCACTACAGCTGTGCGTTGGCCAGTGCGTCGAGAAACGCAGGATCCTCCATGAGGTTGGCAAACCCCGCGCCGTTGTGCTTGTCACGCAGCGGCGCGTTAAACTGCTCCAGGAAGAAGTAGAGGTAGCGCAAGCCGGAGGCGAACTTGTGGTGTTGCTCAACGCGCACGCCATTCTCCATCCAGCCGTTGGAGCACAGGTGCTTGTTCATGACGAAGAAATCCTCGCCGATGTTGAGAGTCGGCAGAGGCTTGCCGTGGCCTTCGAGCGCGGTCCAGATGGGCGTAAAGCCCAAGAGGTCAAACCTGGAGCCGTGGTGGTTGATGGCTTCATCCATGTCGATGTCTGGAAACTCGCCAAGGCGGGCCAACCTGCAGATGCGCCAGATGGTTTTCCCAATGTTGGAAGCTGTCCGGGGACCGGCGCCATTGCACATCCCCCCGTTATGCATCAGGTGCTTTAGCACCAAAGCGTGCAGCTGTCTGCACTGAAGTGGGGTCAACTTTGGCCCGAGGTTTGTCTGCGGAGGCACCTTGACATAGTCTGTGGCAATTGGGTATGGAAAGTCCTTTTCCGCCAGGCGCTGCCGCTTCACCTTTGGCTGCGGTTCCGGCTCCTCATCCTCTTCCCATTCCGACCCCTCCTCCTCTTTCGACTTCTCCGCTTCCGGCTCCGGCTGGGAGTGCCGTGCAAGCGTCCGCAGATCCAGCGTGGTGGCGGTGTATGCGTCTGCCGGCAAAGCCCGCTTGGAAGCGCGCGACTGCTGCTGACGGAGAGGCTGCGACGGCTGCGACCGCCGCCGCGGTTTTGGGTTTGGGTTTGGGTTTGGTTTGGGTGGGGGTGACGTCAGGTTGTAATTGGTCAAGCCAAGTGATGCCAATACGGCATGGTTGTTGCGGATATTGGCATCGCGCTGCCTTTCATATTCGGACATAGATGAGTTGTCCATCTTGGACCTCGCTTATCGCTTTCTGTCGAATTAGCTCAACTGACAACACTCTCAGCCGTTGAATGTCAACCTTGTGGTGTCGGCGATTTCGCCACGCGTGGCCGAATATGGCAACTCGTTTGCCATTTTTGGCAAACCGTGACACATATATGTTATATATGTTATATATGTTATATATGTTATATGTATTGTGTATATGTAATACATATAATATATATGTTACATATATAAAACATATATTGTATTTATAATAGATTATACTTGGCATATATGTTTTTAAATATGTGTTGCATATGCATATATGAAAGAAACGTCCGATTTGTGATTTGTAATACACTGCTCGTTCAGACCAAATCCGGATAGTAATTTCCACGCGCGTGGAAGAATTCTTCCACGCGTGGAAGAATTACAGCGCCACAAGTTGTTCTTTTGGTCACTTGTAGTGTGATCAGTGGAAATAAAGCGCTTGAATGCACAAATAGCAACTTCACTTGTGCGAAAGCCATGTCGGAACCCGACGATTCGGAAGACAACTATTCTGGAGATGAGGTGGGTGAGAAAGAGCTCTTTGGCGAGGAAAGCGAAGGCGACGGCGAAGGCGAAGGCGAAGGCGAAGGCGAAGCGGAGCAGATGGACACCGAGCCCGAGCCCGAGCCCGAGTCCGCGCCCGCGCCCGCGCCCCCCCCCGACCCCGAGCCCGCGCCCGAGCCC
>PAAT01000064.1 GCA_002698965.1 Rhodopirellula sp. | reverse complement strand
GGCGGGTTCGGCGGCGGCGGCGGCGGTCGCGGCCGCGGCGGTCGCGGCACGGGAGCGCGTCCGTGCAGGAGACTTTTTGCGCGACTTACTCGCCTTTGCAGCCGACATTGTTGCCGCGACCATTGGCGCTGAGAGCGCTTGTGCGTCGGTGGGCTCACTGGTGGACGCAACCTCTGTGGTGCTAGGGATGAGCACGGGCGTAGGATCGGCCGTCGCTTCGGCAATGTCCGTCATTGCAACGTCGGCTGCAGGCGCTGCCGTCGGCGCAGGCGTCGCCATTGGAGCAGGCGCCGCCGTTGGCGCAGGAGGCGTCGCGGCAGCATTTATAACAGGCGCATTTGAAACGTCTGCACTTGCTCCCGGCGCTTTGCTCGAAGTGTCGACTTGATGGTACCGGATTGGTCGGAGCTCGAGGCCATTACGCAGTCTTGGATCGGCACGCGCGTTATAGGGCTCGCACGCGCGACGGCCAACGAGAATATGCAAATCCGCAGCGCGATCAAACGACTTACCCATGAAATCAAGCGCTCTTTGACGCCCTTCATTTAGACGAGCTGCGTTTGATGCTTGACTTTCTGCATCAGTCCGGTTGTCGTTGGTGAGCTGATTGTCGATGACGTAGTTGGTGTCAAACTCGGCGTTACTCATCACCACAACTTTCAGTCCAGCGTTATCAAACGCGTTTGACTCCAAGAATGTCGTGGTGGACAATTCGCCAGGGCCAAACAGCTGTCGCAACGACGGCCGGCACGCGTTTGCAATTTTCGTCACGTGCCGTAGATACGACCGAGCTTCCTCGCCGGACATGGTTTGCGGAGTTGGGTCGTCGGTGTTTGGAAGTTTGGGGCCACTTGTTCTATTGTAGGTGAGCATTTCTTGACCACCAAAGCGGTTGCGGTAGCTGTACTGCACGTTTTCTGTTTGAACTGCGGACAAGCCCAGTGCGTGCTGCGGCCGCACGTCGTGCCAGCCGATTTGAACGTCCAGCGTGAGTGCACAGCCCGTATTGGCCGGACCGCCGGCGTAGCTCTGATACCGCATGGATTTGACGTCCATGATACGGCCCACTTTCCACGCACCCACCATAAACTCCAGATCGTGAGAACGGATGGCGTCAAACGGGTCTTCGTCCAGCTTGTGCTTCTTTGCGCCGCGCGCCGCAATGTTTGCAAAGTGCGCGTTTTGTTCTCGCACTGCGTTTTTTTCCGCGGCCTGTACCGCTTCGGCGAGATTTCTTTGTTCTTCCTCATTCATAGCTGCGACTGCACGAAGCCGCTCTGGAACACTCAGCCGTCGTCCTTCGTCGTCTTCCCTCGGCTTGAAGAATGCGTCCAGCTGCTTCTTTTCCGCCGCTGACTTGACTTCTTCCATTTTCTGGCGCACCCATGCCTGGCGGCTGCTAAAGGGCACGTACTGGAAATAGTACATCTTGACATTTCGTGCCGCTACTTCGTTTGTTTCTGGATTTTCAGAAGAAAACACGTAGTTCCCTGTAGAAGTGCGCACTTTGAGCTTTTGCTGGACCGTCATCTCGTAAGCAACGAGACCGACGTAGCAGACATTCATGCACTGCGGCGATCTGTCAAACATCTGTGCTGGGTACGCAGAATACTGACCCGTGAAGCTTGCAACAAAGTCGTACATGCCAGTGGGAAGCCAGCGCGCGCCGACCTTTGGCCCGTTGACGGTGTTGACCCCCGTGGCTTCTGCAATCGCCGCTCCAGAGGCAAAGAGGTGGTTTGCTGCCTCAATGGACCCGCGCGGATGCTTTTCTACAAGCCGGGAGCGGTGTGGGTTTTTTGATGGCCGGCGGACGCTGCCGTCGCTGACATACGCATTGTACTTTTGCAGCTTGCGCGCATGCTGTGCGCGTCTGAGCACGTAGTCCGCATGCTGTGAGTTGTAGGCGTCCCACGCTGCCACCTGTCCATCTCGAGCTGCCACGGCGGCCTGATACTCAGCTTCCTGACCCTCTTCATACTCGGATCTCAGCACTTCATCGGCAATCTGCTCTCCGGGCGCCGCAGGTTCCGCTTCATCAAAATCTCCCGGGTCTTCGGGCACGGCTTTCAAGAATTGATTGTCGGGGTTGGCGTGCCGGGTCGCTCCACCTTCTTCCAAGTAGCCGCCGTCGTAGCAGTTGTAGCCATTGTTGGTCATGGCCGGGCCTTGGATGACCATGTTGAAAATCGTGCCATCGCGTTTGCCCGATTGGGTAAACGAGTACATTTCGTCGTTGCTCTGGATGATTCCATCCAAGGAGTGCTCGTCCAAAACCCGAAGACGGAAACGCTTGCCAGCAAAGCATTTTTGAAGTTTATCGTGCTGCTTGAGGAAATCCGCGGACCCTGCTTCAAATCCTGCTACCGCTTCTTCGACGTTGGCTCCTTCTGCTTCCGCATCTCCCCGCACGACATCCGTATTGTGTTCTATGATTGCAACCATCGCCTCCTTGTCAGTCATCCCCGGCACAACAACGTCGGCCGCGCATTTGGGCCCAAACGCTTCCGTCCGCGTCAGAAACGCGTCCGCCTCTTCTCCCGCGTCGCGATTCGGCCAGGCATACGGCGTGTGATTGTTTTCAAACGTAGGATCTGGACCGCACGCCAAGACATTGTCGTCCAGAGTCCATCCCGTTTCGTTGTACTCGCCGTGCAGCAGTCGGTTGAGGCCGTCAATACCGACAACTCGGCTGACCGTTGCCGTTCCATTGGCCGCGTGAAACGTGTTGATTGCGTCGTTGGTGGGCGCGTGTGGCATTGAGCGCATAAACCCCGGTGGGTACTTGTGGATGAATGCGACGTCGCCAGGCGACAGCCTGCCATTGAACGCCGTAATGTGCTCCAAGTTGCAGACTCGGTTGTACACAATTGGAACATTGGATTGTTGGTTTGGCTTGTTCCCTTGACTCAGCTTTGGAGTCTTGACCTTTCCTCCGGGGGGGACGCTGACGCCCCGAAACGCCGGCAGTGCACCGGGCACGCCAGTCGGATTCCCAGACAAGGCGCGTTTCACGCCAGATTGGGGCGCGACAGAAGGTTGCACTGCGGATATTATAGACGACATGACGCGCCCCGTTTACCCGCTGTTGCTTGCGGCGCACCTTTGCACAACGACACAGCCCTCTGACCTACGAGTGTGTTGTGGCGCGATATGATTTAATAATTTAGCGGGTACCGTGTGTGCAGAATTTGTTGCGCCCTTTTTTGGAAGAAGGTGTGTAGTGGCTGTGGCTTTCTTTTTTTCATGCTTGTTGTCCTTGTTGTCCTTGTTGTCCTTGTTACTGCAACTGCCGCTGTTGCCGCTGCTGCGGTTGTAAGAGCATTAGAATATCGAGTCCCCTCCCGTGGGCACGTTTGCGTCCTTGAGCGGCGCGTGCAATTCGAGCAGCGCACGCACGCGTTGTGCGGCGTCTTCGGCGGTTGTTGCCGACAGGTCGTTTTCGGTGCAGAGGTTGCGCTGCAGCGCGACGCATTGAGCGTCGTCGCCGCCGGTCTGGCGCGCTACGGCAATCAGGACTGCAACGCCAACCACGTCGATGGGCATTGCGCCCTGCGCCGCAAGCCACGCTGCCACGGGCGGGCGCTGTATGGCCGCAAGTGCGGCGCATCTCAGAATGGCAGGAGCACGCACAGCGCGAGTTGCAGCAAGAATCTGATCGCGTGCCTGCAAAACAGTGCACCCGGGAGTTGTTGGCGACGAGGGGGGCTCGAGCATCGTTTCGGACGGCTGTGCAACCAAGGCGCCATCAGGTACCAAAGGCGCCGGGAGAGTTAATGGCGACGGAGGAATTGCCATGACGTCATCTGCTGTCGTTGCGCCGTCGCACGGAGCGCTCAAGCGGCTGATGTTCCAGTCTGCCACCATTGAGACGGCAGCGGCCACTTTGGCCCGCGGAGCGTTGGCCCCCGTCGTCGCGTTGCGAAGCTGAAGCTCGCGGATGCGCGCAAGCTGCAATTGCAGCTGCTGCTTGGAGCATTCCAGCAAAGCCGCCTTTGAAGTGTCATTGTGCAGCAGTCGCTGCAGGCACAGCTCAACAACGCAAATGCCAATGAGCTTGTTTGAGCGCCGACTCATGCCGACTTGGCAGTTTGGGCCGCAATGTCGGCCGTGCTTCATGCCGTTTTGCACAATGCGGGCCGCCTCCATGCGAATATGCTTTTGAATTTCCATGTGCACTGGCCCAATTTGATCAAAGCAGGCTTCAATCACACACATGACTGGCCGAAGTTTGTTTTCGGCCTCGGAATCAATGTCGCCGCGCTCGCGAGCTTCGCGTAAGATTGCAGTTTGTCCGCGCGACACTGCGCCACCAATTCCCATCTTCTTGCCAGCCCACTTTGACACTCTGGTGCCGTTGAGCTCTTGGATGTGCCGTTTGCGCGCCTGGCTGGCGGTTTCGACTTCGGGGTCCACAATGGATCGAATGCGCGCGTCATTGTTGTTGGATGGTAAGTCGGCGACGATGGTCTTGTCGTCCTGGCGGGCGCACGCTTTTTGACGATCGAGTGCAACGGTGACCTGTCCGTCTACAACGCCACACGTCTCGCACGTCATGCAGCCGGAATTGTTGGCTTTCAGATAACTCTTGTCGGACTCGCCGCATCCCCGACACTTCCACCCGGCTTCGTCGTTGCCAGCGCCTTCCTGGCCAGTTTTCACAAAGTTCCAGACGGCGTCGTCGTCCCATTCGGCATCCTGCAATCGCGCGGGTGCCGACTGCACTTTGCTCAAAGGAACCGGTTTCCATGGAACGATTGGGGCAAAGGTGCTTTCGCACGGGAGCAATGAGGTGTGCTTTAGCATACAACTTATATTTTGCGTTGGCGAACCAGGACCAGGCAGGTTGCGGTTGGAGCCCGGAACGCCTGTAAGCTGCTCAGGGCGCGCTGAGAGCAAGACGACGCGCCGTTTTGCGCCGTTTGCGCCGTTTACGGAAGCACCGTCGCCCTCTTGCTTTTGGCTGCGGCGATACTCTACGCTCCGCATCGCCGCACCGCCGCACCGCCGCACCGCCGCACCACCGCACCGCCGCCACTTTTATGCCAAATGTGTCGCAACGCAATCCTAAGACTAACCCTATCCTAATAGCCAATTGAAAGCTACACCTGTGGGTAGCCAGCACCCTCGCTTTGCAGCCGGCCGCCGCCGTCGGTTTGAGCGGAAGGCGCTAACTGACACTGCCGCCAAATGCCACCCGGTACCCGTGGCTTGACTTTGAAGCTGCCGCTACCTGCTTTTCAGCCCATGCGTGCCCGAAACGGCGGCGCGTCCAGCGGCATGAACAACGGCGCAACAAGTTACCACGCGGAATCGCCGATGGTAGCAATCCAACACCACCCCGCCGAAGACGCGTTGAACCAGCTCGGCGTCGATTTTAGCAATGCGTCACTGTACCTGGCTGGTATGCAGACAATTTTCAGCATTTCGTGCTGCGCGGTCGTTTCGGTACTTGCGTGCTGGCTTGTGCCGTTGAATTCCGTCTCGGCCGTGCGGACACTTGTGCTCTGCGTAGCATGCGCGGCTCTGCTCATGCGCAAGCCGCTTCGGGTTGGCCGTGTGCGCGGCGTCAACGTCGTCTTTGCTTCTCTGCAACCTGCCGTAGGGGTCTACCTTTTGGCCTTGGTCGTAGAACAGCTGACGCACACGTGCGCCGGTGACTCAGCGTACGCGCCTTCTTGGAGACGCGTTGTCTTTCATGCAATGATGTTGCTTGCTATGGCTTCCGGATTCATGCGCTCGCGCGCGCCAATGAACGACACAGATTTGCCGTTTTTGATCACCGCCGGTGCGCTACTCATGATTTCGCTGCTTCCACCACCCGCCGTGGCGTTTGTCGGTCCATTGTGTCAAAGCGTGTCCCTGTTTGAAGCCGCAGACAGACTAGTTCGCGCCTTTGTATTCGGAAGCGTCTACTGTATTCACGTCTACGCGATGACGCCGGCGTCTGAGAGCGCAATAAACGAGACACTGCTCATCGTCACTCGGGCAGCGGCGGCCGCAATGTGGACTTTGGGAATTCATCTGACCGCCCTACCGCTTGCAATTGCACAATGCGGAATAGTCATTCTGGCTCGACTGCGAATGGACTCGTGGAATCACAGCGCGTTGGCTGAAGGCATGCCGAGCCCAAACGCGTCAAGCTTTTTGACAGTGTCAAACCATGCAAAGGACGACACCAAATACCACTTGATCTCCGAGCATGATCCTCCATCTCTCCACGACGACGCAAGTTATGACGATTTGGAGGGAGGTGGTGGCTCAGTGTACAAGGCGGATCAGAGCCAAATGTTTGCCTCCGAAGGCGCAGAAGCGCCAGGCTCGTCTCTCCCGCCGACGCAAACGCCGCCGCAAAATCATTCGCCCGAGCCGCAGGTTGGCGGATTTGGCCCCTTGTCATTCCGTGAGCTGTCGGGCGCCACTCCCGCTCCCGCATCCCGCACGACCAAGCCGCAACAAATGACGCCCGAGCGCATGGCGGAAATTGCGGCGTCAATTGGTGATTAACGCGTGTACTGTACTGTGTGACATTTACGGAGAAGGAAAACAAGGCGATCTGCACAACACACGACGCGCACGACTAGCAAAACACCCACTCACGTCGCCCCTTTCTCAGACTGTGCTTGGCCAATCAATCGGAGCCGGCGACGACCTTGTACGCTTCAATTTGCTGAGCCAGGCGGCCGTCGAGCGAGTTGCCAGTCAGCAGGGAGTGGTAGTGGGCCGAGTTCATCCACCCAATCGGCTTCAGTGCCTCGGGATGAACGCCAATGGTTGCAGCGGAGCGCTCGGTTTCGTTGAGGTCGTCAATGGTCAACCCACCCTCGGCCTGCGCGCCAATGTCTGCCTGCACAACGGCGTTGGCTTCGCGCAGCGCCTCCAGTTCGCGCCGCAGGGGCGTCGCGTCCTGCTGCATGACCATCATCCTCCCTTGGGGTGGCCGCTCATCGTCCATGGGGCGAACACTCATGGTGTTAGAGTAGTATCAAATCAACTTTTCAATTTGTACCTATTCGCGAAAGGCTTATGATTACCAACTCACTTTGTCGAGGCACAGACTTGCGGCGCCACCAGGGCCTTCAGCTTAGAGGTGTCAAAAACGTAACTGTTGGTTGTGCTGTAACCGATGCGCCGCAGTCTCACTAGGCTATTTAGGTTTTTCAGCGCTTTGACCGCTGCCGGTGCGCCCAGCTTGGCGTCTGCGGTTGAGAGCTCCAAGCTCCCAGCATTGCCGGACTGCTGGGTTTCCAAAGCCCAGGCATAGACGGCTGGAATTGTTAGCAATAGCGATGCCAGCGGATTGCTGCACGCAAGCGTGTCAACGCCAACGCGGTTTCGAAACGCCGAAATGATGGGCAGGAAGAGCTTGAGCGTCGTCAACGGAAACTCTTTGTAGCGCGCAGACGGCTTATCTACAAGAAACTCGCGCGTGCGACCGGTGAGCTTATCCAGAACAATGGGCAACAGCCTCGAATCCCAATGAAAGACCGTGACAATATCTTGCATGCTGAAATTAGAGAGCGGCACCAATGCCATCTGCACTTCGTTTTCCACGTGACTTTGCAGAGCTTCGAGCACGACTTGTCGGGCTTGCGCAAACTCAACTCCTGCGTACAGCGGCTTTATTTGTTCTCGAAGCGTGCAAAAGGCGCGGTGCGCACGCTCGCGCTCGGCCATGGCAATAGACCGCACAATAAATGCATCGACCACGCCTGGCTCAAACGTTGGCAAATCGGCTGGTCCTAACAGCTGCTGCACAAAGCTTGCCAGCATTACAATCCGCATGCTTGTCCGGTTGAGCCCAAAGCGCCGTTTTACAAGCGGCGATGCCCCAGCGTACGGGTTGCGAAAAAACCACATTCTGCCTTCAGAGCGCCACGTGATTGTCGGCACGACGGCCGCCTTGGAATTGATGTCCGAGCGTTGGCCCGACATTAGCACGCGGATCATGCGGTCTCCTGCCTTTCTGTGCGCGTCAAGGATGCGCCGCGCCGCATCCGCGGCGTCGCCGATTGCTTTTGAGACCAACTCTTCAACGCGCGTCAAGGACGCGCTGTTGGTGCCGACTTTGGCGCGAAAGGCGCACAGTCGCGCTTCCGCCCCCCAGCGCCCCTTTGAATACGCATTAGACGCAAGCACCTCTTGCAATTCGCCAACGTTGGTTTCGTGTTGAATATCACAAAGCTCGGGGGGGGTCTCCTGTAAGATTCCGATGACAAGCGCTCGTTCCTCTTGCCCGTCGAATATCTGCCAATCGTCAGCCTTGAGCATCTTGAGCAGAAGCGACATTGCACGAATCTCTCGCTTGGCACGATTCTCTGCCGCAGGTTCGCAGTCCAAGGTGTGAATTCGAATGACGTGCTCGCACGCTGCAGCCGAAAGACCCAAGTCGCTATCGTCCTTTTTGACTTCGGTAAAGGCCGTAAAGTCTCCAATCATTGATGCAAAATACCGAATCAAACCACCCACTTGCATTTCGCTGTGAACTCGGTTGTTGCCGTCTTCCGGAGGCAAGATGTCCTTAAAGTGAATGGCCATTCGCGAGTCGACTACGTGAAGCCAGTGCTCTGCCCGCCTTGCAACTTCCAAGGAAATCTGTGGCCCAATCTTCCCGATTCGCGGCCTCGTCTTGGAGTTGAGCACGGCGCCTGTGCGAACTACCGGGTCCGCCACAGAGTATAGGTAGGGAGTTTTGCTTGCATTGTGATTTTGAATCAGTTCCACAGGAATGATAAAGTTCTTCTTATTGGAAGCAAGCACGGTCTGTGCGCCATTGCGCATGGCCGTTGCCAGTGCCAGCGTCTCGTATACAAACTCCTGGGTTCGCGAAAGAATTGCAATGCTCTTGACTTTTTCCTCCGTCAGCTGAAGATTGGGGTGTGATGAGGTGTACATAGTTTTGATGAGCGTCGATCCGGAAGTGACGCGCGTCGGTATTCTGCGGCAACGCGGACAGTAGAGCGAAAGTTTGTCGGTGCGCTTCACAGGCACGCCACACGACGCGCAGTACCCCTGTGCCGTCGGTGCATCGACGCCCACATTCGTAATCAGCCCGCCCTTGTTGACGTAGAGAGTCCCACGAATCGACAAGAATGTGCTCATGGCCCGCGCCATATTTTCAGTAATTGCTTCAAGTTTGGCCTTCCCATCTTCAGTGCAAAATGTAAAACTCTGGTAGTTTAATGGAATGCTTTCCGCGTACTCTTCGTTGTCATCAACAACCATCTTGGCGTCTGTTGGGGTTTTTGCCGCCGCGGTCTCCATTGCACGGCCTGTTGCTCACGCTCTCTGTTGCATGCGTGCAACCGACATTGTCTACATTTAGCGCAAACCCGCCACTCTCTGCGTGCCACGCGTGGCAACGTGCGCGTGGAAAAAACCGTCGCGCCACAAGTTGTGCATTGGGGTCATGACGGGTGTCATCTCAAACTAAAGAAAACCGCCGCGCTGCAACACAGCAATGGAAGCGCTTCCTCGGGACGTTCATCTTGCAATAGGAAGTGAGTCAGATGACCAAACTTTGGGATCGTTGTCGGCTACGCATTCGTTGCTCAGCATCAACCTAAAAGGCCTCTTGGAACAGCAACACGCAATTCAGAGAGAAGAGATCGACAACATGCTTTTCCATTCTCACCGCATGCTCAACCTGTCGGTTGGACCAGCCTTCCAACCAGAGCGTGGAGCATACTACCTGGCACAAGGCGCAGAATTCTGTGATGAGATTCATGCTCATGTCAAATGCTGTGCAGCGAAAGACCCTTCGGTCTGTTTATACCCAGCTTCAAATCTCGTTCTCAAGTTCATGGGCAGCACCAACAACTGCAAAGGCCGGTGGAACGAAGTCAACGGAACCGCTGGAAAGTTGTCAGCGTGGTATTTCTTCGAGGGAAGCTTTGCCGACCCCTTTACAAGCGCCTCGTCGAACAAATGGATTCCCACTTCCAATGACGTGGACGAGGTTGTGACAAGCAAGGCGGGCAAAACTGTGTTTTTTGTGCAAGGCAAGAAGCTTGGCCGTAAGGTTGCAAAACTCAAGTTGCCGCGGATTGGTGGACTTGGCAATGGCATTTTCGATCGTGTCATTGAAAACGACGAGGACGGCACGTGGAAGCTTGGCACTTGCGATGGCGATGGAGTGGCGCAAAGCTACGTTTCGCCGGGCAAATCGTTTGTGCCACAAATTCCCGAGTGTTTGACTCGAAAGCAGGCACGAGAGGCAACGACCAACATGGACAAGATCGCTTCTCGGTTTCGCGGGGGTGTGGGAATTCCCACCAAAATCGGCACCTTCTACCGCCTGACCTGGTACTTTAAGGACACCGAGCTCCCTGCATTAGAAACCCCAATTTGCGACGTTGTCCGCTTTGTCGGCTGGTCGCAATCGCAAAAGCTTGTATTTGAGACGGCGTTCATTGTTGCAAAAGAAGAACAAAATGCAGGGTACACCGGCGCTATGATTCACGAGACAATGCAAATGGAAAGTGCTTACAAGGGCTTGATTTCCAACCTGGAACCCTACGCGCCGTGGCGCATTCAGATGGAAGTTTGTAACTTGTTCTACAACATCGCACTTGAACCTGTTGTTTCATCTATGAGCTTTTTCGAGTTTCCAAACGCATTCCAAGGCGAGGGGTTTGTGGAAGAACCCCTTGACTTTGTGCATTCACAGATTTAAACCGACTAACGCATTTCACCACCACCGCCACCTGCACGCGCGTATGTGTGTGTGTGTGTGTGTATATATGTGTACAAGTGTGAGTGTTGCATTTTAATACCACTCTGGTGCCATTGTTTCCGCGCCCCGTCTTGCAAGCATGCGCACGACGGCGCTGAGCTCTAGTGGAGAAGGCTCTTGATTTTCAAACGGCATCGGTACGAGCTCAATGCAGCACGCGGTCGCTTGCAAGTTGACGTCGCTGACGAGCGTCTGTCCTTCTAGTGAGCGACACGGAAACCCTTGGTCGTCCGCTTCATAGGTCTCTCTACCACGTAAAACGCGCGCGTTTGCGTGTGATGACCCGTGGCGCGAATCGCGGCGATTGGTTGGCGGAAAGTCCCAGTCCTCCTCCGACACGTAGCCTGTGTCGTCCATGGACTCGTCGTCTTGATGAGTGGGCTCGCCGCTGCAGCAGGGCGCTTTGTCGTCCCGGTCTTCTTGCTGCAGCGGGGTGCTGACGACCCACACGGCACCGTCGTCGGTGGCCGAAAAGTCTGGACCGCACTGACCCATGGGAAGTGTGCATGACTTTTGTGCCAGCAATTTGGAGACGTCGAGCGCAAACGTGCGACGTTCCCAACGAGCGTCCTTGTTGGTAAACGTCTTCAAGTACAGGGGGACCGGCCCATGCGTTTCGCTCGACTTGGACGCGTGCAGGCTGCTTGCAAAGGGAGTGAGCAGCACGTGCGCGTGTGTGTAGCGGTCGTCCGGGTGAGCCTTGGAATGGTCGTAGACAATGGCACGCACTTCGGTGCGCGCGTTTGCAAGCAGTGCACAGACGGGAACTACGGCCGCGCGGTAAACAATGTCGACGTGATCCACCCTTAGATGACTGTCAAAGTGGAGTTGGTCGCCACAGTATACGCCCTTTGCCTTTTGAATCAGGTCGTAAAGGTACTCGGTGCGCGGATGAGTGCCGTCGGCGTCGGTGGCCACTGTGAGAAAATGCGCAGCATTGGCACGCACTTGGTGTTCTGTGTCGTCGTCAACTCCCTTTGTCGCCAGCGTTTGGCAGAGCCGCCAGGGCGTCGGTTTACCAACAGGTTTGCCATTATTGTCAACTTTGTAGTGTCGAAACTCAATGCGCACGTCTGTCTTCAAGGCGTCGCGACTGGCGGGCGTCGAAGAGCACCACTGCACGGGTAAAACGGTGCCGCGCTCGAGCCAAGCACGGTTCTGACGCGGCGCATAAGCCACCTCCGAGTCCAGCAATTCTTGCAGCCTTTGGCGCTGCAGAAAGAGTTGCGAGAGGCTGCAATCATCGAGCAAGTTCATTCCGGCGTATGCGTATGTGTGTCGGCCGCAAAACTGCAACCCCGCGCCCCCTCTCTTTTTGTACCAAAAAGCTAAATGTCGCCACTTTCGGCAAACGCAACGCGTGGCGTGTTTTTTCGCTTGCGAGTTCCACACAGCACTATGACACTAGAAAACCGACAGGCGGCGGCATGCAGAGCAATCTTCTCTCTCTTTCCCCCGACATTGTGGCGAGCATTGCGAAACGGTCGGCGTTGCCAGACGAGTGGCAAGACCTCGCGTTAACGTGCAAGTACCTTTCGCAATGCTTTCGAAGCCTGTTTGACAAAGACCCATACCTGAAGAGGAACGCCTTCACATTGGTGCGGTGGTGGCAACAGTGGCGAATGCCCGTCCTGAGCACTCTGGACCTAGGGACGGAGCCGTTTGCCGTTTTGCGCCGCGTTCAAACCTCTGGTGGATATTTTCCCGAGACGGTCTTTGCGCGGACGAGGGCGCGCGAGGTCACGTGGAATTCACGCACGAATTCCGAATCGTTTTGCAATGCAATCTTTGAGCACATCAATCACGACCTCGTTTTTGAGGACTTGATTGAGAGCGGAAGCGAGGCCCCGAAGGTTTTGCTCGACATGAGCCGCCTCTCGGCCATGCAGGCGTTTGCGTCAATGGTGGAGGAGGACGTGCTTCTGGTAATGCGGCGTGCGCTGCGCGCTCGGATGTTTCGCGCCACTGACAATGAAATTGACAACGGCGAGCTTGCGGTCGACTCCTGCGATCTGGAGTTTGCCATTGAAATGATGCACATGTCCGAACGTGACAGTCACAATACTTGGTCGAAACGGCGCGTCATAAACGGTCGTCGCGGCAAAGTCCAGCTTATAAACATGGGCCTCCTGCACTCTAACGTCAACCAGCACTGGCTTAGGAATAGCCACGATGTCTGGGGCGGGTACGACTTCCACCCTCTGTCCTTGGACTCGGAGCTAGGCATTGTGCGCGCACTGGCGCATCGTGCGGGCATACCGCGCTTCACGGGCAGATTCACAACGCTGGCGTGGCAGTATTTCATCGCGCGGGCCACGTCGCTGCTGGCGCGCACTCTGGTCATCATGGCTAGCAACGTCGCGCATTCCGACAAGTCGGACAGCCACGAGAGCGACGAGAGCGACGAGAGCGAGAGCGAGAGCCAAAGCGAGAATGAGAGCTGCGACAGCGAGATATTGGCTGAATCGGTCATGCACGATCCTAGGCAGAGTGCCGACGAGAATATGGTCAACAGCTTGCTCGAGGCCGAGTTCCACTCAGAGGTCGACGTCCCGCCGTATCAGCGGACCGAAGACGGGTTTGTGTTTTCGCCAACGGAGGAGGCGTTTCGGTATGCAATAGTCGGGTTGCGTCAAATTTGTTAAGGGACGTCCACCGCAACGCGTGGCGCGTTTTTCGTTTGCGAGTTGTGCACCCAACACTATGACGAGAAAGTGGGCGGTGCCATGACGCGACTGCAGACCTTTTCCGCTCAGATGGATGCTCCGTCGTGCAACGCACTGTCCGTCATTAGCATGTTCAACATGCAGTTTTGCACATGGAATGAGGCTGATTGGGACGAATCCCACGAATGTCGCGACATTTGCGCGGGCGTAGACAATACGGCCCCAGGGCAGAAG
>PAAT01000063.1 GCA_002698965.1 Rhodopirellula sp. | reverse complement strand
GATTCAATTTCAGGGATAGCAGCCAGACAAGGACGACACCAGGTCGCCCAGAAATCTACGACAACATAATTACCTCTTAGTGATCCCCAGTCGAATTGCTCACCTTGGAGAGTGCGCGTTGGCAATGCCAAAGTTAAGCCCGGCAGGTTAACTCGGTTAACAATCTTCGTGAGGCTTTCAGTGAGAAAGTTTTTTTGCTCATCGTCTAATAGTTTATCAGCAGCCCGAATTGATAGTTCTTGGATCTGAGCGGTAACTTCTTTATCGGCATCCGCAATTTGTTCAACCAGTGGGAGCATGGAAAGCAGGAGTGTAGCATTCATCCGGGGGTGCTCCACCATCTCCCTATAAACGGCTAAGACGGCTGCTTTGGTTTCATCAGTGGGACTCGTCAATAAGGCTCTAAATTTGTCGAAAATGCCGAGTTGTTCAGCAATAATTCTCCCGAGGAGATTGTCGAGTTGTTGCTTTGTTTCTGAAGTAAGCTCCGCATTTTCCAAACCTGTAAAGGCAGCGGAAGTTTTATCGATGACTTCGAGGGCGACTTCGGTGTCCTCGATACGTTGGATAATATCCAGCAAAGCTCGAAATGTTCCGAGCCCTCTTTCGGGATTACTTAGGACCTTATCGATTGCAACGAACAGAGCGGTTTTATTTTCATCTGAGTTTGGAGTGTTGACATAATTTGATGCGGCGGGATAAATCGCTGAGTTATCAATTGCCGGTTGTTCCATCGTTGCCTTGGCTTCCAAAGCGATGGATTGGTCCTCACTATTTTGAAAGGCTTGAGCAATGGACTGTAATAAAGAACTGCCCTTTGCTGGATCACTTTGCAAAACTGATAGCCCGATACCCTGAAGAACGGCAAAGACTTCCTGATCCTCGGTATAGCCCTTCAGCCAGGGCTCTACGTCTTTGCCGATTGCTGAGATGGCCGTTGTTATTTGGCCAGGGCCAGTACCCTGAGCATCCATCAGACGTTTTTGAGTCGCTGTTTGCAGAGCCAGCAGCCGACCATTTTTAGAAACGAGCTCGTCGTCGTCGGCAGCCATCGTGGCAGTCATTTGACCCAGCATCGCAAGAGCTTTTTTGTCTCCGAGTTGAAAAGACTGAGTGAGCGCAGTGTATTTTGCATTAAAAGTGAATAGTCTCTCGGTTTGCGACAAATTGTCCTTCGTAAGTAGCATGTCACAAAGCTTGATGACTTCAGGCGAGATTATTTGCAAAAGTTGGCGATATTGTTCCTGGCTCTGCGCCAGCTGAGGTTGTTCGTTGAGAACAGTAATAAACTTCTGCAACGTTTCAACAGAAGATTCGGCTGTTGGTACTGGTTCGCCCAGGCGGTTAGCCAGCAAACTGATAACACTTGGAGGAGTATTGACGGGGGCGGGTATATTTGGTGCAGTAACCGGAGGGTTACTAGGCACTTGCATAGGCGGAGTAGATTCGCCTGTTTCCCCGTCAGAATTTACGGGAACAGTAATCTGATTGGGATCATTGTCTTGGCTAACAACAACAAAGCTATCATCAGAATCCTGACCGGCCTCCTCCTCAGAACCGCAACCTGCAATTAGTGAAAGACTAGCCAGACTCAAGATCAAAAGGAGTCTGGGAAACCAGTTAGTAATATACATGTCGCACCTGTACACGAAAAAAAGATTTGTGATTGCCCGTCATTGTAGAGCATTCAAACAGATAACGGTATCTCGATAGGGCTAGGGCGGTTATCTGTTTTCCGGATGAGAGCTTAATTAGGGAAGTCCTAATGCTCTTCAATAACATTAGGATCAAAACCAAGTTCTATTCCTGGAACGAATGACACAATGGTATCGCCTGCTTTTACTTTGAGCGGATTCTCAACGGTATTGATAAGCAGATTGTTACTTGTGTCTATGGTGAAGAATAGAATGCAGTTTGCCCCGTTACGTTCAATAAAATGCTCGTACGTAAACTCATCACTAATACGGGTTACTTTAAAAGTACCACCATCGCGAACTTGCCGTCGCATGAGATTGTGAGTTACTTGTGGGTGGCAAATCCATCTCCCGGCAGCATGCCCACCTTCACTTGAACGCCGTCCTTTTTTGTAATCCCAGGGCGGCATTCGATAAATATTTTGCCGCCCAAATATGCTCGAAAATTCCTGCATCGTTAATGCATTGACCTCATCATTAGGCGTGACGGCCATAACGCGCCCAATACCGCTGAGATCGAGTTCTTCCTGGACGTAGTCAGAGAGGACGCTTGCACACTCTGCCGGAATTCCGACCATGCGACACTGACTCCAGTTATTGAAACTGGTATCCAGCATCAGAACATTGTGACCTGTTTGCTGGAGTGCAACGGCGAGGTCGCGTACCCATTGGTCGGCCCCCGCAAAAAGGATTCCTTGTGGGTTGGTTTCGCTCAAACCGAGAAGCCGAGCCAGTGGTGCAGCGCCTAGTCCGTAAACTGCGACCGTTCCCACAATCAGAATAAAGGTTAGCGGTACGATCTTATCAACCAGTGCCTGATCCATACCTCCTATATGCCCCAGTTCCAGTGCAAACACACTGGCGACCGCAGCAGCGACAATTCCGCGTGGAGCAAGGAATGAGAGGAAGACCTTCTCTTTAAATGATAGATCGGATCTGATCGTTGATATAAAGACACTCGCCGGCCTGACGATGATAATCATGACGGCTAAGAACCCCAGTCCCTGCCAGCCAACTTCGGAAATTTGTGAAAGATCAAAGTTCGAGCCCAGCACGATAAATAAACTTGAAATCAGAAATACGCCGAGGTGTTCTTTGAATTCAATAATATGGTGAATAGAGACTTCTTTTTGATTGACCAGCAAGATACCAAGAACGGTGACGGTTAATAATCCGGACTCTGGCTGGATTAGATTCGAGATTCCAAACGTTCCCAAAGCAACAGCTAAGAAGACGACACCATGCAGATAATCCGGAATCCAGTACTTACGTGTGAACAATAGCAGGAGTTTGGAAGAACCATAGGCGATAACTAGACCGGTAACAATCGTTACCAAGAGTGCCAGGATAACACTCCACAAAGAACCACCTTGCCCGTAATTTCTAATGAACTCGAACACCAAAACGGCCAGTACCGCTCCAATTGGGTCAATGATAATACCTTCCCATTTTGCAATGGACCCCATTTTCTTCGACGGGTGAATGTGCCGCAGCAACGGAATCACCACGGTAGGTCCAGTAACGACCATAAAGGCTCCAACCAGTGCAGAGAGCTCCCAATTTGCAAAACCAGCGACCGAATAGACAGCGATTGTCGATAAAATCCACGTCACTCCGGCACCTAAAGTGCAAAGACGTATTGTGGCGCTACCGGCCTCTTTTAATTCGCTAAAGCGAAGCGTCAGACCCCCTTCAAATAGAATGATCGCCACACAAAATGAGACCAGTGGTAAGAGTAACGCATTAACATCAATAGCCCCTCCATGTAACGGATGAGCTTGTTCTGATTTGTACGGGTTGCCGTGTTCGTCAACGGCAGGAAGCATTGCTTCATTTGATTGTTCTAAATGGCTGTCCGCATGCTTTGTCGCATTATCAATACGAGGTAGGTTTTTAATTACCCCGGTTGGCGTTATGGCCTGACCTAATAGAATCCCGAATCCAAGCAGAAGTAGAATGGAGGGGAGGCGTAAACGCCATGCGAGCCATTGAGCCGAAATCCCCAGAACGGGAACACAGATCAAGTAGATCATGTATTGATGGTGATGGATGAATTCTGCGATGGAGTCCAATGGACAACCTCATGTAATAAACACGATTCAATGCGTTTTACGGCACGTTATTTCCGAGTCGGATTACCCTTACATCCCGCGAGCAATATTGACGAGTGTCCGTACTAAAACGCCACTCCCACCTCCATCTATATAGGATTTTGCCGTATCAGCAAAGGCTGGTCCAGCAATATCTATATGAGTCCAGGAAGCATCCCCAACAAACTCTTCAAGGAACTTCGCTGCGGTGATTGCGCCGCCCCAGCGGCCCATGCCGATATTTTTCAGATCGGCAATTTTACTTTTTAATTGTTCGCTAAAGTGTGATGTCATTGGCATTTGCCAAACTTCTTCCCCCACTTTCTCGGCGGAACTAATAATTTGGTCGCACCATTGTTGATCATTTGTAAACAATCCCGCAATATCCAATCCAAGTGCTACGCAACAAGCGCCTGTGAGCGTTGCTAAGTCAACGATATGGTCTGGCTTCAGACCGAGTGTTACATCAAGAACATCAGCAAGTACCAATCTGCCTTCTGCATCTGTATTGAGGATTTCGATGGTTTTGCCGTTACGTGACGTCAGGACATCGCCCAGACGATATGAATTGCCACTTACCATATTCTCGACCAAACCCACCAGACCCACGATGTGACAAGATGCTTCTAATTCGGCGACTGCTTTGATAGTCCCAACGACCGTTGCAGCACCAGCCATATCACATTTCATGGTCTTTTGCCCCTCACTTGGCTTTAATGAAAGTCCACCACTGTCGTAAGTGACACCCTTCCCTACGATTGCCATGCTTGGGTTTTCAGAGTCATCTCCTTTGTAGCGAATAATGACTAGACGCGGAGCAAAATCTGAGCCCTGAGCAACTCCCAAAAGCGATCCGCAATTTTCTGCCTCCAATCGAGCCTTATCCCAAATTTCTACAGAGACATTTTTTAGTTCCGCAAGTTTGGCAGTTTGATCTGCGAACGATTCAGGATAAATATAATTAGGCGGTTGATTGACGAGTTCTCGAGTTAAATTCACACCGGCGCCAATTTTACTGCCATTGGCAACAGCATCAGTGTTGTCCGTAGCCCAAAGGATTTTCTCCGGAGCGTGACGACTCGGGTTCTTCTTATGTAACTCCTGCCCTGTACTACCAACCAGACTGCCTGCCACAGCTGATTCCAGTAAAGCAGAGTCCAGTTCTGGAAAGTAAAACACGACGGATTCCAATTTCGAACTGGTGAGCGATTTGGCGGCCGCACCACCAGCCTTAAAGCAGTCGCCAGCGGTTGGGTTGTCTCCTAAACCGACGATCACGACGGCTGGTGACTGGATTCCCTGTGGTTGGAGCCACGATGTTACTTTTCCCGCAGTTGTTTCGGCTTTCTTGGAATCAATCAGTGATTGCAGACCACCCTTGGTCGCCTCATTCAATTTTGAGGCGGCCTCTGAAAGCGTGTTACCGGAGATTCCGACTACGACTGCATCGGCTTGTATATCTAGAATGGACTCCGAAGTTGTACCGGTAGTCATGAGTGTGCGTCCTTGTTTCACCAGAGTTTTTAGGAAAAGGGGATTTCTCGCCAACATCATGTCGAGCGAAATCCAGCAAATTATTCTACTGATTTTTGTCGCTCTGTGCTTTATCCACCATTGTCCTTATTTGGAATTCAAAAGGACTTGTTATGATGAATAGCGTGCAGTTGGACTGTAAATATCTGATTTTACGTACTATTCCCCTGATTTTTGGAAGGTTGAGAGTAAGTTTCAGTTTTCTATGTCGGTAAAAAACCTTCAACAATGTGTAGGGGATTTAGAGGCTGCCGGGCGTTTGATTCGCATTGAGCAACCGGTAGATCCTCATTTAGAGGCGGCAGAGATTCAACGCCGCGTGTTTGCTAATAATGGTCCGGCATTACTTTTTACGAATGTGACAGGCTGTCAGTTTCCAATGGTTTCGAACCTGTTTGGAACGCTGGAGCGTAGCGAATATATATTTCGCGATACGCTGAAGCAGGTGAAACGATTAGTTGCTGCTAAAGTTGATCCAACCCAAGTTCTCAAACAACCTCTACGCAATATTGGATTGCCGTTGCAAGCTTTGAAGATGCTTCCCAAACGTAGGCGAAGTGGTCCGATCATGGAAGCAACTTGTAAAATCTCAGATTTGCCTCAAATCCAGAGTTGGCCTGATGATGGCGGGGCATTTATTACGTTGCCTCAGGTTTATACGGAACATCCGGAACGATCCGGAATGATGCAGGCTAATCTAGGTATGTACCGGGTGCAGCTTAGTGGCGGGGAATACATACCTGATAAAGAGGTGGGCCTGCACTATCAAATTCACCGTGGAATCGGAGTGCATCAGCGCGCAGCTAATGCCAAAGGTGAGCCTTTGAAGGTGAATATTTTTGTTGGCGGAAGTCCGGCGATGTCGCTAGCGGCTGTGATGCCATTACCTGAAGGGATGAGCGAATTGACTTTTGCAGGAGTTCTGTCTGGTGGCCGAATTGGAATGGTTCAACGTCCCGGCCGGCTTCCCATTTATGCGGAAGCCGATTTTTGCATCGAGGGAGAAGTGCTCCCGGGGTCAACTCGTCCGGAAGGTCCTTTTGGAGATCATTTGGGATACTACAGTCTGCCTCATGAGTTTCCGGTGATGAAAGTCACTTCTGTACGCCATCGCAAAAAGGCAATTTGGCCATTCACTGTTGTAGGTCGCCCCCCGCAAGAAGATACGCGTTTCGGCGAGCTAATTCATGAAATTACCGGACCTGTCATACCAACAGTCTTGCCGGGAATCAAAGCTGTTCATGCAGTTGATGCGGCAGGTGTACATCCGTTACTGTTTGCGATTGGTAGTGAACGGTATACTCCCTATAGCAATGAGAGTCGTCCGCAAGAATTGCTGACCCAAGCAAATGCGATACTTGGGCAGGGCCAGCTTTCCCTCGCCAAGTATTTGTTTATCGCGAATCGATTCGATAATGAATCGTTGGATATTGAGGATTCCGTAAAGTTTTTGCAGCATGTGCTGTCCCGGGTCGATTGGCGACGCGATCTGCACTTTCAGACAGAAACCACAATTGACACGTTGGATTATTCCGGCCGTGATTTAAATCAGGGTTCCAAAGTTGTTGTGGCTGCAAGCGGGCCAAAGCGACGTGAATTGCCAACAGTGCTGCCTGCGGATATTAATTTACCTCCGGGATTTTCAAATCCGGAAATACTAATGCCAGGTGTCCTGGTTGTCCAAAGTCCTAAAGCGGGGGGAGACTACGGGAGTGACCTAAGGAGATTCTGTCAGGCTTTTAGTCGTGCGGACTCAATTAACGAGTTTCCGTTGATTGTTCTGGCGGATGACTCAACTTTTGCGTCTGCCAATATCGGAAATTTTCAGTGGGTGACATTTACTCGCAGCAACCCAGCAGTTGATGTGGACGGAATCGAAGCCGAGACGAATCATAAGCACTGGGGTTGCGAAGGAGCTCTCGTGATTGATGCTCGGATTAAACCCCATCATGCTCCACCATTAATTGAAGATCCGAGGGTTGCTAAGAAAATAGATTTGTTGGCAACGAAAGGCTTGCCCGTTTCTAAATATCTTTAACCTACTCTTTTAATCACGACAATACTGGCGTCTTCTTCGACTAGGGTTAAAGTCAGCTTTCGTAAACGTTTGATCATGTCCGCCGCAGAAAGTCGTGAACCTTTACCAACGTTGCGTTGAATTTTTTTGATTTTGGCTTGCCGTGTGTCACCTTCGATGGCATCAAAGCCGTTTTCAGTCAACACAATTAAGAACTCATCTTTCTGAGTTATACAGCATTGGTTTTCGTACTCGCCATAGTCCATGACTCCGAGCTCCGGGCCAGCCTGTCCCGGACTAAGGTCTCGAATTCCATCGCCTGTAACATGTAGTACTATTGGTGAACCAGCTGAACTAAAGGTGATTTGACTACTGTTTTGATTTAGTGATAATTGGCAGAGGTCGGCAAATTGATCGCCTGTGCAACCACGCCATAAATATTCGTTGGCGCGTTCCAGTGTATCGGCGGGTGTGACCATATCTTTCGAAGTTGCCCGGACGCCGGTTTGAATAACCGCGGTTGTGAGAGCAGCCTCGATACTCAGGCCTTGTGCGTGAGCAACTGAAATGTCGATGCCGTCTTCTCGCATTTGCCAGTCGTAGAACGTCTGATGAATCGGAGCTTCCGGATTGATCCAACCTTGAATGTCCCAGCCCTGAACTTCGGCACGCTTATAAGCCAGACGACTGCATTGCCACTGTTTGGCGAGGTCTGATAGATTCGTCTGCTGCTCGGTACGTGCAGGCGTGAGACGACTTGTCAGATAATCAACGACTCGGTCGGCAATGACTTCACAAAGAGCACTCGTGGACTGATTAGGTTCGAGTGGGTTATCAAATGCAAACCAGACAGTTCCAATCGGCATATTATTGGAGACTAAAGGCACGCAAATTCCCGCATCGGCATGAATTGGGGCGTTCCAAAACTCCATTCGCTCTTCACTCTCTAGTGTAACCACATGGCCGGTGAGAGCTTCGAGATCTGCGGTACTGAACTGAAGTGATCTAAGCTCATCGGCACTCTGTAATGTTTTTGAGGTGGTACAGTAATCAATAAGGATGAGGTTTTGTGTTTCATCATCTAGCAGGTAGACGGCGGACCAATTAGCCGATAACGCGGTCGAAGCGGTTGCTAGAATCTGATTGATTTGTTGCTTAACTTTTGCTTCCAGACCTGCAATTGAGACGACTGGAGCACTGGAGTCGGATAACCACTGAGCATCGGTTAAATCCAAATCGGCGAAGGCTTCTTTTACCACGGCAGAGGTGGATTCGGTATCAGAGAATAGCTTTAAGTGTGGCTTAGTCATGGGAGCAGTCAGATAATAAATTGTTCAAAAGTGAGATAAACCACTCCTTGAGATGAGAACTCTTATGTATGAGCACCGACTTCCATGACCGGTATCTTATCTCATCGACGCTAGCGGCGGGTAATCGTAATCGTGAATCTCTACGGAGGAAGGATTGTTAAGATTCGCTGTTTGCTTGTTAGTGTGAATCGAATTAACCGTAATAACCGGACGTAATAATCGTTACAACCAATTCGCAGATTTGGTGACGAGACAGGTGGTTGACGTCAATAATTATTTACCTAGACTGAAAACTTACCTCGCGGGTGTGGCGGAACTGGCAGACGCGCATGGTTGAGGGCCATGTGGGAGATAATCCCGTGGAAGTTCGAATCTTCTCACCCGCACTAAGAACCCTAGCTATGGTTGGGGTTTTTTAATGCGCGGTAATTGTCGACGGATTTCCCTCGGAGCTTCTTTTGGCTATACATAATGGCAAGCCAAGCCACGATCATTCCGCCTAAAACGTCGACTAGATAGTGTTCACGTAATACTACCGTGGAATAAGCAACAGCTAAAAACCAAGCGTACATCAGCAACGAAAACCAGCGGGGTTTTTCCTGAGTTGAATACCATACCGTGCAGAGCATTGATGCCACGTGAAGAGATGGAAAAGCATTGGCCTTCGTCGAAGTGGTAGCTGTTACCCAGTAAAGGTCCATCCATTGTCCCGACAATTGTTTTAAATGTTCCACGGGCGGTTGTTCTGTGGGAAACAAAACAAATATGACTGTTGCCATGCCCACGCTGTAGCAGAGACTTTGCGACCAGGCCAGACACTCTTCTTTTGATCTGACCGCCAGTAATGTTAGAGATTGCGCGATATAGATGGAGATGTATACCAAAGTCCATGCTGGATGAAAGGGTAGGTATTGCCCCCCGTGTTCCGGAATAATGATTCGATAGTTATGTAATTGGGCGATTGAATATGCACTGTAATAGCAGGTTAGAAAGAAGACCAATGCAAAGATTGCGTATTTGACATAGGAGATACGGTCACCCTTAGGAGGTTTCCTCCAAACAAACGGGGGTTGTTTTTGAAATGTCATTTGAGCATTGCTAGGGAATGATTTTTGGGTAAAAGACGAAGGAATATTACAACGGACTAAATCTACTGGATAAAGCTATAAAAAAACTCCAGTCCGTAGATGACTGGAGTTTATTGAGTTTTAATCGTTAAACGCAATGGGTTAACGTTTCGAGAATTGGGTTCCTCGACGAGCACCATGCAGACCCGGTTTCTTACGTTCGCTCATACGTGAGTCACGAGTGAGGAAGCCGCCGCCACGCATCGCCTCAAAATGTTCTTCGTTGTGGCTGATAATTGCGCGAGCCAAACCCATCCGAACGGCCCCGGACTGACCGGTGGTTCCACCACCGTTGCAAGTACAAATCACATCAACGCTTTCGGCTTCGCCCGCGGTTTCTAGAACTTCCTGAATAGCCCGGCGATCTTTCTCAAACTTGAAGTACTCTTCGAGAGTTTTCTTGTTGACAGTGATAACTCCTGATCCTGGACGAACACGCACACGTGCTACAGATGACTTACGTCGACCGGTGCCTAAGGAATCACCATTGAACTTGCATTTTTTAACTACTGCTGGCATTGTTTTATTTTGTTGTTGGATCGAAAAGTAATTTTATAAAGTGAAAATCGAAACTCATCCCAACTAGCGTTAGCTAAGTTCTCGTGGAGTTGGATTCTGGGCTTGATGTGTGTGATCACCACCAGTAAAAATCTTCAGTTTGCTGAGCATCACACGTCCTAATTTATTTTTAGGTAACATGCGGCGAACAGCTTCTTGCAAGATCAACTCAGGAGCTTTCTCCATTCGTTTTTCCGCCGTGATCGACTTCTGCCCAGGGTAGCCTGTGTACCAGGTATAGGTCTTTTGCTCCCACTTTTTACCGCTGAAAGAAACCTTTTCAGCGTTAATGATGACCACAAAGTCACCAGTATCAACATGAGGCGTATAAGACGGTTTGTCTTTACCCATTAGAATCACGGCAATTTTGCTAGCCAAGCGGCCAACGCTTTTATCAGATGCATCTACGAGCCACCAGTTTTGGGTGACCTCGCCAGTTTTAGCCATATAGGTCTTTTGAGCGACCAACGTTCTTACCTCATATATATAGTAAGTACACAAATATGTTGGGAAACAAGCGATTCTAACCCTGTAAATTCCACCTAACAAGGGCTAAAAACATGTATGACTAGGCTTTTTATCGGATTCTCAGATATCAGATACTGGTGAGTGCTTTAGCCGTACGGTTATGAGGAAAAAAGTAGTCATTCATTGGTTTGGGCATTGTTACCGATAAGATATCTGCCAAGGCGAATCCGCTGAGAAGAAGTCTTATTTTTTTGTCGTGGGCGGCCGGTTAAAAGGCTGTTTTTTACGTAGCTCAATGCCAAGAAAATTTGAAAGGAACAATTCAAATAGTCCTCACATTCGGGGATTTGGGATAGCTATAAAACACCTCAAAGTGTTCTATTATTAGTGCACGGGAGCCAGGCTTGTTCAGTGACGATTGTGCCAAGGCATTCGGTGTTTATTTTATTCCAATATTTCCCCTTGGATTGCCATTTCAACAGATGATTGAATGGCAAAATCCAATTGTGAATTTCAAGAAATAGCGATGATGAAAAAAGTTGCAGTTGTTCGAGAACGTTTCCCTCATGAACGTCGTGTAGCCTTATTACCCGAGAATGTGGAAAAACTAAAGGCCGCAGGCTATGAAGTACTTGTTGAGTATGAAGCAGGAAAATCGGCAGGTATTTCAGATCAACTTTACGAAGAGGCAGGCGCGACGTTAACCGATCGGAGGGGTTTAGCTGGTGCTGATGTCTTGGTGCAGGTGAGAAGTCTGGGAGCCAATGTAGTTAATGGAACAGACGATCTGGAGCTAATCAGTTCAGGTCAACTCGTCATTGGAATGTGTGACCCTCTTGGCAATACTGAAGCGATTCAGGAATTGGCTAGCCATGGTGTTAGTCAGATTGCACTCGAGATGGTACCACGTATCACTAAAGCTCAAAGTATGGATGTACTCTCATCCATGGCCACAATTGCTGGCTATAGAGCGGTATTACACGCGGCCTATCGGTTGCCTCGTATGTTTCCCTTAAATATGACTGCGGCCGGAACTTTGGCGGCGGCCAAGGTGTTCATTATCGGCGCCGGCGTCGCGGGTCTTCAGGCTGCTGCAACAGCAAAAAGACTTGGAGCGATTGTAAGTGCTTTTGATGTTCGTCCAGATTGCCGCGAACAAGTCGAGAGCGTGGGAGCTCGCTTTGTTGAGTTTGAATTGGAATCTGAAAATGCTGAAGATGCAGGCGGATACGCTCGGCAGCAAACAGAGGAATTTCTTAATAAGCAACGTGAGTTCATGGCAGAGGTCGCCTCAGAGCATGATATTGTCATTACCACGGCGGCAATTCCTGGCCGTCAGTCACCACTGTTGTTGACCACCGAAGCCGTCAAAGGAATGGTCAATGGTTCTGTTATTGTTGACCTTGCAGCTGAACGTGGAGGAAATTGCTCAGAGACACAAGCTGATGAAACAATCGTAGTTGACGGAGTGACTATTCTTGGCCCGACCAATCTGCCATCAGAGATTCCATATCACGCCAGTCAAATGTTCGGCAATAATGTTACGACACTCTTACTCTATTTGCTCAATGAAGACTGTGATATTGAACTTGATTTAACCGATGATGTTCTCGCCGGTTGTCTGGTCTCCAAAAATGGTCAAATCGTTAATGAGAGAATTGGCGACTTGTTAGGAATGGAAACGATTCCTTCCGCCGAAGAAGATCCGAAAGTTACAGAGCAGGAAGAATATGAACTAGAAACCGGAGGCGAAGCTCTGAATGAGTCTGGAGACCAGAATAGTGTTGTCTCCGAGAAACCCGAATACGGGGAAGATGCTGAAAACGAAGAATCCGTCGAAGAAACAGCGGATGAATCTGTATCGGATGGAGATGGTGAACTACAAGAGAATGATGAAGAAGTAGGATGCGAAGTTGAATTGCAAGAAGAAACTAGCTTAGAAGAAGAGTACGAGGAAGAAGAGGAAGAAGAGGAAGAAGAGGAAGAAGAGTACGAAGAGTACGAGGAAGCAGAGGAAGCTGAGGAAGCTGAAGCAGAGTACGAGGAAGAAGAGGAAGAAGTAGGAGAAGAGGAAGAAGTAGGAGAAGAGTACGAGGAAGCAGAGGAAGAGGAAGAGGAAGAGGAAGAAGTAGGAGAAGAGGAAGAAGTAGGAGAAGAGTACGAGGAAGCAGAGGAAGAGGAAGCAGAG
>PAAT01000062.1 GCA_002698965.1 Rhodopirellula sp. | reverse complement strand
CCTCCGGCGGACGCGGCTTTGGTTGCGGTGAGGTAGCACTCGGACGTCGTACCTCCAGGGCCTTGCTGCATGTAATCTACGCGAAATCCGTGAACCGATGGCACAAATTCCACAGAATTCAAATTGCACCAATTGAGCGTTTCGAGCTTGGGCACGCGGTGGGAGTAGTCGTAGGCCCACTTGACGCGGTCGTCAAAGTGCGCGAGGCAGGCGGGTGTGATCTCGTCGCTCAGGATGATCCCGCGCTTGTCGGCGCCCAGGGGCGCGGCGGGAGGCAGCGAGGGCGGCGGCACGAGCGGCGAGGGCGGCGGCGGGCCGGGCCATCCGCGGCAAAGCAGCGCGGCGTCGGAGTCGGCGGAGCCCTGCCCGGCCTCGCACGGGTTGAAGTAGAAGTAGTACGGGTCCGTGTCTTCAGTGTACCGAAAGCAGCCGCGCGGGAAGTTGTCGGAGCACGGGCTGAGCGCGATGGGGAAGACGTGAGCACCGAGCGTCGGGTAGAGCTCGTCGATGAGCGCGCGACACTCGTCCGTGCTCGTCGCGGGCTGCGAGTAGTCGTTTTCCGGACAAGCGCTGTCTGCGCCGTATTCTAGCTGCTGCGCCGTGTGCGGCGGCGACAATGGCGGTGGCGGCGGAGTGACGGGCGACGGGGCCATTGGAGGTGGCGGCAACGGCGAGGGCGGCGGCGGCGACGGCGGCGGCAGCGACGGCGGCGCTGACGGCGGCGGCGGCGACGGCGGCGGCGGTAGGGGCGGCGGCGGCGACGGCGGTACGGAGGGCGGCGGATCGCAGCGAATGGTCTCGTAGCCCAGGCACCTGGGCGGATTGCCCACGCCGGGCTCGCACATGATGAAGGCGCCCTTGTTGGTCTTCTTGAAGAACTGGTTGCACATGGAGATGTTGAACCACGGCGCCTTGTTCGCATTCCGTAGGTCGTCGCAGTTTCTGACGTTGTTGTCCAGCGAGTTGATGTTGACGCGGCCGACGATCCGCTCGGCCTGGAAGCACCCCGGAGGATAGTTTTCTTTAACCTTCATGCCTGGCTGAAACGGCGGCCCTGCCGGCGGAGGCGGAGACGGCGGGTCCAAGGCCTCGCACCAAAAGGTAATCTCAAACCCGTCGTCCAGGATGTACGTGCTTTGGCTGTAATCCGTCACTTGATCGGCTTCAGGACCAGACGCGATGTGAAAGCGGAAGTACCCTTGGCTCGTTGAGCTGTAGTGCATGGAGCACCCGGGCGGGTGGTCGGCCGTGGAGCGGGATCCTAGCCACTGCCACGGACCGTTGCCGTAAGGCGTGTTCTTGGGGCTCGTTTCGCTGAGTTGGAAGCAGTCGTTTTGGTCGTCGATTGGCTTCAGCGAAAGCGCAGCGCAGTTGGGAGCCAAGCACGAGCTGGCGGAGCACGTGTACGGCCCCGCAATCAGTGGTCCGGGTGCGGTCCCCGGCTCAAGATCAATGGTCGGCATGAATGGCGGCAGCGGCACATTGGGCAAGGGCGGCGGGCTCGGCGGCGGCGGGCTCGGCGACGGCGGGCTCGGCGACGGCGCTTCTGGCAAGGGCGGTGGCGCCGAAGGAGGACAGTAGCCTTTGCAAACCTCGCGGCAGGTATTGGAAATGAACAGCGGGTTTGCCGTGACGCGTTCGCTGTAGTAGACGTACTTGGGGTTGTCTCCGCTGTTGGTCATGCGGTCGGTTCGAATGAAACAGCCCGTCATCCACGTGCCGGTGCCTCCATCCCACGAGGGATTGCCAGGCGGGTCGTAATCGTACGCGCTGGGATGCAGGAATTTGTTATTGTTGGCATTCTTGGACCCTACCTCCTTCCAGTAGTCGTTGAGCAGCTGCTCCGCCGCTTCGTTGCACTGATCCATGCTGACAATGTTCATGCCATCGGCGCACGCACTGAAAGGCCCGTTGAGGCCCGTCGGGTCCATGTTGCCGCATGCTGCTGTCGAGTCGATGACGTAGCAATAGGTTTGGGGCGGGATTGCGGGAGGCGTCGGTGGCGGCGGCGGCGGCGGGAGCGGCGGCGGCGGCGACGGCGGTGGCGGCGTCGGCGGCGGCGGGGACGGCAGTGGCGGCGACGGTGGCGGCGGCGACGGCGGGTCGTGGCCCCAGCAGAGCAGATGGTACGAGCTGCCACCGTCGTTGGGGTCGGCGCCCACTGTCGAATCTGTGCGCGGATTGAAGAGCACGGTGCGAGAGCCCGACTCTGCGATTGCGAGCAAGCAGCCGTACGGAAAATCGGTGGTTGATCCAGCCCACGTCGACGGCCCGGCAGTCGCCGGAGGGTTGAGCTCGGATGCTAGCCCAAGGCAGTGCTCAACCGCATGAATGTTTGACAAGCCTCGGTCGGCGCACAGCACGCCCAGCGGCAAGGGATCCACAAGTGCGTATCCTGGCGGGCTTGGAGGCGGCGGCGAGGGGCTTGGGTCGCCACCTACACACGGACAGAGGCGTTCGTAGTTTTCAAGCGACGGAGCACACAGAAAGGTGCCCGTCGGATCATCTGATTGCTGGTAAAAGCACTGCCGGTTGCCCGTGGCTTGGTTGGTTCCTGCAGATGGGTTGCCTTCCCACTGTCCTGGATCGAGAAAGTCGCAGTCCGTGTTCAAATCAACGCTCAGTGCATTGAAGCAACCTGAATTGCTGATGTCGGACTGCAGCACGGTGTCGTCGCACTCTTTGCCTTCGCTCGCGCAGGCCTGTGTGCACGATTCGCCTGGGTTGCCGAGCGTCCACGTGAGGTCGGCCGGTGCGGCGCCGCTCGCTTGACACGCGGGCGGCGGGGGCGGCGCTGAGGGAGAAGGACACGCAATGTCGTCTTCCTTGCCACATTTGTTATTGGGCTTGACGTAGCAGGTGCGCACTAGGGTTGGAGAAACGTACTGGTACAGGTTTGGACAGTTGTTGACGTTTCCGATTTCCGAGCAGAAGCTCTTGGGGTTGTTGAGCGCCGAGAGTGCGGTGCGCGCATCGATGATAGCCTGAACCTCTGCGCACGCGCCGTAGTAGGGCGCATTTGGAGCAGGGCTTGGCGGCGGCGGCGACGACGGCGGAAAGTTGCAAGTCGTGCTGTGATCGTACTCGTCAAAGACACACCCGCTGCCGTCGTGACGACACAGCTGCACCGCCGTCCGCTCTTCGGTCTTCCAGCGGTAGGCGGCGTTGCAGTTTTCAACGTTGCCCAGGTGGAAGCAGAAGACCTTGGTGCTGCCAAAGTCGGACACGGGCGTGCGCCCGATAGTCAGTGCCACTAATGCGGCGCAGCTGCCTGGGATAACGGGCGCCATTGGCGACGGTGGCGGCAGTGCTGGTGGAGACTGCGGCAGACGGCAATAACACACGTATGCACTGTCAAAGTTGCACGTGATGACGTTGGGAATGTAATGGTTGCGGTGAAAGAACTGGTGATCGCCGCGCTGGTTCATGGAGCCGTCGTCGGCCGGAACTTGCATTGTTAGCATGAAGCACCAACCCTTGCCAACATCCTTGTCCAGGGTGTACGGAGTCGGCGTTGGGTCAAACGTCATTTGCATATTGTGTTCAAAATCGCCTCGAGCAATGTAGTGGTTGTAACACTCATTGTAGGTTGGCATGTTGTCTTGGTTTTCGGCTTGCTCTCGAGTGCACTTGCTAAGCTGTCCGACTCCGCCGGTCTGGTGCAGGACGGGCATGATTGGCGGCGCGGGGGGAGCAAAGCCGTGGCAGAAGAATCCAAAGCGCTCCTGGTTGGTGGCTCGAAAAAACGCAGCCGGCTGTCCGCTGACTGCGACGTTGAACCGGAGCGTGATGCCGTCTTGCTGACCGGTTGTGTAATAATACCAACAGCCCGCCGGCTGGTTTGAGATGGTTTGCACACCACCCCACGTGATGGTCTTGTGAGCGTGCGGAACTAGATTCTGACACTCGTTCCACAGCGTGACGTCTGTGTGGCCGAGGGCGGTGCAACTGGAAGCGTCGCGCGGGTCGATAAACGGGCCTACAGAATACTCTGACGGATTCAATTGTGCCGATCCGGTGGCTAAGAAGGTTGCGACGAGCAACAGCAAAGAAGGAGCCAATGGCGCGGCGCGCATGGTAGTAAAAGAGAGACGCCACTCCTCTACCACGCGCGGTGCTGATCACTACACCTTCTTCTACACCTAATCCACAGCAACCAACGGGTTATTTTTTAGACGAATTGTCCGCCGAATTGGCAGCCTTGTCCGTGCTCATTGTAAGCGGCATTGACTCGCTGTTCTTCTTCTTTTCTAGCGAGGGACGTCCTGCGGTGGCCGCAATCAAGAGCGGCGCGTTGCCCATCTCCGCCGCCGCGCTGCCCTCTTCCGACAGCGGGAGATCCTTCTCTTCAAGACCCAACGGCGCGTATGTGCGCTGCACTGTGACAATACCGTCATTCCAGCACGTTCCAAGGGCACGTTTGAGCGTCGAGACCGGAATAGCGACGCCGGAGGTGCAGCGAAGCGCGAGCACGATGATTGGGCCGGTGTAGCCAAACTGCGAGATTTGCTTTACGAGGACTGCGTACGACTGCACCACCTCTTCGCCAGAGGGACCCCTGAGGCCTGTGAGCACTCCGTACAATGCGGAAGAAATACGCGAGGCGTCTTCGGGATTCATGCCCTCTGCGGAGGTCACGCGTCGTTGCACCTCCTCCGCCGACGTCAGAGCCGTGTTCTCTTGTGCCAATTCTGCCGCGCGCTGTCGTTTGCGCCCCGTCGTCGAGGCCGTTACCACCGCCGACGGCTGCAACGTGCCAAAACGAGAGCTGTAGACCAAACGGTGTCCAGAAGCGGCGATAAAGTCACACTGTGGCGACTCTTTTGCCTCTGCCTTGACGTGGCCGTGCATTGCATTCAGATTTGAAAAGCTGACCGTGTCAGGCAGCGTATGCTTGGACACGCTACCAACAAGACACGATTCCGTACTTGGAACCACACTCTTCAATGCAGTAGCTATGCGAGCGTGAATCTGTTCAGAACTTGAGGCAGGGGGCGAAGGCGCCGCGCCGTCGGAATTGGAAGACGACATTATATTGAACACTGTACACTTGTTTGTAATCTACAGGCGCGCTTGGCTAGCGAGCCGAGTGGGCGCGTCTCTGCTTTAAGAAGTTGCGTGCAAGTGCGCAACTGCTTCCAAAAACCCAAGAGGCGAAAGACGCCGCACGTGGCGGTGCTTGCGGCGCACTAGCAGCGGCGAGACCCGGCGCAGCCTTCCGCGGCGTAAGACTTGGCTCCATTGCGGTGTCACAGGCTTGCGCCTAGGCAGCACAAACCCGTTTCCCGAAAAAACGTACGTTCGCTTGTGGTAGGCGTCACGTGCTGGAACCACGTCGGGATACACAGGGTGCCGGTGATCTTCGGGAAGCCACTCTCCGTATTCGTGCGGCGAGATGACGGCCGAAGGCGTCTTCCACATCTTCTTAATCAGGGCGCTTCCTGGGCAGAACATGGCGTACGGAGCTTTGGTCGCCTGAAGCAGCGCTTCGGTTTTTCGAAGCTGGTTGATGGCATCTTCTTGAAATCTAGGATTTGCAGCACGCTTCCTCTTCCACCATCGCGCACCCGAGGCACAAAGATCAACGCATGCCGGAAAGGCCAACGCAATACCAATGTTACCAGCGTGGCGTTCCACCAGCTCCGTGGCCCGCGCAGACTCTGTGCTGAGTGGAGCATGCAACGTCTCATAACCGCGCCGCGCCCAGGGCGCCAGCGCGGTGCCATCGTCAAGCATGCTGAGTGCGTACTGAGGTCTGGGTTGTCGTTGGGGCCCTGCCACTCGCAAGGCCCCCTCGTCTGGAAACCACCATGTGAGTGGCGGCTGTTTTTTTGGCTTCTTGGATTGTACCATCTCTTCTACATTCTACCTTACTCTCTACCGCACCTATTGCTTTGAAAGCACACTCCCCCTCCCCGGCCCTTGCGGTTTTTGTTCTTTTTTTTCCTTTGCGGGCGTTTGTCCTTTTAAGCGTTGGAGCTCGACGACGCCGCGCCATTGTCGGAGGAGCTGTGGCGCTGGCGCTTGCTTGCGCGCTCTTCTTCGTCATCTTCTTCCTCTTCGGCATTGTGGCAATCGTAGTCCAGGCCTTCGTCGGGATTGAAGTCTTCTTCTGGAACGGCGGCGTTGTCCTGCTCCGATGTTTCCATTGGGTCTGGCGCAACTTGGTCTGCGCCGTTGCCGTCTTCGGTTTGGAGGAGCGTGGCTATGAACGCGGGTGGAGGGATTTCGGAGTCGTCGCACTCTTGAAAGTCTGGCGTGATGTAGGTGGCCGAAGGCTTGATTGGGAGCTCCGACACCCGCATTGGGTCGGGCATTTGGCAATCGGGCGGAAGCGGCAGCGGCACAAGGCCGTTTTGTGCCCGGTACAGGTTTTGGCTAGCCCAAGCCCGCCGCTTATTGATCATCTTTTGAGTCTCGATGTAGTTGCCTTCATCGTCCACAACGCACGCGTCGCTCATGAGTTTGGGATTGAGGCGCCACCGCTGATCCTGGCCATTGTGCGCAAACTGCTTGAAGTCGACGTCGGTGAGGCCGCGCTCAAGTCGCTGGCTTTTGTCTTCGTGAATGTCCATTTTGGCCGTGGTGATGGACCGGCGCGGGAAGACTGTGATGCATTCAATATGCGTTCCAGCGGGCTGGTTGAGGCGCCGAATGCGGTGAACGGCTTGGGCGAGGTTCGCGCTGTTGTAAGGAAGGTCGCCGACGATGAGCATTGTGTCGCAGCCGGGCGCGACGTTGGCACCGATCTGCCCGGCCGACGACATGAGCATGACTCCGCGGGGGCACGCGAGAAACTTTTTGATAGTCTCCAGCCGCGCTTCGGGATTGAGATCGCCCGTGTACATGTAAAGGTTGCCAACGCTGCCGTCGAAGATATTGGCGTTGTACGTGGGCATGTGCGATTGCATTATGAGATAGTTCTTCAGAATCTTGAGCTCGACGACGGACTCGCTGTAAACCAGGATGCGCTGCTTGCCGGCCTTTTGGCGGTCGCGGAGGATTCGATAGATGAGTTTGACCGATTCTGAGGGCCGCTTGAGGGCTTTGTCGAAGTTGTCCGCCGCCGTCTTGGTGTCGTTGAAGGCTTTGGCGCCCTCGCGGCCCAGGGTAGCGTCAAAGCCGTAGTGCTGCATGCGTGCGAGCGCTTGAAACATGAAGCCGTCGAGCTGCCGGCGCAGTTGAACGTTGCCTTCGGTGTCGCCACTGTTGATTTCTTGCATGGCTTGGGTGCCACGGAGCACCCAGTTGTTGTGGTGCTGCACGTCGGCTCGGTCGGTGACGTTGTCGCTCTGCATGCCGATGTACGGGTCAAAGTCGATGTTGACATAGGTGACGGGCGGCATGTCCACAGTGGATTCGTCCGCCGTGTCAATGTAGTTTTCGTGGGCGTTGATTACGGTCGAGCGGTCGATGGCCGAATCGCCGAGCCCGGTGACATGCCAGGCCGACGGTTGCTTGAGCGAGCCTTGCGGGCAATCGAGCAAGTCGAAGATGTGCGCCATTTGCTTGGGCCGGGTGCCAACGGGCGTGCCCGTAAGGCCGACGCGGTACCGGCCGGCCAAGACGAGCGGCTTGCACACCCTGCCGTTGAGAGACTGCGGGTTGCAGCACTTTTGGATCTCGTCGCAGATGACGATGGAAAAGGGCCGGGCGCGCTCTTCGACCGGCAAGTGGGGGCTGGTGCTTGGGTCGCCGAACTTTGCAAACTCGTAGAGAGGGTGCATGGGCACGTCTTTTGGTGGCTCCAACGGTTCTTGGGAAGCGTTCCTGGGAGCGTTCTTATCGACATAGTTGCCATCGCTGTCGCGAACGACGCCGCTTGCAAGCATCGTCACGGCGAGCATGGGATCGTCAATGGTGTCCATTGAGTGTAGTTTGCGCTTGCGCTTTTTGTCCTTGTGGAGCTCCTGGTCGCGGTCGGTCATCCGCACCCACTCCATGTACGGGAGCCGCGTTCCCGAAACCGAGCGCTTCTCCGTCCGCTTCTTGACCATGAACGTCTTGAATGCAATCTGACAGGCCGACGGAGTGATGACAACGATGCGCGCACGCTTGAGTGCTTCTGGCGTCACGTCAGCTTGGTTGTGTGCAATGAGCACCCCGCGACGCACATTGTACCGCTTGTTCTTGATCTCGGGAAAGTTGCGTGTGAGGTCGAGCCAGTCCATAAATTCGTGCTGCCACTGCATGACGACATTCTTCGGCACAATCACGAGCGCTTTGAAGTCTTCCAGTGCATCGTCGTTCATGGTGGCAATCAGCGCCGCGATGAGCCCAATGGCCGAGACAGTCTTTCCCAAGCCCATGCGGTGCTGCAAAAGGCGGCACAGGTTCTTGTCCTTCCATTCCACAACTGTGTCTTCGTCTTCCGCTTCGTCGGGAGAAAGCTTGGACCGCGCAACCACCTCTGCGGCTAACAGGGCCTCAATGATCGCGACGGCTTGGTGCGGTTTGAACTTGCGCTCGTGTCCAGTGGCAAGCTTCTTGTCCAGTCGGAGCGACCCGAACAGCTCTCTACCGCCGTCCGTCATGGTAGCGGTGTCGCGGTGGCACATTTTGTGCAGCATGTCCATCTTGTCCTTCAGCTCCTCAAGCTCCTCTTCGTTCATTTCCGAGGGCTTCTTCTGCTTGCGCCGCGATGGGTTCTCGTCAGGCATTGGAGTTGTTGCCATGGCTCTTGCATTATAGTCGACGCCATTGGCGTCAGGGCCGCCTTCGTCTTCTTGCTGCATGAAACTTTACTACAGTCTTGAAGATTTTTAAGTGGCTGGCGTCACTTGCACTCTGCGCATTCTTCCACGCGTGGCACGCTAGAGAGTGGCTTGCTTTGGAAACGAGGGTGCTGGGTGTTGCTTGAGAATTGCAAAAGCATGGACTTGGGTGCGTTTCCTCAAGAAATCAAAGATCATATCTTTGCCACTGCGGGCGGCGGCAAATTTGACCGCCCCTCCGAGTTCTTTGTCGTCCTGGGACGCACAAGCCAGAGCAGCATCACAAAGCCCGTGTCGTCCTTCTCAAAGAACGAAGTGCTTGTCAGAGGCTATCCCGTCGGAGGCACGCTTTACGTTACCGAATTTGTCAAGCTCAATCCCGACAAGACCTGCTGCGCGACGTCGCCGTCTGAGCTGTTTGAAGACAGTAGCGTCAATCAGTTTGGAGGCCATTTGTCCTGGCGCAGGGACACGGCGGAGTTTGCCTATGGACCGCACACAAAAGACGAGTGGGCACGTTCGCTTTGCACAGACAACCCAGTGACGTTTGCTGCATTTAAAGTCTCCGACCATCTCAAGCGGCTGATGAAAAACAGCGGGTCCTCGCAAATGTACGCGCCGGCCGCAAATGAAAACGCGTTCTACTGTACATGGCAAGGAGACATCTACACCAATGCAACAAGGGAAGACGACCAATTGCAGGTTGCGCGGTACTCGATGTACGACATCAACAAGCTGTATTTGAAGTCGCCCAACCTCGCACATTTACGCCGTGAGGTGCAACACGAGCTAATTATGGCTTCGCGGATGCCCGGCTACGCGCTCCAGCGCATTGCGAATGCACGTGCCATCCGCACAAAGACGGGAAGCACCAAAATGCTTTTGCAGCTGAACAAGTCGACAAAATTTGAGGTGGGGGTTCCAATCATCGCAACGCTACCGATTATGGCCAAGATGTGCGTGCCGCGCAACAGGGAGCTACCGCGGACAATTACAGACGAGCCGGAGTTGATGAATCGCATCTGCATATCTCGTGAAAAATGGTTTGCGTGCGTGCCGGCCAAGCTGATGTTGAAGCAGTACCAAGATTACCTGAAGCGCAAGCACCCTGGTCTGACGGAGGAGATTGCAAAATACGATCTCAGTATCGACGAACTCATCCAGCGCGCCATCGATACCCGCCAGCGCATCATTCCTCGTGTCGCTGACAACGAAGGCGTCGTAACCAACGACCATCTTGACGACGACGCGCTACTGCCCCAGAATATCAGTGCCGGTCGCCATGTGGTCAGGGAAGAACAGTTTTTCAAGCCGATCCTTGGCACGGCCTTTACGCAGATTGCGGTGATTCTCAACTTTGTCATGTGCGAGCACGGCGCGCCGTACAAGGACATGACCAACCCAGCAGTGCTAGAAAAGCTGATGATGTGGTCTATGCGCACCAAGATTGCGGAAAAGTACGGCCTGGGAAGCCCATCGCTGCGCCGTGTAGAGCCGGGAATGGCGCTCAGGTCGCGAGCGGGCAAGGTGGTGCCGGCTGCGGCAAGCAGCAGCTCCGACACTGGCGGCGAAGCGCCGGCGCCCAAGCGCAAAAGCCGCCTAAGCATGCTAAGCGGCAAATAAGACCACGTCAAGTCAGTCGACGTTGGGTGAAATGTGTCGGGGTTCGGAGTATTATGTGTCGGGGGGGAAGAATGCATTCAGGGGTGGTAAAGGCCAGCCAACCAAAACGGACAACCCAAATTTGGAAGAATAACCGCTCGAGTCACCGGCGGTTATTAAGCGCCTAGAGTGCACGCTGTGACT
>PAAT01000061.1 GCA_002698965.1 Rhodopirellula sp. | reverse complement strand
GATTAACTCATGTGGAGAACCAATATTCCGCGTGCCGAGTTTATTCTTTATATCTGCGTATTCCCAGTACCCGCCGCATAATTCCCCACAGCAATCCAAGCAGAAGTACTACTTAGACTGAAGTTCCTTAATTCGCTTATCAACGTTAGCGGAAGCTTTTTCCATTACTTCGGCAAGGGAAACGGGTACCCCGCCACGACGTTTCGACTCATCCGACGCTTCCATAAATGCATAGATTTCTAATGATTCGGCCGCATCTACAGGAGATTTCCCAGTTCTGAAAAACTTCACAATATCCACTACCAACGGGGCGTATCCCTGATAGGGTCCAACTTCAGCCATTCCTTTTTCACCATAAGCGGTTCCACCATAGCCACCTTTATAGCCACGGATACCCCGGAACGCTCCAATTCGACCGCCCTTCCAAGTTCCAGTGACAAAGTCCGTATCTTCTGTGGATACCCGAACGACTTTTTCACAACCGGCTCCCATCACGGTAAATAATGCTTCGACACCATGAATACCATACCAGTAGAGGTCCGGATGGGACGGCTCGAGATGGGCGGGACTATAGGTTTCTGCTCCATGAACTTTTCCAATCGAACCGTTTCGAATTTCAACGGCACCTTTAGAGTAACGTAACGAAGAACTCGTAAAGACCGGGACCCCTTTCTTCCCAGCATACTGATAGATCGCAATCGCATCCGTAAGGCTTGCTGAAACGGGTTTGTCAATAAATAGTGGCTTGCCCGCATCGATAACAGCAAGGGCTTGTTCAAGGTGTGGCTTTCCGTCATTCGTCTCCAGTAACACGACGTCGACTTCAGCAAGTACCTCATCAATCGACGCGGCAATTTTGACTCCCATCTCTTTCATCTGCTCTGTGTAACCCGGGATGCGTGAGTAGCTAGACTCGATATCCCGACTGCCATGAGGATAGGCGATGGTAACTTTACAGTTAGAAACGGCTGCAGACGCATCATCCGCATTCAAGACTTTGGTAAAAGCAATACTGTGCGAAGTATCCAGACCAATCATCCCGACTTTGAGTGAGATGGTATCTTCAGCTTCTGCCTGAAAGACGCTTATCGAAACGAGCACGAAGGCCACAAACAACTTGCTGCACTTATTCATGAGTCCACCTTTTACCTATTGGAAACAAAGTATTCATAGTTAATTATTTCATTGTACAACAGTGAAAAACGAACTGCTTATTTTGGCGCTTTGAAAACGCGGATGACGTGGTTATTTGTATCACCCACGTAAATACGGCCTCGCAAGTCTATTCCAATGCCATGAGGGCGGCTCATTGTTGCTTCAACCGCTAAGCCTCCATCCCCAGAGAAACCCGCGACGCCGTTACCAGCAACGGTTACGATTTTGTTTTGCACCAAATCAATTCGTCGAATCGCATGATTTTCTGTATCCACGACGAGAATTCGGCCTTGCTTGTCCACAACAATTCCCTTGGGACCATCAAACGTTGCTTTGATGGGGGAATCTCCATCACCGGAATACCCTTTGGCACCAGTCCCTGCAATATGCCACAATCTTCCATCAGAAAAGTCTAGTTTCCAAACACTGTGACCTTCCCGTAGAGCAATCCAAAGTATGTTATCGCGATAGAACAATGCACGTGGGCCAAGAATGGAATTGCCTTTTGCCAATTGACCATCCTGCGGTAAAAGTCGCTGATCATTTCCTGCGATCGATTGAATCATGCCTGATACTAAATCGACTTTACGAATACGATGATTTCCAATATCGGCGATATACAAATTACCTTTATTGTCGAGAGTGATACTATGAGGATTATTTAGTCTGGCGTTGATTGCCGGACCATCGTCTCCGCTAAGCCCTCTTTCACCCGTGCCTGCAACTGTTGAGATGATCTGAGTTTTAGCATCGACTTTACGAACCATGTGGTTTTTCATTTCGACGAAGTACATATCGCCATTGGCAGCAAATCTCACTTCGTAAGGTTCGTTCAACGCTGCTTCGATCGCCAATCCGCCATCACGTGTCAGGCCTTTTTTTCCATTTCCGGCCACCGTTCGAACTTTACCGGTTTTGGGTAAATATTTAATCACTCGGTGGTTTTCCACTTCCGTGATGTACATTGCTCCCCGCGGACCAACTTCAACACCAAACGGCTGTCCGATATTAACCGAATTGGCAGACCCGAAATCGCCATTATTCACTGGTCTACCTGTCCCAATTGCTGAATCAATCTTTTCGGCGGCGGCCAGTGGCAACACAAACATCATCAACAAACCAGTGATAACCGTGTGAAACATCGTTTGTTCTCCTTTTAACTGACTGCATTGTACCCGATCGACAAACGTTAACACCTCTTGGCATACTTGAGTTTAGATATCAAGAGTGCTAGGTTGGAAACTTAGCCTTTATTAAACACAAAAGAGGAAGCATACACATGGCTGTAACACAGGAAGTATTAGACAAGCTCGCGGAATTTGATTCGCCGACGATCTGTAACGTCATCGAGTTATTTGAAGTTCGTCCGCGTAATACGGGCTATATGGATGGACGTATTAAGTCGAACTTCCCTGATTTCAAACCCATGGTCGGTTATGCAAGCACAGCATGTTTTCGCTCGGATGCTCCCCCAGCCGGTGGAGACGCCTACGGCAGCCTGCAGGCACAACTAGCTCAATTCGAAGAGTTACCTGGCCCGGCGGTTGTCGTTTTTGAAGATATCGATGATCCGCCAGTTTCCGCCGTATTCGGTGAAGTTATGTGTAGCACCTATCAAGCATATGGCTCTGCCGGGTTAGTAACCAATGGTGGTGGTCGTGACCTGGAACAAGTTAAAGCTTTGGGGTACCCGGTCTTTACGGGAAATACGATTGTGTCTCACGGGTACTGCCATATGCTGCACCTCGGCTTGCCGATACGCGTAGGTGGCTTGATGGTCAACCAGGGTGATCTACTGCATGGCGATGCGAATGGGGTGACAAATATTCCAATCGACCTGGTAACCGAAGTTGCTGACATCACTGAAGAATTTCTGGCCGCTGAGGATATTATTATGGATTATGTAAAATCAACGGAGGAGAAGACGGTGGCTGGATTCACTGAACGCCGTGTAGAATTTCAGGACGTTGTGGCTAAACTCAAAGCACGAGTTTCCCGCGCATCCTAGTCCTCTCGATACCGATTCTCAACTGGCTTGACCATCAGGAGTAAGCAGATGACTCCAGCAGAAGTTCTAAGGTTATGTCGCGAAAACGACGTCAAAGCAGTCGACTTAAGATTTGTTGACTTGCTCGGCACTTGGCATCACACAACCATCCCCGTAAAAAAACTTGACGAAGATGTCTTTGAGGATGGATTGGGATTTGATGGTTCCAGTATCCGGGGCTGGCAAGCAATCAATGAGAGCGATATGTTGATGATTCCACAATCGGATACCGCTTTTGTGGATCCGTTTACGGAATTACCAACTCTGAATTTGATTTGTAACATTCAGGATCCAATTACGGGGGAAGATTACTCCAAAGATCCGCGACATGTTGCCAACAAAGCCGCTAACTACCTGACTGCTACCGGTATTGCGGATGTCGCTTACTTCGGACCCGAAGCTGAATTCTTTATCTTTGATGACGTCCGCTATAAACAAGCTGCTAATGAAGCCTTCTTTTCTGTTGATTCGGTGGAAGCGGCCTGGAATACCGGCAAAAATGAGGCTCCAAATCTGGCGAACAAGGTACGTCAAAAGGGAGGTTACTTTCCAGTCCCGCCTACCGATCACCTAATGGATATTCGCAATCAAATGATGCGAACGATGATCAAATGTGGTCTGGACGTCGAATGCCAGCATCACGAAGTTGGTACAGCAGGACAATCTGAGATCGATCTAAAATACGATCAACTGGTCACCATGGCTGATCAGGTCATGATCTACAAATATATCGTTCGCAATGTGGCTCGAGCTCACAACAAAACAGCCACCTTTATGCCTAAGCCGATTTATGGTGACAACGGCTCTGGAATGCATACACATCTTTCTTTGTGGAAAGACAATGAACCGTTATTTGCAGGGACTGGTTACGCTGGCCTCAGTGACACGGCTTTACATGCGATTGGTGGCATCTTACGACACGCCGGAGCTCTACTTGCGTTTACCAATCCTACGATAAATAGTTACAAACGGCTTGTTCCGGGCTACGAAGCTCCGGTCAATCTGGCATACTCTCAACGCAACCGTTCCGCGGCATGTCGTATTCCGGTATACAGCAACAACCCTCAGTCCAAACGACTTGAATTCCGTTGTCCGGACCCAAGTTGCAATCCTTATTTGGCTTTTGCAGCAATTCTCATGGCCGCTATCGATGGAATTCAGAACAAGCTGTCTCCCGGTGAACCGCTAGACGCCGATATCTACTCTCTGGATCCGGAAGAACATGGCGAAATCCAGCAAACTCCGGCAAATTTGGAACAGGCGTTAACAGCATTAGCAGTGGACCACGACTTCCTGTTGAGAGATGACGTGTTTACTTCTGACCTGATCGAAACCTGGATTAGCTACAAAATGCGTGAAGAAGTGGAAGCCATTCAGTTGCGACCGCATCCGTATGAATTCGATCTCTACTACGATTGCTAAGGCATTCCTGAGAAAACAGAACTATGCCAAGATGTCCCGTTCTTCGAGCACTCCGATGATACGGTCAACACACTCGTCTACCGACAGAACCGCGGTGTTAAGCTTCAATGCCGGGTCTGCCGGGCTCTCATATTCGGAACTAACGCCCGGAAAATTGACAATTTCACCAGCGTCTGCTTTCGCATACATCCCTTGATCATCTCGTTCCCGACAAATGTCTATCGGAGCATCGAGATGTATAACCATAAACTGCTCTTCCCCAATCGAATGTGCGGCTTTCTGACGGACATCTTCACTGGGGGCAACGAACGCGCAAATAGCAATCAGCCCTGCTCCATTCATAAGCTTTGCGACTTCCGAACTACGGCGTAAGTTCTCGCTTCGCTGCTCGGCTGTAAATCCCAGTTCTTTCGTCAATCCACGACGTATATTCACCCCATCGAGTACCGCCGAGGCGCGACCCATATCAAATAGCCTTCTTTCCAGCGCATAAGCCACCGAAGTCTTACCTGAACCAGTTAAACCCGTAATCAGCAGAGAAACCGCCTTTTGACCAAACCGAGCTTCACGTTCTTCCGCCGTCACACTGCCGCGTTTTTCACTTTGCTCGCTTTCCACACTCCACAGATCGTCTGCTTCATCTTCGCTATCACGATCGATGATCATCCCCGCGGCCACCGTTACATTCGTGATGCGGTCCACCACGATGAACGCTCCGGTTCCACGATTCTTTTTATAGCTATCAAATATAACCGGTTCGCTAAGTGAAAGAGCCACACGCCCAATTTCATTAAGTTGTACGGTCGGAGCATCCTGTCGGTGCAATGTATTGACATCAACCTGATACCGTAAAGTGGTGATCGTACCCGTTGCAACTTTAGTTGTTTGCTTAAATAGGTACTGTTTACCGGGAACCATCGCTTCGTCAGACATCCAAACCAACATCGCATCAAGCTTTTGCCGCTGCTTCGGTACATTACCCGGCCGTACAATCATATCTCCACGAGAACAGTCGATTTCATCTTCCAGCGTCAACGTGACAGATAACGGTGCATGTGCTTCTTCTAACTTGCCATCAAAGGTAACAATCTCTTTCACCTTACTGGTCTTACGTGAAGGCAGGACCATCACCTCGTCCCCCTTCCGGATAATGCCTGAAGCGACCGTGCCACTAAATCCACGGAAATCAAGATTAGGACGCAACACGTACTGAACCGGAAAGCGAAAGTCCTGCAGGTTCTTATCAGAACCGATGTAAACGGTTTCCAAGAAATTCATTAGTGTTGATCCGTTGTGCCAGGCCATATTCTGACTGGGATCTACCACATTGTCGCCCATCAATGCTGAAATGGGAATGAAGTGCAGGTCGGGAATATCCAAGCGCGAAGCAAACTGCTTGTACTCATCACGAATCTCTTCGAATCTTTCCTGTTTAAAATCGACCAGATCCATTTTGTTGATAGCAACCAAAACGTGCTTAATACCTAATAACGACACAATGAAGCTGTGACGTTTGGTTTGTGTCAGCACACCATGACGAGCGTCGACAAGAATGATGGCCAGATCAGCTGTCGAAGCTCCTGTCGCCATGTTTCGCGTGTATTGTTCGTGACCCGGAGTATCAGCGATAATAAACTTACGTTTTTGGGTGGAGAAGTAACGATACGCTACGTCGATCGTAATCCCCTGCTCTCGCTCTGCCTTGAGGCCGTCCGTAAGCAATGCGGGATCAAAATCACCGCCGGTTGTTCCGTGCACGGCACTATCTTTTTTCAACTTTGCCAAATGATCTTCGTAGATCATTTTAGAGTCGTAAAGCAGACGGCCAATTAGTGTGCTTTTACCATCATCGACACTACCACAGGTAATAAAACGCAAAAGTTCCTTACGTTCATGCTGCTCAAGGTAGGCATTAATGTCGGTTGCAATAAGATCTGATTGATGACTCATAGATTTACCGGTTTAGAAATAACCTTCCTTCTTCTTATCTTCCATACTGCCTTCTTCGTCATTATCGATCACTCGTCCCTGACGTTCGGAAGTAGTCGCCAGTAACATTTCCTGAATGATCTCGGGCAATGTCCTAGCGCTCGATTCAACAGCACCCGTTAGAGGGTAGCAGCCCAGAGTGCGGAAGCGCACTTCCTTCATCATGGGCGTTTCACCTTCTTTGAGCTTAAGACGGTCATCATCTACCAAGATCAGAATGCCGTCACGCTCCACCACAGGACGAGTTTCGGCAAAATAAAGTGGTACAATAGGAATACTTTCCAAATGGATGTACTGCCAAATATCCAACTCTGTCCAGTTCGACAAAGGAAAGACACGGATGCTTTCACCTTTATTCACTCGCGTGTTATAGAGGTTCCACAACTCTGGACGTTGATTCTTTGGATCCCAGCGGTGAAATTCGTCACGGAAAGAGAAAACTCGTTCTTTCGCCCGAGACTTCTCTTCGTCACGTCGGGCACCGCCGAAAGCAGCATCAAACTTGTATTGATTCAAAGCCTGTTTCAGACCTTCAGTCTTCATCACGGTGGTGTGCTTACCACTGTTCTTAAGAGGATCAAGACCGAGCTTGACGCCTTCTTCATTAATGTGAACCAGTACGTCTAACCCTAGTTCTTTACGAGCGTATTCCTCTCGGAACTGAATCATCTCTCGAAATTTCCAGGTCGTATCTACGTGTAGTAGTGGAAACGGTGGTTTCGCCGGATAGAACGCTTTCATCGCTAAATGAACCATTACTGACGAATCTTTTCCAACCGAATACAACATGACCGGATTATCAAATTCAGCCGCTACTTCACGAATAATGTGAATACTTTCGGCTTCCAGTTGTTTGAGGTGAGTTAGGTTATAGCCACTCATTCCAATTCACTTTTCTAACAGTTTCAGTTCCCGTCAGGAGTCCACTAACGTCAAGAACGATTAAGGTAGGAACTTTTTAGTTTAGGTCAATATCTCAATTTCGTCTATGAGCGATTCCGCCTACCAAAGACTCACAATTACACGTTTTGCGCCTTGGCTGGCACCTAAAGTCGGAATGTGCGGAATCTGTGGATAATGCTGCTAGGACGATCGACCACTAAAACTATTCGGCGTGAGGTGGTTCCTCTTTCATGGCAAACCAGAGCTTCAGAATATGGCTCTCCGATTCCGTGCCAATCATGGGGTAGGAATGGATTTTTCGCAATTTCACGTTCTGCATATATCCACGATGACGAGCCTCTTTACGTTCCTCCGGCCAGTTAGGACCTTTAATGGTGAGCAACTGTCCAAAAAGATGCCAATGCGGTTGAAGCCACAACCCTAATTTCCATAAAGGACCTACCGCGCGGCAGACCAAAATGTCGTAATTAAGGTCTTCAAGTAACTTTTCAACGCGGACATTCATCACAGGAACCGGCAGGCCTATTTTTTGCACCATATCGTCTACAGCAGAAGCTTTCTTACCTACTGATTCGCACAGGGAAACCTGTAAATCCGGACGAATAATGGCCAATGGTACGCCTGGCACTCCGCCACCCGTACCAAAATCCAGAACTTCCATTCCTGTATCAATCTGCTCAGCAAGCTCGAGTGTATCCACAAGATCTCGAGAGACAAATCGGTCGTAATCGGTATGACGCGTAAGATTCATGCGTTCATTCCATTGCCAAAGCAACTCGCAGTAATCCCGTAGCATTTCAATTTGGTAGCCTTCCATAGAAAGCTCGTATTTCTCGAGTGCTTCCTCTAAGGTGTGGGAAGCAGGTTCGGGAGCTGATTCGGTCACGGTGACTCCAATTGAATTGTGAAATGAAAACTAATTTCGATGTGTGCATAAACAGCAAACGTGTACATGATCAATCTAACCACGCTCACGAGAAAAGGGCGTAACCGCCATCAAAGCAGTCACGCCCTTTAGTTATCGGTTGAAGCAGGTATCCTGCTTCAGGGTATTGGTTAACCCTGTCCCGCCTCTTTACAGGTCTTAATGATTGCAGCTGCAACCTTGTATGGATCCGCATTAGAAGCCGGACGACGGTCTTCGAGTCGACCTTTCCAGCCGTCTTCAATCGTACCAACGGGGATACGAATAGAAGCACCACGGTCAGAAACACCATAGCTGAATTTATCGATGGACTGTGTTTCGTGCTCACCGGTCAAACGCTGATCGTTGTCAGCACCATAGACACTGATATGTCGTTCGATATGCTTGGCAAATTCTTCACAAATGGCGGTGAAAACGGCTTCATCGCCAGACTCACGCATAGGACCATTAGAGAAATTAGCGTGCATGCCGGAACCGTTCCAATCAGTTCGTCCCAATGGCTTTGGATGCCAATCGATAGCATATCCATATTTTTCACCAGCACGCTCAAGCAGGTAACGAGCAACCCAAATTTGGTCGCCAGCGTCTGCAGCACCTTTAGCAAAAATCTGGAACTCCCATTGTCCAGCCGCCACTTCCGCATTGATACCTTCAACGTTTAAGCCAGCTTCAAGACAAGCGTCAAGATGTTCTTCGACACAGTCACGGCCGTACGCGTTAGATGCACCTACCGAACAGTAGTAGGGGCCTTGTGGACGAGGGAAGCCACCTTCAGGGAATCCCGGAGGGCGATTGATCAGTGTGTCCCACAGGAAGTATTCCTGTTCGAAACCGAACCAGTAATCATTGTCATCATCTTCGATCGTCGCACGACCGTTTGATGCATGAGCTGTACCGTCAGCATTTAATACCTCCGTCATGACGAGGTAAGCATCTTTTCGCTGAGGGTCCGGATAAATAGCAACAGGCTTCAGTAAGCAATCAGACGCGCCTCCTTCAGCTTGTTCTGTTGAACTACCGTCAAAGGACCACATTGGGCATTCTTCGAGTGTTCCACCGAAATCTTTTCGGATCTGTGTTTTTGAACGAAGGCTCTGAGTTGGTTGATATCCGTCGAGCCAGATGTATTCAAGTTTGGCCATTTCTAAGTAAACTCCGACATAAAAAAACTACTCAACTATTTCCCGCTCCGCCTAAAGTGCGACAAATAGCTGCGATTCTAACTTTACACCACTGCAACCAGAGTTGAATCTATCAACATCTTCTAATGAAGCAGTGGTAACTAAAGCAGGAACATAGTCCTTTTTTACACCAAAGAATTGAGACTGTCACCTAGTGAGATGCCAAGATTTCGCTGTTTGTTGAATTGAGCAAACCGGCGAATTTGAAGATAATGCGGTAACGCAAGTTAGTTACTTTGCCATTAATTATCAAGAAACCGTTTTGCAGTCACAATTTTACGGTCACGAAGCAGGGTTACACCAGCTGCCAATGTCGGGTCGACTTGTTCTAAAGGTAATGATCCATCTATCAATGGCTTGGCGACAGTATTGACTTCGATATCGGGACGAACTCCACGCTGACTAATCATGTGGCCGTCCGGAGAATAGAATCGAGCCGTGGTCAGACGAAGCCCGCTATCATAAGTCGCTAGCGGGAAGATCCCCTGTACCGATCCCTTACCAAAACTCTTTGTGCCAACGATGGTTCCCCGCTGATGATCCTTGATCGCTCCGGCAAAAATCTCTGCCGCACTAGCCGATTTGCTATCAACTAAGACTGCTAATGGCATCTCCCAGGTTCCAAGATCGTGTGCCATATAGTCCACATCTTCATCCACACTACGCCCACGTGTTGCAACGATGGTACCGTTCTTGACAAAATGATCCGCGACCGAAACAGCACTGTCTACCAAACCACCAGGATTACTTCTCACATCAATCACAAGTCGCTGCATACCTTGGTTGTGCAAGTCCCAAAGAGCTTTCTCAACGTCATCGGCCGTGTTTTTTTGAAAACTACGAATCCGCAAATAACCAATTCCCAAGCCTTTATCCAACATTTTTACGTCTTCAACGCTTGGAACCGTTACTTGCCGACGAGTCAGTGTCAAGCGGCGAACACTTCCATTAGTAGCTACCAATACAATCTCCACTCGTGTTCCCTCAAGACCTTTAAGCATATCTGCGGCTTTGGCTGCAGCGACCTGTGGAATAATCTGGCGATTAACCTCAATGATACGATCACCTTTTTTAATGCCGATATCTCCAGCCGGTCCACCCTCAATAACCCGGTCAATCAGTAGACACTTGTCAAGAATTCGCAACTCCACGCCCAGGCCCACGAAGTTGCCATTGATTTGGGAAAACATATCATCAAGTTCAGAGGTCGTCAGATAGGAGGAATAGCGATCAAGTAAACTAACCGACCCGGCCATCATCTCCAGTATCGTGGCTTGATGCGGAAGTAAGTAGGTTTGGTTTGCCTGACGACTAACGTATTCGACGACATAAAGCACGTCCTGATAGTTACGAATATCCTGTCGTATCAACCAATGATCGATATTTTGTTTGAAGGCAGCATCACGCTCACTGTTTTTTTGCACTTTATGGAAGCTGCAAAACTGTTCGTTTTGAATGGCCAGTTGCAATTGCCAAAATCCATTCTTAACCAAATCCTTCCAGTCGGGATTTGTGTAGAAGTATGTGTCTATTTTTGTGAGGACTTCGCGAAAAATCGCTTTACTCGACATCAGGTCAAGATCACTAAGTGATTTTTGGTACGTGGAGTCGTTATAACGACGAGCAACATCCAACTGAGCTCGGCAAAGACGCACACGACCGCGCAACTGTAACGCTTCCGGAAAGGACTTAAGTGTCTTTTCATAAAGATTCACTGCAGCCCGCCAATTACCCTTGGATTCAAGCTCGGCACCTTCACTCACAACATTCTGAAATTGTGCTGCCAGAGTGAGATTCGCATTCAGCGTAGATTGGGCGGCCAGCGGCAAGGCCCACTGCAGGAGTAATAGGAGGACGACACTGTGGAGCAGAATAAAAGCAGTCTTCTCTGAAAGACTCCTATGCACCTTGGAAAAGATGCGACTAATCCATTTGCCAATTTTCATATAGGTCGTCCAAGCCGAAAGAGCGTTTTAAAGAGTTGTCGATAAGAAACAACTCAGCACTGCTCCAAGCATAGAACGCCAATGAGAACGGGCTGTTTTAAGGTTCAAAAACCTTAAAAATATAAACGGAAGAACCGGCATGACCCCACATCTACAGTCCGCTCTGCCCGCTCGTAACGACTGTAACGATCAGACAAAGAAACTAGGGAGTTAGCTGCATTATCAAAAAACCTCGCTGCGACTACAGCGAGGCTTTATGAGTTAATGATTGTGACTACCTGATATTAGACTAATTCCGCAATCGGCTGGCGATGGTCCAAAAGATACTGAGGACGCCCATTCGGATCGACCAACTGAGAGGTTTGACAATTAACACCCATATTATGATATAGAGTGGCAATCACTTCCTGAAAGTGCACCGGGCGATCTTTGGCATACTCAGCATTTTTACTAGAAGCTCCGATAACTTGCCCAAGACGCATACCACCACCGGCCATAAAGGCCATAGCTAGTCGTGGCCAGTGGTCACGCCCGGCTTTACTATTCACGCGGGGAGTTCGTCCAAACTCACCCCAGACGATCAACGTAACATCCTGGTCAAGTCCACGCTCACTGAGGTCTGTAAGCAATGCACTGACGCCCATATCCAATTCTGCCAGACGAGTCTTTAGTGATGTAAAGTTATTACTGTGAGTATCCCAGCCACCACTTTGGATTGTAACCACTCTCGTCCCTGCTTCGACCAAACGGCGCGCAATCAAAAGCTGACTGTATTTACTTCCGTATCGCTTAACGACATTAGGATCTTCAAGTTTAAGATCCAACGCATCTGCAACTGTTCCTGAGGTCACTAAATCAGCCGCTTGTTGTGTATAGGAGTCCAGAGCTTCCAATTGCCCTGAGGAATCGATATCACGACGGATCTGATCCAAAGAACCCAACAGTTTCCTCCGGTCCGATAGCCGTTCCTCACTAATGCTGCGCAGTTTCAAATCGGTACCACTTGGTTTATAAGGACGATAGACAGGTCCAAGGTACCCTGGCTCTCCGCCTATATAGGAAATGTACGGAGGTGCCCCCGTTTCTGCTGTTCCGTGAATACGCGCAATTACGCTGCCGAAGTAAGGACGTCCACCTACATTGCTGAGGTTTTTCTTGTCATAACCCGTGGAGGTATGAAAGTGGCTATGAGAATTTTGCATTCCCACGAGAGATCGAATCACAGCAAACTTGTCAGCCATCGTCGACAGTTGTGGCATGTGCTCGCATATGTCCATTCCGGGAACATTGGTGTGAACAGGATTAAACTCACCTCGAAATTCTGTCGGCGCATCGGGCTTAAGATCGAACATGTCCTGATGGGAAGGACCTCCTGCCAGATGGAGATGTATCACAGCTTTATCCGTACTGCTATCAGCCACCTTGGACTCCGCTCGCAATAGCGACGGAAGGCTGAGTGCTCCTAATCCTCCACCACCGATTTGCAGGAAATCCCGGCGATTCAATCCATCACAATAACCAGCAGACTGCTTTTTAAAGATCTTAAGCATGAGCCTTAACCCTCTTCGGATTTACCAAATTACTAAAACTGCTATTTCGTCTTTCTATTAATATATACGTCATTCTGAACGAAAAATTCAAACGAAATTTGGTCACCTGTTAAACAGGAGAAACTAGATGCGCCCGATTCCCCCTATTAATAGGGGGTGGGCGTAGGCTTTTCGTCGCTCTTAACAGAATTACTTACAGCACTACAGCTGAGCCACTCTGAGCAGACTCTGCTTGCTTAGCACATAGTGTAATTGCATCGCGAGCCAGTTCTCCGCCAAGTAGAGAGGATGGTTGCCCCAATTCGATCGCGGAAACAGCTTCCTGAATCTCCAACACAAAACTGTCGACCGGATCACCGCTACCTAAATCAGGACGAAGCACGTTACCATCGGCATCAAATACTTTCAGCGGTGATACTTCCAGATCGGGATCTCCATTGAGTAAAGCAAATGAAAACTGCATGGTTGCTTTTTCGAAGTGAGCCTCAAAGTTGTGTATAAACGGACGCCCCGGTTGATTCATCACCCCGCTATTAGAGGTAACCACAATATCGGAGTCTTCAAAATCAAATACGGTACTACAGTACTCCACCGTTTCGCCTCGAAAACGCCCACGTGTATTCACGGCAGTCGGCATGCCAAACAAGTAGCGGATCAAATGTGCATCATGAACATGCAGATCTATTAACGGACCACCCACTTTCTCCTCATCCCAAAAGTCTTTACCAAGCCATAATGGATCGGAGATTACTCGATTGAAATGGCCGCCAAGCAACTTGCCATATTCACCGCTGGCAACCGCCTTTCTTAAGTAAGCATACTCGGGAAAAAAAGGCAGTACATGAGCCACTAAGGCCTGGCGATCGTTTGCATTTGCCACAGCAACAATCTCTTCGCAGTCCTCTGCTGTAAGTGCCATCGGCTTTTCAATGAGGACATGCTTGCCAGACTGAAGGGCACTCTTGGCAACCTCCGCATGCAGGTCAGGTGGTAAACAAATATCTATCAAATCTATCGATTCATCAGCAATCAATTCGTTAACATCACTGTACCGCGACCAATCGGAAACATCGACTTGCTCACCCGGAGGCCCGAAGTTTCCCTGTATCGAAGTCCAGTCACCATTACGTTTTGCTTCATTGCGAGAACAAATGGCTTTGATTTGAGCCCCTGGCGCTTTTTGATAGGCGAGGTAGTGAATCCAACCCATAAATCCAATGCCGGTAATTCCAACGTTGATCATTACTATATCCTTTTTGATCTCTATTTCTATCCCACGATAATGGCAAACCGTTCTGCGGCCTCATTCCAATCATAAGAAGTATCTGGTTCGAATGTATCTGAGATAAAACTATTGCTTACGATTTCTCGTGCTTCGGCTACGGAAGCCACTGCCCCGTTCGCAATTAGTTGTACGAGTAAGTTTCCAATTGCCGTTGCTTCCATCGGACCAGCGACAACGGCGCGTTGGCATGCGTCCGCCGTCATTTGACACAACAGTTGGTTTTGAGTACCCCCACCAACAATATGTACTATTTCAATCGCTCCACCGGTCAGCGATTCCAGCATCCCTAATACGCTTTGGTATTTCAATGCCAGACTTTCCAATGCACAACGAATCATCTCACCAGGTGTTTCAGGAACCGATTGCCCCGTTTCACTACAGAATTGACGGATGGCCTGCGGCATCGATTCAGGATTTCCAAAGGATCCGTGATCCGGGTCGATGAACGATTGAAGCGGCTTGCTGGCAGCCGCAAGGTCAACCAACTCATCCCAACTATATTCCTGCCCTCCTTCACTCCAGGCCTGACGGCACTGCTGTACGATCCATAAGCCCGTGATGTTCTTGAGAACTCGAACGCTCCCACCAACACCTCCTTCATTTGTAAAATTTAGATCCAGACAACGATCATTAATAATCGGAGCAGCTACTTCCACTCCCATCAACGACCAAGTGCCGCTACTGATATAGCACCAATTTGGCTGATTAGATAATACCTGAGTTGAAGGAACTGCCATGACGGCACTAGCGGTGTCATGCGTTCCTGGCAGAACCACCTCAAGATCAGCATGGCCTATTTCTTTAGCAACTGAGGAACGCAGCTTACCAAGTTTGGTTCCCGGCAATGCGATATTTCCAAGGATTGCGGCGGGCAAACCAAATTTCTCCATGAGGCCCAACGCCCACTCTCCAGTTTTTGGATTAAGAAGTTGCGTAGTGGTTGCATTAGTGAATTCGTTCGCCTTTTCTCCTGTGAGTAACCAATTGAAAAGATCCGGAATCATCAACAAATGTTCTGCAAATTCCAAAATTGGTGACTCGCGCCGTTGCAGTGCTAGCAACTGAAAAAGAGAATTGATCTCCATAAACTGCAGGCCTGTCTGAGAAAAAATCTCCTCCCTACTTACACGTTCAAATCCCCATTCGAGGATCCCATCTAATTGGGGATCCCGATAATGAAAAGGATTGCTGATGAGTTCATCGTTTTTCCCAAGTAATCCAAAATCGACGCCCCAAGTATCCAACCCCAGACTGACAATTTGATCGCCGTACTTGGCAGTCGCGGCGCTCAATCCCGTAACGATATGGTCCCATTGCCTGAGCATATCCCAGTACATACGTTCATTCGCTGCCGAACCGCCATTCTCAAAACGATAGACTTCGTCTAAGCCGATTTGCTGGCCATCGAATTTTCCGGCAACAACTCGCCCACTCGAACCACCAATATCCACTGCCAATAAAACTTGCTGCATCAAATATCTCCCAATCGAATCCCTTCATTCTAATTAAATTTATTTAGGAGGCATCCACTCCTCAAATTCTTTGAAATGCTTCTTTTAATCCTCTTCGGGCCCGTTATACAAATACCGAAACAAAAGCGTCCATTGAAGAAATCCTAGAAATCACCTCCAGAATGCCCCAAGAATTACCGAAATTAATCAAATCAGCCAATTGTTCACTTAGTTGATAATGTTTATAATATTTTTTCATTCCGCGAGGGAGATTTTGGGGGATTGGAAATCAAAAGTCAATTAAAAACATCGTCGTTTCAGCGAATTGAGCCAACCGAGGAGCTCCTGGCAGAAATAGATGCTGCCAGTATATCACTTGAGGACGCAGCTCCTATCGAAATACTCAAGTGGGCCGTTGCTCACTACGCTCCGCACTTCGCGATGGCTACAGCCTTCGGCCCGGAAGGAATGACGATGATCCATCTCCTGTCGACGTTCGCCCCGGAGACTCCTATCTTCAATCTAGAAACAGGCTATCAATTCCAGGAAACTCTGGAGCTTCGCGATAAAGTTAAAGAACGTTACGGAATCGAAGTCCAGCTTGTTCGTCCTGAACTCGATGTCGTTGCCTACGAAGAACTTCACGGCGGGCCGGTCTACAAATCAGATCCGAATAAATGCTGTTATGACCGTAAGCTGTCACTGTTGAAGAAGGTGGCCAACAATCTGCATTGCTGGTCCAGTGCCATTCGACGAGACCAAAGCCCAGATCGTGCTAAAGCCCCAATTGTCGGGTGGGATAAGAAGTTCGGACTGATCAAAGTCAGCCCGCTGGCCAATTGCAGCAAGAAAGATATCTGGAAAATGATTATGGACAACGACATTCCATACAATCCGCTTCATGATGAAGGCTATCCAAGTGTTGGCTGCTGGCCATGTACTCGCCCCATCGGAATCGGTGAAGATGAACGCGCCGGACGCTGGAGTGGTACTGGGAAAACTGAGTGTGGCCTACATTCCATGGATGACTAATTGTGAATATTTCAGCAAAAACGGAATATGCCTGCATGGCGATCCTGGAACTGGCCAGCCGCTACAGTGAAAAAGCTCCCGTGCGGATCAAAGACATCTCGGAACGCCACGGTATTCCGAATCGTTTCTTAGTTCAAATCTTACTGCAACTCAAAGGGGCGGGGTTGGTCATCAGTATTCGGGGAGCATCCGGCGGTTACCGCTTAGCCCATTCTCCCAAAGACATTACCCTGGGCCAGGTAATGTCCATTGTTGACGGGCATTCGTCCCAGTTACACCAAAATTCAGAAAACTCGACTCCGCTTTCTGCCATCCTCTTTTCTACCTGGACGATGATGCTGGAACGACACCAGTCACGACTCCACAAAATAACCTTTGCCGACCTCTTAGAACAAGCTGCCGGACAATCTGAGGCAATGTACTACATCTAGAAAGAAGAGCCCTTTCAAACAACTCCTCGATTTATGAAGAAACAGCATTCACAACGTTTCTGCGGCGTAACCTTTAATTCAAAACACGCAATTTCTATCTGATTTCGCAGCTTGTCAAGCAATCGAGCCCCCACGGCATCTAGCCACTTGACCACGCTTGAATCCGCCACTTAAACTAATGAGATGAAGGCAACACGCGGGCAATAGTGAGACCTTACCGACGCTACTATTCTGTACACAAGGTACGGGGTTCTTCCCTCAATTTGCCATCCTCGTACCCACAAGACAAATCATGGCACCTCAAGTACTTGATGTTTACGACTCCGAAGACCCTAGAAAGGTCATTGGTATTGCTGTCGAATTACTGAAAGACAATCAAATCGTGGCATTTCCAACTGAGACTGTCTACGGTTTAGGTGTAGCTATCAATGATGCCGCTGCGATCGAGAGGATCTTCGAGATCAAAGGTCGTCCCGAATCCCAAGTACTGACCTTGGCCATCAACGACTCTAGCCAACTCATGAAGTTCGCCCCGAATTCAAGTAATTTAGCTAAACGTTTAGCTCGACGTTGCTGGCCGGGACCGCTCACCATGGTAGTTGACGCCAGTGACGACGATAGCCTGATTCAGTCATTGCCTGAAAACATCATTCCGTTCATTGCTCCGCAAGGCTGGGTTGGCCTGAGAGTACCTAGTAATGAAGTCCTGCTTACGGTGCTGGAAGAATTGCAACAACCAATTGCACTAACAAGTGCTAATAAAAGTGGCGAAGCCGACGCAACGACCGCCCGGGAAGTTGCTGAACAACTGGGAGACAAACTCCCTTTAGTCGTTGATGGAGGCCCTACGAAAATTGGAACTCCCTCCACCGTCATTAAACTGGTCAAAGACAGAATCACTGTCCTTCGGGAAGGAGCTATCGACAACGACATGCTTGTCGAACTTGCTCAGCCTGAAATTGTCATTGTTTGCACTGGCAATACCTGCCGTAGTCCAATGGCTGAAGTATTGCTTAGGGAAAAGTTGTCGAAGGCACTCGGGTGTACACTGGACAACTTGGAAATCAAGGTACAATCCGCAGGGATTGCAGCCACCCCTGGTTCGCCTGCCGCATTACAAGCAGTCCAGGTCATGCACGAACAAGGTATCGATCTTAACGATCACGAGAGCCAGCAACTTCATTACCAACTTGCTCTGCATGCCGACCTGCTATTAACCCTTTCCAATTCGCACCGCCGAGCTATCATTGGTGAGTGGCCGGAATTTGAACATAAGACATTTGTCATTGATCCTGATGAAGGTGATGTTGCTGATCCGTTTGGAGCTCCGGTAGAAGTCTACCAAGCCTGTGCGCAGCAAATCGACGACCTCCTTGATCAACGTCTACAGGAAATATTAGGCTTGCAACCTCCGGAAAACCTATTTGGAGAGAACTAAAAAATGCACATCTCAGTTGGAAGCGATCATCGCGGCTATAAAGTCAAAGCCAAGATCCTTGAGTTACTGGAGCGACTTGGCCATTCCACCAGTGATGCTGGGGCAAATGGTGATGATAGTGTGGATTATCCAGACATTGCCAACACGGTCAGCCAAAAAGTTTCAGATGGCGAAAGCGACCGCGGCATCTTGATCTGTGGTACAGGTATCGGTATGGCTATCGCCGCTAACAAGTACAAAGGCGTACGAGCTGCAACTTGCCATGATACCGTTACCGCTGAGATGAGCCGTCGTCATAACAACCTCAACGTACTTTGCCTTTCAGCGGATTTATTCGGTGAACGAAGCGTTGAGCAGTTGGTGTCGATCTGGTTGGAAACTGAATTTGAAGGCGGTCGCCACGAACGTCGCATCAATAAAATCTCAGACACCGAGGCCCGCTAATCCAGGCGGAGTACTCCGTCAAACAGAGCACGGCGAAAGCCGTGTTTTTTTTGATGCCAACACAGTAAACCACGTTCAGGTCGTAACGATTATCATGCTAAAACCCCTGAAACGGTCTGAGATTTATACTCGTAACGGTCACGACGGATACCTTACGGGAATATCTCAAGTTACGATACAAATGATCAGAAATCAGTCTTGTTTCGACCCTTTGTCCAATTACGATTCAGAACATAGCACATCAAAACGAAACAGACATTCCATGAATGTCTGAACTGATAAGAAGATAAACGTAATCCATGACCGAAGTAAGATTTCCCAAAAACGAAGTCGATCTGTTACTTCTCAATGCTCAGCTTCGAGATGAGCTCGAACCTTTCATGGATGAATCCGTGGAACTTGTGGATGCTTCACAAATGTCAACGGAAGAAGAGAATAACTTCCTCCAAGCAATGCTGTGTTGGGAACGCTCACCTGTTATCCCGATCAGCCAGTGGTTTGAGCCGGAATTACAACTGCCTCATCCAGACACGCTTTCAGATCGAAATCTATCGAACGTTATGTGGGATGCTGTAGAACGGCTTGCCGAGCAGCATATTTATCTTCAATGTACGGATCACCTGTCGGACCGACAGCTCTACTGCGTGTTATTCCGTGACATCCTCCCTGCGACCGAAAAGAAACTAGACCTGCCTCAAAACAATTTGATCTGGAAGCTGGTTGACTTAGATTCTGACACGGAGATCTGGCTCACTTATTACGCTGACGATGAAGAGCGATCTCAGTGGGAATTCGAACATGGTCGGATACCTCCGGCACATCTAGCCCCTCCCTTCAATCGCAAACTGCCCGAACCCTTCTAGGCTAAGTACTGGCTTCAGTATTCTCAAATAATCTAAACTTGGCTCCCGTTGCCCTATGAATTGAGATGTTCCGCTGGAGTTTCGCCACCATTGTTCGGTAGAATACTGAAGGAAGCGATACCAATACATCTCCTCTTCTGGCGGCCCCAGACACGGAAAGAAGAACTTATGCCTATACTACGTATCATCACTGCTGCCCTAACCTTAGCGTTTCTAAGTGCTGCCTTTTTAATACCTTCTCTCCAAGCACAACAACAGATCTCAAAGAAGTCTGACAAGATCCCGCAGGGACGAACCGTTTATATGGGGCGAGAAATTGCTCAGACGATGCATTACACCGGAGCTCCCTGGTTGATCCGCGAGAACCGGGAGAATGAAGAACGATGTTCTCTGATGCTGGCGAACCTCAAAATCAAAACCGGCATGACCATCTGTGACATGGGTTGCGGCAACGGCTTCTACTCACTTCAACTGGCCAAAATGGTTGGACCTGCCGGGGAAATCCTGGCAGTCGATGTTCAACCTCAGATGCTTTATCTCCTGCGAACCCGCATGGAAGCAGAGGCCATTGAAAATGTGACTCCAATTCTCGGTTCGTTCCACAACCCGCACCTTCCCAAGAATCGTGTCGACTATATCCTTATGGTCGACGTGTATCACGAACTGTCCCACCCGAAAGTCATGCTGAAATACATGAGAGACAGTCTCAAAGAAGATGGACAGATCGTCTTACTGGAATATCGAGAGGAAGACCCGAAAGTACCAATCAAACCTCTTCACAAAATGAGCAAAAAACAGATCCTGAAAGAGTATGCTGCAAACGGGTTCAAGCTGACGGGTGAATTCGACAAACTCCCGTGGCAACACATGATGTTCTTTGGAAAAGACCCCGAATGGAATGAAAAGGATAGCCAATAGCTATTTATTTTAGATTTCCCACAAGAGGACTAGCGAATACGTAAAATCATTTGGTTTGTTAGCACCGGGCGTACTGTCGTAGCGATCAAGTGCAGCCAGCTTCAAACTCCACCCGTGCTGATCGTCCAATACGAATCGCCAGGACGCTTCAGCTTCAATACGAAATTCCGTAAAGTTCGACCAATCCGGAAAGTAATCAACATCAGCTTCCAATTTCTGACGTGAAGTAAGCTGTTTCTCAACGATCAAACCAAACACTGCTTCAGGAATGATCGAATCATCGGGAGCTCCAATCTCCTGAGAAATACCAGCTCCAAAACGCCAGCTCAATTGTGTCCGTTCCGTATCGACAAACAATTTTTGTATACCGCCGTTCGCGGTCAAACGTAAGTCGAATGGGCGGAATTCGTCATACTCTAATCCCAATTCAGCAAACCAGCTTAAACGATTCCCATCACGGAGCCATTGATGACCTACATCAAACAAAGTGTGATGTTTATTTACGACATCGTTGGCCTTCGATCGGACGTAATCTAAGTCTATTCCCAATTCCCCGTACCGGGTATCCCGTGCAAACTCAACGCTGGCGAAAAGCTGAGAAGTCTTTGTGTTCCCCGTAGTTCCGTTACCACCGAACTCCATTGTCCCGTCCCAAACAGTCTTGTCGACTTTGATGGTCGGAACCCAAAACCCCAGATTACTACTAACAACATCGACTTCTTCTTCCGGAAACGGTTGTCGATGCTCCCCTGGTTTCAGCCGGGCAAGACTAGGCCCAAGATTCCGCACTCCCTGCTCCCAATCCGGTGGAAAAACGGCTTCAAGCCCCTGGGGATGCAATAAAATCGGCTCCTGCGCAATCACACCCCATTGGCACCAATTGAGGGTACTGAAGCAAATGAAGACCAGGTTAAATTGAGTAAATCGCGACATCCAATGAGAGCCGTATTACGGACGCAGTTCTAAATTAAAACCAATTGGAACTTGTACTAAATAAGCCTGCTTAACTCAAGACACATCAGCCCTTTAAACCTTTGGCACCGAAGGAAGGGAAAACCGAAAGACGGAAGGTAACGGAAACCTACGAGGTGCGAAGTTGAGTGTAAAGATCCGCGATGCGACGGGTTAACACGCCGGGCGCACCATTACCGATTTGGTTGCCATCGACCTTAATCACAGGAACAATTTCAGCGGCGCTTCCCGTCAGAAAGACTTCCTCGGCTGAATAAACCTCTTCCAAAGTCATCGTCGATTCAACTACGTCTACACCATCAGCCGCAGCCAGCTCCATCACAGCACCTCGCGTGATACCTTCAAGCACTCCGGCTTCGACAGGTGGTGTGAGAAGTTTACCATCGTTGACAATAAAGATATTGTCACCCGTACACTCTGCAACTTCCCCCTTATAATTCAGCATCAGAGTTTCAACACAACCGGCAGCCAAACCTTCGATCTTCGCCAGGATATTATTGAGATAATTGAGAGATTTGATTCGTGGGTCCAGTGCTCCTGGATGATTTCTAATTGTTTTTGCTGTCACGATCTCGAGACCGTTTTGATAAAACTCATCCGGATACAACGTAATAAAGTCGGTGATAATGACAATATTCGGAATCGGACACTTGTTGGGATCCAGCCCCAGAGTTCCCGCACCGCGAGAAATTACCAAACGGATATAGCCGTCTTCAATTTCATTGGCAGCAAGCGTCGCGGTGACAGCATCGGACATCTGGGCTTTGGTCATAGGGATTTCAAGCTGAATCTTTTCCGCAGAATCCCAGAGCCGATCAAGATGTTCCTTCATACGAAAGACCGAGCCTGCGTAGCTCCGCATTCCTTCAAAGACACCATCTCCATACAAAAATCCATGGTCATATACGCTGACCTTAGCATCTTCTTTGTTATAAAGCGTTCCGTTGATATAAACTTTTAGCGTCATAGTCTAAACTGCCAACAGTAAAGTCCTGTTACGTCTGATTGCTCACCACAGCGATGACAAAAATATTATTTTAGACGGCAGAGTAACTCTTGAGTACCTGTCAGCGATACTTAACTCTGAAACGAAACAGATTCCACTCGGCCCTCAGCCAAACGCACAGTACGATC
>PAAT01000060.1 GCA_002698965.1 Rhodopirellula sp. | reverse complement strand
GATTCAAAAAAAGACCTCCTCTTATCTGCTGCTTGGATGCTAGGTCTTTCATCCTTAGTTTTTTATTTTTCAATGCCGATCGCTGCTAAATTGACTTCGGCGGACCATTATTGGGTCGTTCTTGGTATGGTATGTCTAACTGCCGCCATCGCTGGTGGAATCTTTCCGCTAGTATGCCAATTATCGACTGTTCAGGAATCTGTGGGGAAAACAGTGTCTCTGGTATATCTTGTGAACATTATCGGAGCCACATTGGGTTCTCTATTTACCGGGTTTGTTTTACTTGAAATGATGCCATTGAATGAGGTTACGGGTGTAACTGCAAGTGTCGGAGCCATCGCTTCCGCATTGGTATTTACAATGTCTAAAGTTGCTCCACTGATTAGAATTTCAGGAATAGCTTTTGCTTTGGTTGTGGCTACCTCACCGATTTTTGTTGGCGAAACAATTTTCTCAGGATTCCTGGAAAATTTGCAATATGAAAAGAAATATCCTAGGAACCAGCCCTTCAAAAAAACAGTTCAGAACAGGAGCGGTATCATTACTGTCGATGAGGCATTAAAATCAGGAGACGCCGATATTGTATATGGAGGAGGTATTTATGATGGAATGTACGCTGTAGATCCACGATCTCCGAACGGTATATATCGTTGTTACATGATAGCGGCTCTTCATCCGGAGCCGGCCAATGTTTTGGAAATTGGATTCAGCAGTGGTTCTTGGGCAGCTGCACTGTTAAGACATGAAGCTTTAAAGGAATTGCAGATTGTCGAAATAAACCCCGGATACCTTGAGATTATAAAAGATTATGAAGAGCACAGCAGGATAACTGAAAATCCTAAAGTTATGATACACACTGATGACGGGCGTCGCTGGCTACGACGTCAGTCTGATGATGTTAAGTTCGATTTCATGTTAATGAATACGACTTTTCACTGGCGGAGCCATGCTTCAAATTTACTTTCTGTAGAATTCTTAAATTTATGCAAAATTCACCTAAAGTCAGGAGGAGTTGTTTTTTATAATACTACCGGTAGTGATGATGTTGTTCGGACAGCGGCAGAGGTCTTTAAATATGTATCGATGGTTGGTAATTTTGTGGCGGCTTCTGACAGTCCATTCAATATTAATTCCGAACAAAGACGTGCAAATTTGCTTCGATTTAAGGATGACAACGGATCTCCGACTTTCTTAAGGACGGCAGCATTTAGGTCTGAACTTGAACGGTTAGTGAAAATGGAATTACCAAAGCTTGGGGAAAAAATGAGATCATCTAAAAAATTTGATGTGATCACAGATGATAATATGGCTTCTGAATTTACTGGGAGAGAGGGATATTGGTTCTCTAAGAAGAACAGCTGGGCCAACTTGTTTAGAAAAATCAAAAAGAACTGATGAAATTATCTCTCATTGCCGCGATTGATGAGAATAAGCTGATTGGCAGTGCGGAAGGTGGCCTTCCTTGGCAAGGCATTGAACAGGACAGGGATCACTTTCGATCCTATGTTCGAGGAAAAGGATTACTACTTGGAAGGAAAACTTATGAAGAAATGGAAGGTTGGTTTGGCTTGGATCATAGACCATACATTCTGACAAGAAACCGAAATTATGCACCTAAATCCCAAGTGAGAGTGGCGTTCTCTTTTGATGAAATAATACGCACAGCTGAAAAAGAAGCGGAGAATGAGCTTGTCGTTTGCGGTGGTGCGGCAATTTATGAAAGAACTATTAATTACGCAGATCTAATTATCCTGACTATTTTACACACTACATTTACAGTCGAGAGTGAAGCTAAATATTTTCCTGACTGGCACTCTAAAGACTTTATTGAAATCAAAAGACAGGATTTTTCTCCTTCAGCTGAAAGGGATTTTGGAATGTCTATTTTGCATTTGAAATGCGCAACAAATTAATCAAATTTGATATAGATTATTTTACTTTTAACGAACGGTTATCCGCGCCGTGCTACTACCACTCTCGGTGCTTGCTCTGATCAAATAAGTGCCGGGGCGAAGACTGAGGTAAGGGTCAGTGAGGCGTTTACCATTAACATTCCATATAGTATGATCAGTATCGGATGTCAGAGTGATGCTTTGCTGGTCAGTAGGTATTTCAGGATCCATGCGGAAAGAGGCACCGTCATTAGGGCTCAGGATCCTCGGGCCTCCAGTCAGTGATGGCCTGACGCTTGCTGTCAGATAATTGTCTTTGCTAGCGCACCATCCTGCATATTCATCAGATAATAGGATATTTCCATTAGAGTCATAAAATTCTGTGGAATCCTTAGAGGGTTCAGTTCCCGAAAGAAATACTTCTTCTATCAAATATTTAGTATGTTTACATGCTAATAGTCCGGTCAAAGCATCAATTTTTATTCGAGTTTTATTGGCCTTATTGAGCGGCTTTGATCCTTTGAATTTTGCCAAAAACATAAACATTTCTTTCCATGCGGGGGCAGCGCTTTCAATGGTCAAGGAACCATTCATGGTTCGGCCATTGAGATTACCAAACCACACTGCTACTGTGTGATCTTTATCATACCCGACCGTCCACGCGTCACGATATGAGCTGCTCGTTCCTGTCTTGACCGCTGCACGGTGGTCTTTGATGTGCAAGCTAGAATGACGCCCGAACGAAGCGGACCGGGCCTCATTATCGGCGAGAATATCTGTAATAATATTAACTGATTCTTCGGAAACTATTCGTTTGGGCCTTATTATTGTGTTTTCTGAAAATATGGGAGGAATAACTAAACCGGTTCTCGCAAGATTAGAGTATGCCGAAGCAAGGTCGAGTAACCGGATCTTACGGTTACCTAAAACAAACCCGGCACCGAGATCATCGATCGATTCACTAGTTTTGATGCCGAACTGAGTTGTAAAATCAAAGCTTTTCCGCGGGCCGGTAAGACTCAGAGCGTAGACTGCCGGAACGTTCAATGATGATGCAAGTGCATTGCGCACACGCACGGGACCATTGAATTTGTGATTAAAATTTTTGGGTTCATAAGCTCTAAATTTATTGGGAATGGAGTCTGCAGTGTCAGGAAGTAAACTCGAGGCTGTGAATTTTCTTTCTTCAATACCCAATAAATACACGAAAGGTTTTAGAGTCGAACCGGCCTGTCTCCATACTAGGGGCGTATTGTAGGATCTTTCCGATGAACCATCCTTGGTGCTTATAGATGAAATCGCACGGACATATCCTGTGGCATTTTCAATTACTACCATTCCCGCATTGCGGATACTGTGTCTGTTAAGCAAGTTGAGTCGGTTCACAAGAATCTCATCAGCACTTTTTTGAATTGATGAGTCCAGCGTGGTCAGAGTCGGATCACTTGTGGAGATATTCTCAGTATTTTTTAACACTGCTTCCACAAAGGCCGGAGCTGATGTTGGTGGCAATTTACGGTGAGCGACAGGAGGATTGTTGGCTAGCCTTTCAGACTGTGCTTTTGATAGCATGCCTAGTTCTTGGAGTCTTTTAATTGATCTCAAATATTTTGAATTGGCGTTTTCCGGTCTTAGCCAGGGATTGTATTTTGTTGGAGAATGAGGTAATCCGGCTATAAAAATGGATTCGGCCAGCGTAAGAGAAGATGCAGATTTTCCAAAATAAGACCAGGCAGCAGCTTCGGGTCCAAGTCGACGGTTCCCATAGTCCAACCGGTTGATGTACGACTCCAATATTTCTTCTTTGTTCCACATCCGTTCTAATTTCAAAGCTGATAGAGCTTCTTTAATTTTTGAGTTTAAGGATCGGTCTTTGCGTTTGTTGGCCAATTTAACGGTTTGTTGGCTGATAGTTGATGCGCCTGAAAGGTGATCAGTATGAGTGAGAGTGCGGTAAGCGGCAGCAAATACTGCATAAAAATCTATACCTTTGTGGGCTTTGTAACGGTGATCCTCTAATGCGATTGTGATTTTTGGCAGGTGCTTTCCCATTTTGTTCATGGGTATGGGGACATGGACTCTGGCTTCATCACTAGATATCTGAGCAATAATCTTCCCATCACGGTCTAGTAGGATCGGAGTCCCATTGAGGTCTTCGAAAAGACTCTTTGGTAGTGGACTTCGATTCACTGCAATCTCCAAGGACAAAGAAGCAATCCACAAAATAATTGGAACAAAAATGAAAAAGAACAAAACGATCCTTCGAAGAAAAGGTCGGCTCTTTGAATGCAGTGAATTTAAATCATTCATTTGTGATCAACAAAAAGCGTTGTCTTGTTTCCAAGGCCATTGAAGCGGGGCTCATACATTGGCGTTATCGTGCAGGCAGGCCAACTGAATTGTCCCGCAGAAGTGACCCTTGCCAGTAGGGAGTAAGTATTGTCTCCTTTGCTTAAACGATTAAAATATAGTCTCGCACTACTGTCCCTCAGTTCTGAGTGGTCAAGATAAAGTCTTTTCTTTTCAGTTCCCTGAGGAAGTGAATAAAATGCAGCGACTTGTGCCAGATTGAAATTTACAACTTCAAGAGAAGCCGCCAATTCATCAGTTACTGCTACAAAAAAATGATCCCGCTCGCTCAATAATCGATAAGTGATCAACACTTCGTCACCAATCATTAGTGGATTTTCCGGTGTGCCGGCCCTGTTCGGATTGGTCAGATTCTGGATAACGCGCTCTATTCTAATGCCACGGTCCTCCCTCTTGGAATTTTCTTCATTTCTTAAAACCGAAGCATTTGCCAGATAATAAATAGGATGATTATCATTTTTGATTTTGATAGTGCCGAGACTAGTGAGCGGTTGTTTTTTCCATGCAACAGATAACAGGTTCTTTGATATAAGATCGGCTTTGATCAGTTCCTTTTTAAAAGGTTCATAATTATCTTTTTCCATCATTGATCTTATAGACATCAGAAGCCAAAGATTCTCTTGCGTAGATAAGTTTCTGGAATCGTCCATGACGGAAAGTAATTGATTTCGGAAATGAGGTTCCTTTTTTTCTTTCCACTGCACGTCCGAAACTGTGCTGAGAGCAATGTATTTGACCGCGTCGGACCGATTCGTCGAATAAAAGTTTTCGGGGTCAAAGACTTCTTTAGGTGAAAGATCACCAATTTCGCTGGTAAGTAATTGGATCTCTTCGGGCATGATTCCATGAGCATGCATGGCCAGGGCGAGAAATGCTCGGGACTCTTCCCTCAGAAGGTTTCTGTTCAGATAAAGTTCTTCGATAGCGCTGACAGGTTTTTTATTTGAAAGAAACTTACTGTCTATAAATACCGCAAACGCTCTAAGATCCCCTTCATCATTTGTACGGCCCTGAACGATGGAATCGAGAGCCATCAGAAGCTTTTTTTCGAGTCCAGTGGGAATGTTATAATTTAATTTTTTACATTCATTAATAAGCCACGCGGCTTGAACTGTTACATAAGAGTTTGGGGATGATGATCCTGACCAGTACGGCAGAAATCCTCCGCTGTTTAAATTCTGAGCAATATATTTTATACCCTCTTCTATGGTGGACCTGTAATTTATATGCTTTTGTCCGAGCGCTGGAAGATACTGTAGTAAATCAGCCAGCTGAATGTATCCGAGCAATTTACTCGTACGCTGTTCAAAGCAACCGTGAGGATATTCAAGCAGTTCGGGCAGGCCCTGAAATTTAGGAAGAAAGGGTGATCGTGAAAAAGTAATGCCAAAATCGCCTTCGGATTTCTCCCATATTTTAGGTGCGGTTTTCGAGAAGACGAATTCTGGCACATCTTCAGGAACTTTACCATAAGTGCCTGTCCTTTGCATTATGCCAGGCCTAAGAATAGGCAATGTGATTTCGACTTCGTCGGTAATTTTAGTGTTTCCGAGGATGCTGGCTTCGAAAAGCACTGTCACTTCTGACATTCCTTTTTTGACTTTTGCTCTTAAATCGAATGTGCCTGGAACATTCTTATTGAGCGGTCCGATTTCGTATTGCTCTTTTTCAAGGTTCGTTATTCCCTCCCCGGATTTGCAATTGATCAGAACTTTGGCATTATCCATTACTTTCTGTCTGAGAATGGCTCTTAATACAATTTCATCTCCGTTTCGGATAAATCTAGGTAGTGCGGGTTCAATCATTAGTCCCTTACTCACCTCAAAATGAGCTTGTCCCTTTCCGAATTTGTGATCTTTCGTTTGACCTACTGCCGTTACCCGGAAAGAAGTGAGATTATCTGGCGCCTTGAATTTAAATGCGACTCTTCCCTGATCATCTGTTCTGAGTCCTGTCATCCAGAATGCACGTGCAAGAAAATTTGAACGCGGCTGCTTTTTTTGTTGCTGCATATCCATTCCACCTCCACCGATAAGAAACCCCTTTTCCGTCACGTCCTCCTCTTCGAACCCCTCGATATGATTATCGAGGGCATGGTAAGTTGCGACATTATGTCTTCTTTCCTGGTAAAATCTGGGAATTATTGGAGGCAGTTTCCAATCTCCAAGTTTGAGGACAGCCTCGTCCACGGCCATGACAGTCAGATCGGCATTGGCTATTGGTTTGCCGTTACTGGTTACCAAGATTGTTCCGGAACTGGTTTCCCTTGGTTCAATCTGTGATTTTTCCATTACCACATTGATGTCCAAGTTTAATTCTTCCCGTATCACATTGATTTCTGCTCGACCGAAGCGTTCGGCTGGAATCTTCTCCTTATCTCCCGGCCTAATGAGGTAAACTGTTACGAAAGCATTTGGAAAATAATTTTCTCTGATAGGAATTTCAATTTTGCTAGCGTTGTTTTTCAGATCAACAACGAACTGATCAATTACCTCATCCGTTTCAATACTTACCCAGGCCTTACCTCCAAAAGGTGCCTCCATTGCAAGGGTAGCTGTTTCTCCGGGCCGATATGTTTCTTTGTCCGTCGAAATATTAAACCCATCGCTACTGCGAATGGGATACCTTGCTCTGGCCTCACCCGCTAGAAGTACTGAGTCACTACAACGCAGAGAATTCCCTTTCAGATGACAGACTGCAACGTAACGGCCAGGTTTGCCGTTCACCTTGATGTTCAAGGCCGTTTCATTATTTTCTAGTTCATTATTAAAAGAGGCGACTTTAATATGTTCATTAAAGTTTCGGTACCTGAAAATTCCCGGATCAATTTCTTCTTTCACTGTCCGGGATTCGATTCGGAAAATTTCAATGACAGCTTCTTTTCCGCCAGTGAGTTGATTGTTTGGGCCCATAGTAGCGAGCTTAAGCTCCAAAGAAGGTTCTGGTTCTTTGTAAATTGGTGTCAGGTCAATTCCAAGGATCTGATCAGACGGTTGCAGGTGACCGTACAAACCATTAGAAATTGTTCTGCCTTCAGGGGAGACAATATCCACTGTAAATTCGAAACCATACCTTGCTCTGCTAAATGGTTCATCTTCCGGGATCTTGAGTTCTAATGTTCCGGATCCATTTTTATCTAACTTAAACTCACCTTCGGCAGATTTTAGATATGGTTTCTTCAATGGGTCTTTTGAGTACGGATCATTAGTCATGCCCACAATGTCGGAAGGTATGTATTCCTCGTGCCAGTGAATTGACCACCTGGCAATTGCTCCGCTGTTCGGTGCACCATGAAAATAATTAGATTGTATTGCTATCTTGGCGGTGTTTCCTTTTATTTCACTGGCATTTGTGATGTTAACCTCGAACAGTGGTACCCTGTACTCCTCGACCTGAATATATTCCATGCCATAACCATTGGTGCTCAAACGATAGCTACCGATTTTAACATCTTTTGGAATTTGCCACTCTGTTTCCCATCCTCCAAATTCATCGGTTCTTGTTTGACCTTCGATTACGGTCTTGCCTGAGTACCCTTCGGATATCTTCCATGAAACAGGAACATTAACAGCACTGATTAGCTTTTCCCCTCCCTGAAGCCGGATCATCCCCTTGAATTTAGCTGAGGAACCGGGCCTGTAGAGATTACGATCCGAAAATATAAAACTTCTGGGTGTATTTTTTGTTACTGAACTGACCCAGCCAGAGTTGTAAAATGTTTGCCTATCGATGAATGCGACTGCAGTACCACCTCCGGGCGAATCAATCAGAAGGTGGCTGGCACTTGGTTTGGTTTTTCTATTATTAATAGTTACCGATCTGAGTAAGTTCCTATCAAAATAACAAATTCCCTCATCGTTACTGATTGAGGTGCCTAATAATGTATTATTACTTGAGACTAGTCGTGCCCTTAGACCTGACACTGAGTCCGCATCAGACATTTTCTGTATTTTGGCAAGAAGTTCATTTCTGGTCTGCTTTTGTGAAACGAGGAACTCCGTAAAGAAAATCACTGAACGGTTAGCGATAAGTTTATCGGATTTTGTTGGAGCTGAAACTTCAAGCAAGTACGCACCGTCCGAAAGAGGACCTTTCTTTTCCGGCTTCCATTCGATGTCTCGGTAAATGCTTTCATTTTTAGGGGCTCCGGGGAATTCTCCTTCGGCAATAGTTTGTAGTGATAACTGATCAACGAGTAATTCTCCTGTCTGGTAGAGGCGTTGCCGGGCCACTCCTATCTTATGTTCAGGTATTTTAGCCAGACGCCAGCTAGTTTGTCCGGTATTTGCATGAAGAAATTTCATTTTTAATCCGATCGCCGAACGGGTGAAATACATAGTGCTTGGAAAATAGATTGAAGGTCTCAGACCATTAAATGTGACCTCATTCATGGTGTCCTCGTCCATTTGATATCCCGATGCTCCGAGTAGCTTTGAACTGGAATGTATTTTATATGTTTCTTGAGGATCAAATTGACCTCGTAGCTTGACGTATCTACCCTCAACAATTTTCTGAAGATTTTGAACGTGAGGCTCAACGCTCATGACTTGGTCTGTAACTCCTTTCGGATCGACTTTCTGATTAAATCTAAGAATGATTTCAAGTCCCCCGAAAACATCCTGATGAGTTTCAGCATTTTCAAGTTTTAAGGGCTCTGTTTTACCTAAAGGAAAAACTTTCAAATAAGGAATAAGAGTTTCAGTTTCCGCGTCTCTGATGCCATCAATGACAAGATCGATATTGCGATTTACAGGAAGAGGCTCTGCAGGCTCAACAAAAAGAGAGGCACCGACATTTGGAGCTTTCGGGTCATTTTTCTTGGGCTCAGTATTAAGTGTTGGCAGAAAGATATTAGCTTCGAAACGTTCCCGGGTAATATGGTCCTGAAAATATATTGTTTCACGTGCACCTAAGAACTGGATTTTATAATTAAATAATAGCGGCACACTGGGCCTTTGTCCGAGGCCGGATCTATTGAGGCGGAACTTTGTACTAACATTTAGCTCATGTGCTTTAAATGGACGGTCAATCCATTGATCATAATTTAGAGGCGTGCCGTCCAACTTATTAAGGTTGGGGGCTAAAGTTGCTTTGTATGACTGTCCCGGGATGACCGGGCCCCTGATCGTGTAGATAACTTCAGTTTGGCTTTTCCACTTAAAATCATATTCCAATTTAGGTTTGAATATTAGAGGATTAATGGTGCCCGAATGTCCGATACTTTCTGGCTTAATCATAGAATCCGGAAAGTAGAGTGTCATGTTTTGACCCGGTACTATATTTCCGGATCCGGGCCTTAGCCTGATGGAATTATTAAGTTCCTGAGCCAGGATAGATCCTATATTTGTACTGATTAATACAATGAGTAGGAAAGATTTTAACATGGGAGGCATCAGTGCTGAGACAATATGATTCATTGCTAATTTTTCTGTAAAGATGAGAAGCAGGCCTGATAAAGGTCATTTATTTTCTGATTGTATTGCAAATCCAGATAGGCCTTGAAGCTTTGTGATGCGTCCTCAAAATCTCCGAGACTCATTTGGAGCCGTCCTAGTTTTTCAAGGGCCTGAAGTCGAGCTGTGTGGCCATGCAAAAACATATCAAATCGGATGTCCGAACTGGCTCCCCTGCTCTGGTGAATTTCAACAGCAATCACATTAGTGCCGGCAGAAAAAGATGATGAAGGTAACCTGATCTCTTTCCAGTCAGATTCATTACGGACCGTACTGCTGGCAAAAGTCGTAAACGAAGCTTCCAAAGCTAGATTCTGACGTATTGCCTGCTTTCCATTGATATAGACAGCGATCCCGTCATCATATTTGACCCTGAAGAGAAAATTAGAAAATAGAGAAGGGTCAAGTATCTTAACACTCGTACGAAAATAAGTAGTGGGATACTTCGAAGAAGAGTCTGGCCCAAAACGGAGTGTTGTTCCTGACCCTTCATCATCAGTGCCGTATCCAAGCTGGGAAGGGCCACTAGGCCATGTTGAATCATCAAAATCTTTAGTTCTCCATGCGATCCCCTGATTGGATCCATTGTCAAGATACTTCCAGCGGTGCCCACTAGAAATGTAGGTGACCGGATCAGATTCTTGATTAAGGATCCGCTGCAATGCTCTTTGAGCATCCTTTGTTTTACTTTTTCCGATTTGAATATTTGCAAATAATAACAGTGAAGGGATGTGATCCGGATTTTTATTCATTGCCATTTGCAGATCTGCAATTGCAAGATCGGTTTGTCCTTCACGATAGAGCATATCCGCTCTTTCTGTTAAAGCTTCAGCAGTTCCTTTTTCTTTAATTGTTTTTTCTAGATGGTTTAATTTAGTCAGAAATTGTTGACCCGGGTTTTTCCGTTTGTAGGAATATCGCCAAAAATTCAGGCCCAATTGATCCGAAGCTTCTTTGGCCTTGCCGGCATTGGCTAATATGATGCCCAGTTGATATTTGACCCACAAAGAATCAGGTCGGATTTCTAAAGCCCTTTCGGCATCTTCGATGGCGAGTTGATCAATGAATAATTCATTAAAAATCCAAGCTCTCTCGAGTAAGTGATTTACCATATAAAGTCCTTTGCTTAGGGAAGAATCAATATCAATTAGCCGTATTTTAATCTTCAGGAGTTGGTCATATGAGGGATTCCATTTTTTGGCTTGATCACTGCTTGGGAATGACGCCCTTAGCCTCTTTGTAAATTGATCGATCGCGTCCCAGTCACGGTTTCTGAGATTCAGATTTATGATTCTGGACAGGTTTTCAGGATCGTTGGTTAATTGTACAAGTTTTCTTAGGTATTCGGGTTCTTTTTGTCTGTTGAAATGTCTGCTTTGGTATTCTACCAGTTTGGTCAGGACCGAGGTCCTTGCAGGATCGATCTGCAAAGCACGGGTCCAGTACCCGAGAGCATTTTCTGATTCTTCTGAACCACTCTTTTGCAGTTCAATGTCACCGAACATTTCCAGAACCTCAGCGTCTTCTTTACGCAAAAGGCTGGACAAATGAGCAAGAGTTTTTGTGCATTCTGAGAATGCATTATTTTTGAGTTGAGCTCGTGCTATTTTTCGGAGCAGAATTAAGTCATCCGGATTCTTATCAAGTAGTCGCTTTGCTATTTCAATGATCGCAGTCGTGTCTGAGGCGGTCTCGGCTCTTTTGAGTTGTGATGCAAGGTCAGCATTGGCACAAGGCAACAGGCACAGGTTCAAAGTGATGACATAAATGAGTCGGGATAAAGGCATTTTATTAAAAGGAAACCGAATGACTAATAGTATTACGGGCTAATAGTGGTCTATCTTTCAAGCAGAACACTATTACAAAGGATTCCCATTTATAGAGACAATGACATAGTGTAATCGTTTAAAATTGATGAAGATTCGGCGGACAAATTTAATAAGGCAAATTTAAATATATTCATATATTAAATATGATTGATATGAAGTTGTTAGTATGAACTCACTTATGCGTTTAGCTTAGACAGGACAACGCCACTTATTTATCTATATTTTGAAAGCCCTAGGAGTAGATTATGGAGAAGTTCGCATAGGTATCGCATGCAGCGATGATTTGGGGATGTTCGCGCACCCGCTTGAAACGGTTCAGACCTGCGAATCTAGTCCGATTGCAAGAATTGCAGAAATTGTTGCTCAAAGATCTATTGAAATCATTATCATTGGTATGCCTCGTAGTCTCGATGGCTCGTACGGCAAATCAGCACAAAACGTATCGGATTTTGTCGATAAAATAGCTAATGCTATGCCTGATATTAAAGTGGTCACTCAGGACGAAAGGTTCACTACTACTGTGGCTCAACAGAAATTACATGATGCCGGGCATACCATCAAAAGTAGTAGACATTTAATTGATCAGGCAGCTGCAGTTGAAATTTTGCAGTCATATCTTGATGAAAAAAAAGATGAACCTATCCAATGACTGGAAAAAGTTTATTTTTTAACGGTCTTTGACAAAGAGTCCTTAGGAAGCGACCCTAATTTCATTATAATGAAGCAAGTTCTTCTAGGAGTTTCAGGTTCAATCGCTGCTTACAAGTCAGCTGACATCGCGAGCGGTTTGACGAAGATCGGGCACTCAGTGACAGTAGTCATGAGTGATGAAGCTAAAGAATTTATTACGCCATTAACTTTACAGGTCCTTTCAAAGAATCCGGTCTTTACAAGTTTTCACGACGAGAAGCAAAGTTCGAGACCTGGACACATTGAATTGGCAGATCGCTCTGATCTTATTCTCATTGCACCATCAACAGCGAACACAATAGCAAAATTCGCGAACGGAATTGCTGATGACCCCTTAAGTTCAATTTATCTTGCGACTGAGGCTCCAGTAATCATTGCTCCAGCCATGAACGGGAAGATGTGGAATCATCCCGCTACACAGGGGAACGTTGAAACATTGGTTTCTCGGGGCGTGCAGTTCATAGGTCCTGATGAAGGAATGCTCGCCTGTGGATACGAGGGCATTGGCAGAATGTGGCCAGTTGATGGGATACTTGATTCAGTCAATAAGATCCTCTCATCGGACAATTAGAAATTCATTTTATTTGTGCGTATTCTCATAACAGCTGGACCTACCAGAGAGCCCATTGATCCTGTAAGGTTTTTGAGCAATCGTTCGACAGGCAAGATGGGATATGCAATAGCAGCAGCAGCAGCATTGCGCGGTCATGAAGTTCTTTTAATTAGCGGGCCCGTGAATGTCCCTGCCCCTATAGACTGTCAGGTCGTTTCTGTGGAAACAGCTTCACAAATGTATGATGAGGTTATGAACTATTCTAAAGATTGTGATGCAGCAGTAATGGTTGCAGCTGTTGCCGACTACACGCCAATGGAAACTAGCAAACAAAAACTGAAAAAGTCCGGTGACAAAGACATTAAGCTTAAAAGAACTAAGGACATTTTAGGGTCGATGCGAAACGTCTTTGGGTTTGACGGGGCATTGGTTGGATTTGCGGCTGACACTGAGGAATTGCGGGGAAATGCATTATCAAAGATGCAGCGGAAGGGCTGTGATTTCATTGTTGCCAATGATGTTTCACGCAAAGATATAGGATTCGAATCTGACCATAACGAAGTCACGGTCTTTCACAGTGACGGGGCAAAGGATCATATTAATAAGTGCTCTAAGCGGGACATTGCTGAGAAAATTCTCGATAAGATAGAATTATTATTAGGAGTATAAATGAGTGAATTTTTAGAAATAGCCAAAAAAGCTGCGAGGGCATCGGGCCAATTACTGAAGGATAACTACGGTAAAGATAAAGTCGTAGATGCATTCGAAGAACATGACATCAAATTACAGCTAGATGTTATGAGCCAGTCCATTATTTCGGATTTAATTTCAGAGGCTTTTCCAGATCACTCTATCCTTGGTGAAGAGGGTGATGCCGGATCTGAGGCTGGTGATTATCAGTGGATCATTGACCCCATTGACGGGACCGTGAATTATTTTTTCGGAATTCCACATTTTTGTGTTTCGATAGCTCTTCGACAAAAATCAACAGATCAATGGATTCTGGGTGTTATATATGATCCTATGATGGATGAACTTTGGGCAGTTGATGTGGGGAGCGAGCCAACACTGAACGGTTCTCCTATATCAACGAGTGATCGTGGGAAAATGTCTGAAGCCGTGGTGACTGTAGGCTTTTCCAAGACCAAAGATGCTATGGAAGCAGGCTTCATACGGTACCGTGCCATTGCGTCACAGGTCAGAAAATCCCGCATGATGGGAAGTGCTGCACTTGCATTAGCATATATTGCTTGTGGAAGGCTAGATGCATATATAGAGGAAGTGATAAGTTTATGGGACATTGCCGCCGGTAAGTTGTTGGTAGAGGCTGCGGGAGGTAAGGTCGACCTAATTGATAGTAATGTGACGAAAGGCAAACTTTCAATTTGCTCCTGGAACGGTAAGCTTCCTTTAGAAAATACACTTTCATCATAATTATGGCAGCAAGATCAGGAATAGGATATGACGTTCATCGGTTAGTGGAGGGGAGGCCCCTGATCCTTGGGGGCGTAAATATCCCTTGGCAAAAGGGCCTTGACGGGCACTCTGATGCTGATGTCTTAAGTCATGCCATTGCCGATGCCATTCTGGGAGCTGTGGGTGCCCCCGACATAGGGTATTTTTTCCCTCCTTCAGACAATTCAATCAAAGGAATTAGCAGTATGAGTATCCTTCAGAAGACGGCGCAAGAAGTGGCTGACCGAGGAGGAGAAATTATTAATGTTGATAGTAGTCTGATAGCAGAGGAACCGAAGATTTTGGCTCATGCGGATGAAATGAAAAAGAATATTTCTCAAGCACTTGGATTAGATGTAGTCAAGATTGGTATTAAGGCTACGACTAACGAGAGGATGGGTTTTGTTGGTAAAGGTGAGGGGATGGCAGCGATGGCAGTTGCCAGTGTTGAGATATAACATTACAGATCGATTGAGGGTAACGCTTAATGCTTTTACCGTGCGTTAGACTGCGCGGTTGACCCATTCTTCAGCAATGTCCTTTAGGCTGAGAGTCTGCTCATTTTCCCGGTCAAAATATTGTCTCTCAACAGATGCAATGGATTCATCTAACTGTGATTGGATGTCTTCGGAAAAACCTTTTTCCGCATGAATTTTGCGCAAAAGGCGTAGAACAGAAAAAGGTGTGATTTCATTTGGAACATTAAAAGCGGCGATCTTTTCATTGCTTTCTGAATTGGCCAGTCTCTTCCGTTTAAGTTTTAGGGTTATTGCCCCTGCGATAAGTACGAAAAGTACAGCCAATCCAATCCACTTTGAATTTTTCTTAACATATCTTTGCTCTAATTGCAGGGTTTGGCTGGTAGCAACCAAATCAGCGTCATCATAACGTTGAAAGAGCATTTCCTGAGTCTCGGTCACTTGTTCTGGAAAACTAAATGAAAGGGCCGATTCCGATTTGCCTTTTTCAGTTTTTGCAAATGTGAGTGTCCAGTTCCTCTCAGTGATCGGACTTCCTGACTTAGATTCTGCATCTAACCTGGCTATGGAAATTTCGCCACCGGATTCATCGGTCCGTGTGAAGTGATCAAGGCTCGGTTTAAGTAATTGATCAAGGTTTGGCACTAGTCCATTGGATGATGCTTTAACTTCAACTTTCAATAGGCCTTTATCAGCTTCTCTCTCATCTAGTATTTGAACGATTTTGAGATTTTCAGCGGGTCGAGGGTCACCTATTTTGGGCTTGGAATCGATAGGAATCTGGGGCGTGGCTATTGGAAGAATCACATATCCTCCAGTATCAAGGAAATCCAGATCGATCTGCATTGAAGGTATTTTGTCAACTTCTGGAGTGCGCGACTTAAGCAAAACATATGCGTAAGGGGTTATGCGCCACCCTTCTTGTCCTGCTCCTCTTGAAGTGACTTTACTGTCGTGGAATGTAACTGACATGACATCGAAGTGTTCTGAAAGCGCTGAGCGGGTAATATCTTCAAACTTTTCGCGGTAATTCTGAGTTGGTCGGCCATAATTATAGGCGTAGCTGGAATTATTTTGATTTGTAAGATATTTGGAGAAACCACCTGATTCGCGTTCTATTTCTTTGGTATGACGAATGTCAACGAAGACTCCGAACGGTGACTCGTGTCCGACAGTACTTGAGCCATCGATTCTTGCCACGAGCTGGATCTCATTAGTTAGGTCATTATAGTAATTAAAAAGTTTTTTTGCTTCGCTGGCCTTGTCATGATCGCCAGCTATGGATAGGCCATGACGGAGGTACCGCTGCTTGAGTTCAGGTTTTACTGAACTGATTCTTGCAGCGAGAGCATTTGCAAAGCGAGCCAAGTGCCTCTCTGCAGATTTATCTGGCAGTTCTGAAAGTGCTGTTTTTATTTTATCAATTTGTCTTGGAGCCGGGACCTGTGTTTCGCGTAGTGCACCCAGATCACTTGCACCTAAGGCAGCGTAAAACCAGTGCTCAAAAGCTTCGGTAGTTTCTTCTTCAACATTTTCGGATGAAGCCGAAATGTATAGTTCAGTGGCCTTTGAGAACATTTCATAACTGTTTTTTCGATCGATAGTATAAGTGGAGCTCTTTTCCGCTTCCTGTTGAAAATTAATTTTATCCAGTGCGAGGCAGGCCCTTCGAAGGTGCAGGCGCCAATTATCAGGATTAGCTTTGATACTGTTTTCCAGAATCTTATCTACGTCTTCATAGCCCGTTATTACTTCTGCAAGAATTTCATCATCTTTGCGTTTTGTTTTTGCATTTTGCTGTGTTTTGGGGTCCCGCCATACGGTCGCGAGGTTAACACGCATGGTGTTAGCCAAAGCAGCAACGGTCTTCGGACTCATTTTTTCAAAGCTTCCGAAAACTTTAGTGATAGCGGTCATTTTATAGACCTCGGCACGGCTATGAATTTTAGTAAAGGCTTCGGCCAGTTTGTCCTGATTAATTTCATCGATGGGCAAGGATTGTAATTTACTCACCCATTTAGCCAATTCTGTAAGACTCCTTTCCTGCTTCGAGCGGGTCAGGGGAATAGAATTTGCTCGTTGATTATATCCATACATATAACCGTAACGATAAGTACGATTGCGATTCGCATTAGGGTCATTATTATCTGCCCATACACGCAAGAATTCTTCAGCCAAACGTTTTCCGGTCTCAGGGTAATCGGTGGAAATTTTT
>PAAT01000059.1 GCA_002698965.1 Rhodopirellula sp. | reverse complement strand
GCAAGATTTGAGTCCTCAGGTTCCGCCGAACAAAAAAAGACGAAACCTCAGGGGGCTCTTGCTTATTGTGCAATTCAGTTTTCAAAGAACATCGAGTCAAAAGACTCAAAATTCAACACTTCAAATAAAGGACTTACGTCCGTTGTTTGGGAGCGCCCCTCGACTGAAGGGCCGGACAAAATACGCTAAAAAAACACTAGGTCAACCTCTTTTTTAAAAAAAAATATATATACCAAATTAATGACTATCAGTTATTTGAATCATTATTAAAATATGGCTTTATAACTTCATTAAAAACTTTCTCTAATACAGATTCGGCTTTTTTAACATTTAGCGGGATCAGTTCAGGATTATCAGCATCTTTACCTAGCCAAGGAAATTCGAAAACCCCTTTAAAATCAGGTGTATTAGGCATATGCATGCGAACTAATTCTGCATTGTTAACTGTAGAAGCATCCTTCTCTTCTTGCTCCATCAATACAACGCTAGAAACTTTAAGCCCACGGCGTAAAGCTGCTTCTACAGTTAACAAAACATGATTAATCACTCCAACTCGATTTGGCGCCACAATAAATAACCGAGCCTCAATCTGCTGCCCAAGTGAAGCTACAGAATCTTGACCACTTATCGGAGCCAACAATCCCCCAGCCCCTTCTACCAACAAAATATCGCAATCTTGCCTTGCGATTACTCTCTTAAGCCTATCAACAATGTCACCAAAATCAATTTTACAACCAGTAGCCAATTCCCATGCAGCCGGTGAAACAGGCTCATCACAATACCAATAATTAAATTCAGCCTGAGCCCCATCACTACTTGCACTTTTTAAAAAATCAATATCTAAAGAAGCACCTGAACAAAACGGCTTAGTTAAATAAGTACGCAATCCTATTCCCATTAAATATTTACCCAACAATCCAGAAAACACTGTTTTGCCCACGCTAGTATCACTTCCAGAAATAAGAAAAGGAAACTTCTTTTGACCCGAAATCTTATTCAAAATCATAAGACAACTATGCAACTCAACCCAAAATCAGAAAACAAAAAAGGAAAAACACTTTCTCAAAACAGCGCAGCCAAATAGTCTGCTCAAGCCAAATAGATGCGATCAAAAGAAAAAAGACGAAAATTTGTAGAGGAACCTAGGCTTCTCAAAATGTCAGATAAGCTGACCGAAATCGTAATTTATTTCATGATCATCTTTAGCCCTTGGGCCTTTGGCTCCACAGAATCATGGTCAATATGGACAATGAATTATTCCGCTTTTGCACTGGGATTACTTTTAATCATTAAAACAATTACAAGATTATTTACCAGATATGAACCTTGGGAGAAAAAAAGAAAAAACACATTAAACCTTAAGCAAAAACGTCTTAACCTCATAAATAAAATTTGTAATATAACCCTCTTGCTCAGCATGTTTTTACTTCTTGCTTATATTCTGACAAGTGCAATCAACGCTAGGGCATCCTTTAATCTCCAGTCTCACGAGTACACTTTTTTCGAAGGATTTAATAAGGCATTACCACATAGTTATGATGCTCAAGCAACTTGGTCTGTCTTCTGGCAATATTTAGGCCTAATTATTGTATTTTGGGCCATCCGCGATTGGGCGAAAGGAGCCCTCAAGGATCCCCAAATTTTAAATTCAATAAATCCTCGAATAAAACAATTAATATTTTTATTTTGCATTAATGGAGGGGTATTGGCCTTGCTGAGCATAATACAACGTTCATATTACGACGGGCAAAATGGGCGACTACTTTTTCTAATCGAGCCAACAATGAATATTAGTAGCAACACACACTTTGGGCCATTCGCTTACCGCTCAAATGCTGCCTCTTTTTTAAATCTAGTTTGGCCAATTTGCCTTGGCTTATTCATGAGCTTAAGTCACGAAAATTTAGGACAAAGAAAAAAACGATTTGGCAATGGCCCCGAAATGATTCTTATACCCATTTTAATACTTTGCTTAATTGGCACTATAATTTCGACTTCAAGGGGAGGAAGCTTAGTGATGCTTGGTTTACTTGCCATAACAACAATATTAATTATTTTTAAAAAAAGTAGCACTAAATCAATAAGATTTACTCTTATTTTCTCACTATTCCTGGGGCTAACTGGATCAATTTATTTTGGCTGGGATGCTTTAGAAAGCCGATTGATGAACATATTTACCGATAAAATGAGCAACAGAACTTATATATATGAAGTTACCAATAAAATGATTTCTGAATATCCGATTTTCGGATCAGGTCCCGGGAGTTTTGAAACTGTAGCCCAATTTGAATTAGGAGGCACTTTCCCATTTTGGGAATCATGGGCGCACAATGATTACTTGGAGTTTATTCTAACATTTGGAAAATATGGCACATTAATTATAATACTTTTAGCAGCGGTAATTAGCTTACAAGCTATAATAGGCATCTTCTTTACCAATAATAGAAACCTTTTAATTTATGGGCTAGTCGCTCTGATAGGAATATCCATACATGCTTTCCGAGATTTCCCTTTACAGGTTCATTCGATTCTTTTCTCAATAGTATTAATCACTGCTATAATATCAACCTCTTCCAATGAAGATCACTATAAAGTATATCTAACAAAAAAATAATGCTGCATAACCATTTAATTAAATGATCATTCTATATATGGTTTATATTCTGGAATCAATTCATTTAATTTAACTTTAATTTGAAGAGGCTCCATATTGTGACTATTTTCGAAATAATTATATTTCTTTAAAACTAAAGCCGCACTTTTATCGACATCTGATATAAGTCTCAAAATTTTTGGATGATCAGTAGGGGCCAAATTCTCAGCGCGATGACTTAATTCTTCAAACAACTTTTCCCCTGGTTTAAGGCCAATAAATTTAATTTCTATATTTTTACCCAAATTATATCCATGCAATTCAATAAGCTGTTTAGCTAGATCAACAATTTTAACAGGCTCACCCATATCGAGCACAAAAATTTCACCTCCATTCGATTGAGCGCCTGCTTGTAGTACAAGCCCTACCGCCTCTGGAATTGTCATAAAATAACGAGTAACATCCGGATGGGTAACAGTGACAGGTCCTCCATTACTAATTTGCTCTTCAAATATTGGTATAACACTTCCTGAAGAACCGAGCACATTACCAAAACGTACAGCCATTAATTTAATTCTAGACACATTACTAGCAGCCACACTTTTTAAATATATTTCAGCTAGCCTTTTAGTAGCTCCCATAACACTAGTTGGGTTGATAGCCTTGTCGGTAGATATTAACAAAAAATGGCTAACATTATTTTTTATAGATAAATCAATTAACTTCTTGGTCCCAATTGTATTGTTTTTAATGGCTTCTGAAGGTTGATTTTCCATCAAGTATACATGCTTGTGCGCAGCTGCATGAAATACAATTTTAGGCCTAAAACTTTTAAATATAAAATCCATCCTAAGTTCATCCAAAATATCCGCGACAATGGGGACAGTGTTAACAAGGCCATCAGACTGTAATTCTTTTTGTATATTAAAAACTGCCCCTTCACTCCGGTCTACTAAGATCACACTCATTGCTCCAAAATTTGCCAATTGCCTAGATAATTCACTTCCGATGCTACCACCAGCACCAGTGACTAAAACAGTTTGATTTTTTACATGACTAATAATTTTCTCGGTATTTAGATCAATTACATCTCTTTGCAATAAATCTTGAATTTGTATTTTACGCAATTTACTTATCTGAATTTTACCAGATGCTATATCTCTAATCGAAGGAATGATCTCGCATTCAATATTAGATCTATTTGCGATTTGTACAATTTCTCTGGTTCTTTTAACTGCAGATGAAGGCAGTGCTATAATTATTTTATCTAATTTATATTCAAAATCTCCAGTTAATATTAAATCCGGTTCTCCTAATATAGGAATACCATGTAGCTGAGAATTAATTTTACTAGGATCATCATCAAAAAATACAACAGGCTTAAGCTCATATTTTTTTGTCATTAGCATTTCTTTAGCAATATTAGATCCAGCGTAGCCGGCTCCAACTATAGCAACATTTAAAAACTTACTTCCTTTGTACTCTTTATCCCTTAATTGCTCTCTGTATAATCTTATCATTAACCTCAATCCAGATAGCCCCATAAATGATAAAATATAATCGATTAATACAACTCCTCTCGGTGGAATATAATTAAGATCATTAATTAATAAAAATGAGGCTAGCATCACAACAAGCGAACTTGAAGTTGTAGCGAAAAATAATTTAATTAAGTCTCTTATACTAAAGTAGGCAAGCAGTCCTGAAAACTGATTCGCCAAAAACAGCATAGTAAGTTTTATAGGGATTATCCAAATGGACGAATAAAATAGATCATTCCTGTAAGAAGATGGAGGATTAAAGTCGAATCGAAATTGCCATGAAATAAAATAGCAGCAAAAAGATCCGAACGAATATAATAATAGCAAAAAGAATAACTTTTTGTATTTTATATAAAAATTTTTTAATTCTTTCATTATAATAATTGGATATTAATTAAGCTCCCTTATTTTTAGAATTCTTAAAACACCATTCCGAATAGAAGAAAAAAACTAGCCATATAGAAATAATAGAAAAAGAAATAATTAATTTGTAAGATGATGTGTAACTAAGAAAATTAGAAACTAACACTACTACAATTAATTGTAATATTGCATATGTTAAGGAAACTTGAACATGAGTTTTACCAGCTCTATAAAGTTTTTGATAAAAATGTTCATTATGAGCTAAATACCATTTTTCTTTATTAAAGAATCTTCGGGCTAATGTAATACTTGTCTCTAAAATATAATTAATATGAAGAAGTATTAATGGGATAAAATATTTTTGCCCAAAATGTAGTAATATCCAAAACAAATTAACTGATATAATAAATCCTAGTGTTATACTCCCAACATCACCTAAAAACATTCTTGGCTTAGGAAAATTATATGGAAGAAACCCTAACATACAGCATCCTAAAAAAATATTATAAGTTAGCGGAACCAAATCAAGACTAACACTGTCTGAAGACAAAATTACAATAGTTCCAAAAGTCGAAATTATAGCTTGCAAAGCTGCCATTCCATTCATCCCATCCATAAAGTTAAAAGCATTGGTATATCCAACAATAAAGATTGTAGCCAATGCTATTAGTAAATAACTATTAATCTGCGAATATATAATATTATTCGAATATAAATTGGTTAATATAATAACTGTAGCTAGAGCCGAAACAAAGTGAACTATTATTCGTATAATAGAATTTAAATTAAACAAATCATCGTAAAACGAAGTAAAAGAAACTAATAAAATAAGTAAAATATAAAAGTTAGTATTCATATTATAACTAAATAAGATAACAGATAAAATATATGCTAATATGACAGATATTCCTCCCCCTCTGACTATAATTTTCTTATGACTCGAACGTGAATTTGGTTTATCAATTACATTATAATAATTGAGCATTACATATAGCGGAAGCCCAATAATCAAAGTGAATATAAAAATAAATATATATTTAATCTCTACCACTTAATTAATCTCTTCGATTTTCAAAATTAAATTTTGGCATAAAACCTAATTCTTTAATTTTATTGTTACTATAACTAGTTCCATTAAATAATTTATTATAAAAGTGCATATTTATAGGAATACGAATAAAAAAATTAATAAATTGCCCTAATCTACAGACAAAGAGAAAAAATATTTTAGGGAAAGAATAATATTTTTTAACACAATTTTCAGTAGTCAAAATTTTTGTGATTTTACTAGCATTATATTCATAGCCATCTGTAACTTGATAGATACTAAACCGACTCCTATCTTTACTTACAATTAATGTTATTGCACTAACAACATCTTTGACATGAACCATTGAAAAATAACTGTTAACATGTGGTATTGTCGGCAGAAACGATCTTTTTGAAAATTCTTCCAATTTTTTTAAATTTCCAATTAGTTCTGGGCCATAAATCAATGCCGGGCGAATAATTAAGACATTTAAATTAGTTGATTCTGTAATTTCTAATAAAGCTAATTCCGCTTTTCTTTTACTTTTGCCATATATTCCATCTGGAATAAATTCATCCTCCTCATTAATTATTTCTTTTTTGCAGTCTTTAGGAGTATTAGCTTTAATACTGCTCACATATACGAATTTCTTTACTCCGCATTTTGCCGATTGGCTTGCTAGTTTTTTAGTTGCTAAATAATTTAACAAATCATAATCATGATTATCTTTCTCGCTATTAATATCATGTGTAACAGCTGCTAAATGATAAACTATATCAATTCCACGCAATGTTTCACATGATATGGATTGGATATTTAGATCACATTGAACGTTATTATATTTATTATCTAATTTTTCCCTTGATATAAGCGTAATATTATTTTCATTGTCGTCTAATGCTCTTACTAAATAATTACCAAGATATCCAGTTCCTCCTGTAATTAATATGTTCATTATTTTTTAAAAACATTTTTTGTACACACTAAGAATTTGAGGGAAAATTGCATCATTAGAATAAATTCGCTTAACTAAATCTATATTCCTTCTACCCATTGTTTCTCTAACGGATTTGTTAATTATCAAATACTCGATGGCTATTGCTAATTTAAAGGAATCCTTAACTGGCACTAAAAGTCCATTGTAGTTGTGTTGTATAATTTCTCTGCACCCAGGGATACTAGTGGCAACTATAGGCTTACCAGATGCTGCCGCTTCTAATAAACATTTCGGAAGTCCTTCTCGATAACTTGGCAATACAGCTATATGACTATTTCTCCATATTCTGCTAATTTCATTGGAGTGACCTAACCATTTGATGATTCCTTCTTTTTCCCACTGTAAAATTTGCTCTTCAGGAATAGATGTAGGATTATGCCGGTCAGGACTTCCAACTAAATGGAAAATACATTTGTTATTATATTTTTTATTTAAAATTCTTGCGGCATTAATAAACTCAATAATCCCTTTATCATAAAGCATTCTTGTTACAATTGTAACAATAATTGGCCCAGATATTTCTTTATAATGTGAATATTTATTATGATCGACACCGGATCCTTTTATCAAAAAGGTATTTTCCTTTTTCAATCCAAATGAATTTATCAAGTATTTATAATCATGTTTATTTTGGGCAATTGATTTAGTTGTATTATTTGTGCTAAAAATAAAAATATTAGTTAATATAAACCTTATTAAATTTTCTAATAAATTTTTCTTCTTATCTGAATCTGTGAATAAGTATCCTAGACCTGTATAAGAATTAACCATATTAAATTTTAAAAAAATTGATATGATTGTTGAATACAAAATTGGCTTAATTGCCACATTATGTATTATACTTGGTTTTTCTATGTATATGACTTTGAAAAGTTTAAACAAAATTATTGCACTTGATATAACATTTAAACTTTTTCTTTTAATATTAAAAGGGATGACTCTAATCCCGCAAGATTCAATCATTTGCTTGAAATTAGAAACATTAGTTAAAACTGCTACACAATAATTATGCTTAATCAAAAACTTGGCTAAATCGAGCCTATGAGAAACAAAATACCAATCCTCTGTTACAATAAATAAAATTAATTTTTTCCTATTATTTTCCACTATAGTTTTTTAACCATAACTCCAATACTAAAATTGAGTATTTTAAATATGTAGTGTTTTTTCCTTCCATAATATCTCCATTAAACAATTTAGTAACAAAATTTTTATCTAAATAATTATACACCTTTGCATTATTATTACTAAATAAATCCATAATTAAACATTTAAAGTCTTTATTAAGCCATTTTTTCATAGGGATCTCAAATCCCCTTTTAGGCGCATTTAAGACTTCATTTGGAATAACATTTTTGTATGCATCACGAAGAACTGATTTAGTAGAACCATTACGAAATAAAAATTTGCTTGGAATATTTACTGAAGCTTCTGCAACTTCATGATCCAAAAGTGGAGATCTAGCCTCAACAGATACAGCCATGCTTGCCATATCCATTTTTACAAGCAAGTCACTAAGTAATATAAGATTAACATCACAATTCATCATTTTACGAACATTACACTCACCACTATCAAAAAAGGAATTAATTAAATTTTCGGTTGGATTCATGTTCTTTTTTTTCCATACATTTTTTTTGTCAGCCTCATTGAGCATATCATATGTCCACGCTAAATATCTATCAGCCGGATTCATATTTGCTCCTTTTGCAAATCTTTTGAGCATGCCAATTTTATTTCTTCTATTACTATTTTTAGTAGAAATAATTTTGTCAAAATATTTTAATAATTTAAGGCTAAGAAAATTAAGATTATCTAATTTATGAGATGCATAATATCTTCTATATCCACCAAATAACTCGTCCCCTCCGTCACCATTTAATAAAACCGTTACATGTTGTTTGGCTAACTTACATATTCCATAACTCGGTATGGCACTTGAATCTGCATATGGTTGATCATAGTGCTCGACTAATTTTAATAGATCATCTAAAGGAGTAGAGTAAAGTTTTAGCCGATAATTTTTTACTCCTAAAAAATCAGATGTCCTGCTGGCAATTTCTGATTCATTCAAATTTTCATCTTCATTCTCAACTGTGTAGGTTTTCAAATCATCACCATATATTTGTTTTGCTTCGTATGTCACTACAGTTGAATCAATCCCGCCAGACAACAAAACACCAAGAGGCACGTCACTTCTTAATCGGATTTGAACAGATTTTTGTATTTTTTTTCTGACATCTGTCAATATTTCTTCGTAATCATGCGAATATTTAATTTTTGCATTTAAATCCCAATACTTTTTATGAACTATTCTCTCATCCTTAATAACAATATAGGATCCCGGCTCAATTGTTTTTATTTCGTTATAAATTGTATTTGGCTGAGGTATAAAAGATAGTGACAAATAATCATAAATAGCCTGATCTGATAAAGTTAAATTGATTTTACTATCAGATATTAATGATTTTAGCGCTTTAATTTCCGATGCAAATAAAAATATATTATTATAGTTATAATAGTATAAAGGTTTTTTCCCAAACCTATCTCGAGCAATATACATTAAATTTTTCTCAGTATCCAAAATAACAAATGAAAACATCCCCCTCAATTTATTTACAAATGTTCTCCCATATTCTTCATAAAGATGAACTAAAACCTCTGTATCGCAATTAGACTGAAATTTATGACCTTTATTAATTAAGTCTAACTTCAATTCTCGGTAATTGTAAATTTCACCATTTTGCGCTGCCCAAATTTTTTTATTTTCATTACATAATGGTTGATTACCATTTACTGTATCAATAATTGCCAATCTTCTTGCAGCTATAAATGACTTAGATCTGATCAAAATTCCATGATCATCGGGGCCGCGATGAATAATTGTATCTAATGCTCTATTAATATCTCCTTTATTATAGCTAGCTGACCCAAAACCTCCAATTATACCACACATTTTATTTACTAGTTAACCAATTCTGAAACATCAATATATTCCATATTAAGCTATGTGAATTGTCCTTTTTACATCTATTCCAGATTTTATTTACAAGTTCATAATCTAAATATCCTTGTTCCTTTATGACTTTTTCACTTAACAAATCATTAGCCCAATCATTTAAGGGCCCTGCCAGCCACTCTTGCAAAGGAATACCAAAACCCATTTTGGGGCGCTCTGTTAACCTTCTTGGCACATACTTATCTAATTCTTTTTTCAAAATTAATTTACCATTTTTATTTTTTATTAATTTATTCCTTGGTAATTGAAATGCATATTCTACCAACTTGTAATCTAAAAATGGAACTCTTGTCTCCAAGCTAACACTCATTGCAGCCCTATCTACTTTAGTTAAAATATCGTCTGGCAAATAAGAATGAATGTCTAAATATTGCAAGTATCTCTCAATACCGAAATATTTAGTATTATCTCTATTGAAAATACTTCCTGCTGAATTTATATTAGTTTTAGAGCCTAAAACTATATTATCTATTCCAGATGTATGACTAATAATTTCATAATAAAAATTACGTAGATTATTATTCTTCAACAAGTAAGATATTTTATTTTTTTTGATTTTGTTAATAAATCTCTGCTAAAAAACAATGTAAATATTTTATTCAGTAATTCATAAGGGTAGCAATTAAGCATACTGGAAAAACTTTCCCTTATGCCCATAGGAATATTGTTAAGCACCCTCCATAAACGATGAGTTAGTATATATCGAGGGTAACCAGCAAATAATTCGTCGGCTCCATCACCTGTAAGTACTACCTTGACCTTATCCTTTGCTAAAACAGAAACTAAAGTAGTTGGAATTTGTGATGAATCACCGAATGGTTCATCGTAAATATGCGATAGATTAGGGATAACGCCTAATGCATCACGTTTTGTTACGTACTGTTCGGTATGATTTGTGCCTAGATAATTAGCAATCTCCTTTGCGTAATTTGCTTCATTTAAATTTTGATAATCATATCCAATAGTAAATGTATTAATTGGGTTTAAAGAATTTTTTTGCATCAATGCAACGACTAAAGTCGAATCTATTCCCCCTGACAAAAATGCTCCAATTGGCACATCTGAAACCATTTGGCTCTGTATTGAAGTTTCAAGTTGATTAATAACTTTTTCTTCAAAATTTACATCGTCATAAGATTTATAATTATTTTCAATCGAAAGTTCCCAATATTTAGATATCTTGTAGTCATTTTCATTAGCACCTTCTAAGTGAATAGTTAAGAATGATCCTGGACTCAATTTATTACAATTTTTATATATTGATAATGGAGTAGGCACATAACTTAATCTCATATATTGAGATAAAGCGTTCCGATCTATTTCCAATGAAAACATTGAATTCTCCTTTAATGATTTTAATTCAGAACCAAATATAAATACTCCGTTACCCCACCCATAATATAATGGCTTTTCCCCTATTCTATCTCTTCCCAAAAATAGTTTTTTTTCTTTCTTATCCCAAACAGCCATAGCAAACATGCCATTTATTTTCATAAGAGTTTTTTCAACGCCATAAAAACTAATACACTCTATAATTGTTTCAGTATCAGAATGACTATTCCATTTTGTATTTTTTCCATCAATTGAAATCTCTAATTCATGTCTTAATTTATTGTTATTGTACAATTCACCGTTATACACAATCACATATCTAGAACATTTTGATACCATTGGCTGATTCCCATTGGCACTAAGATCAATTATAGATAATCTACTATGCCCCAAAGCAATACCGTCGTTTGAATCTAGCCAACTTCCAATGTTATCGGGACCTCGATGTTCAATGGAATAAGTCATTTTTTGAATAGTATTTCTTATATTCAATTCAGATGACTTATAATTAATAAATCCCGTTATTCCGCACATATTAGTATATTAATTTATTATACATTTGAATACATCATGCGATATTTCTTCATAGTAGAAACAATACTAAAATTATTTTCTATTCTCTTTCTTAAGTTTACTCCTAATTCAAGTTTTTCATCAGTTGATAAATTTATTATGTCATTAACTTTTGAAACTAAATCTGCCACATCATTTATTTTAATAATATTTTTTCTATTACCCATAATACTAACCACATCTCCTACGCATGTTGATACGCAAGGGACTTCGCTTGCCATTGCTTCGCCTATTACATTTGGAAAGCCCTCAGTAATGGATGTTAAAACCAAACAATCAATAATTTTTAAAATATCGTTTATATCATTCCTTTGGCCTAAGAGATGGAACTTATCTTTTAAATTTTCATGGTTAATACTATTAACTAGTTTTTTATTATTCCAATTAATATTTACACCAATTAATAAGAATATAATTTTTTTACCGTATATTTTATTCAATAACGCAGCAGCTCTGATAAAATGATCATGATTTTTTAATGGATCATACCTTGCCACCATTCCGCATACAAAAACATCCTGATTAATTTGAAGGCCTTCCCTAATTTTTTCTCTTATTTTTTTATCAGCTTTAAATTCTTCAAGATTAAATCCATTAGGTATTATATGGCTATTTTCGTTAAACATTCCAAGTTTACGATGTTCAACCAAACCAGCTTTTGAATTAAATATTATTCCATCAACTTTTTGTGAACGTACACTAAGAATATATCTAATTATTCTTGTTGTATATGAAATATCTGAAACTGCTAAATGAGAACATCTTATATTCCAAATAACTTTATACTTCTTATACAATATTTTTATAATTAAACCTAAAATGTCCGCATGATATAACCACGTTTGTACTATGTGTGGTTTATATTGATTTAAAAATTTACAAATTTTATATATCCCAACTAATGCAGTAATAAAGTTATTAATATTAAGATTAATAAGTTGTACATTATTTAATTCAGCTATATCTGAATACTTTTTGGAGCTTGTTGTTAACGATATTATTGATTGATTAAATTCGTTTTTATCTAAGTTCGACGAAATTGAGATTAGATTCTTTTCTGCTCCACCATGCTCTAAAGTTGTTATGATGTGCAGAATTCTAATCATTCACTTTTGCATATAATTTATATCTATATATAATCCATTTAGGAAAATTGATAATTTGTTTTATTGTTACTAACAAAGCACAATAAAAACCAACAGCTATCCCTCCAGTTTTATAAGTGGCATTATATGTTGCAAAAATAAAAGCAGCAACTGCTGTAACTAGTGAAAACTTTTGCGACATATCTTGATATTTTATTCTTTCAGCACTTGTCTTTTTTACTTCTAAGTAATTAAAATTTACATTAGGCACATAAATAAAATTACCCATAATACCAGCAGACAACATCATTGGAAGATCTGGCCACCATGAGCAATATGAATAGGGTATCTTTTTAACATGCCTAGTTCTCCACAACCCATAAATATGAAAGCACTGCATAAAGGCAATTTTGTTAATTCTTGAAATCTTTTTCATATTCGCAGTGTCAAAATCGAATTGCTTTTTATTGAATGTATTATCGTCAATATTATTTATAAATAAATCACCAAAAGCTAATACTGCCTTTTCATTTTTCTGCAATTCTAGTGTTAATTTTTCTATATATTCTAGATCTCGGGTATCATCATGAGCCGCCCACATAAAATACTCACCATTAGCTTTATCTAAAACGAATCTAAAATTATCATATGCTCTAATAATTTTATCTTGGCAATAGTATTTAATTCTATCATCGGTTTCACTTAATTGCTTTAAATATTTTGAACTTCCGTCGTCGGATTTATTATCTGAAATAATTATCTCCAAATTCTGTTCAGTCTGATCAGTTATTGATTTTAAAGCTGACTCTAGATATTTGCCTCCGTTTCGTATGGGCATACCTACAGATACAAGAGGCTTATTATTCATAAAATTAATTAACTCTCTTTAAGAAACCATCTGGAGATACTGTTATTAAAAGCTTATTACATATATCTTTATCTATTATAAAGTTATGATTATCTGCGATGAATTTTTTAACAGCTGTTTTTGGATTGTTATTTTGCCCCCATGGCCTATCCGGATAAGTTCCTTCCGGTAGATCATTGACAATTGTATCAAAGACGACGCAATAACTATCTATTGAAACTAACGACGCATAAGCTAATAATTCACTATAAACATGATCGAATGTATGATTAGAATCTAAACAGATTAAAATCTTTTCATAGCTTTCCGCATAATTATGAACTTTTTCGATAATTTCATCTGATATGCTAGATCCTTCTAGCATATCGATTTTATTAGACATGCTATGTTCTAATATTTTTTCTTTATTATGTTTTCTAATATCTATATCAATTCCAAGTACTCTTCTTTTTGATTCCTTAAGATGTAATGTATCTTTTTTTTGCTCATGGCAGTCTTGTATATCTAATAATGTGAGCATTGATGCGCTAAATATTAATGATCCTCCATGCGCGATACCAGTTTCAATTATTAAATCAGGTTTTACCTTCCAGATAATTTCCTGCATAGCTAGCACATCCTGCGGGTATTGAATTATAGGCCTGTTTTGCCATTTAAAGTTATAGCAATATTTAGGAATTGTTGATTCGCTCATAAAGTTATTCGCGATATCAATTAATTTCTTATTTTTACTTATTGCATCAATCCTATCTACTATTTCTTCATCAAACATTTTCATTTAAATTTTTCCAACAACAAAATTTGGGTCATCTTCATTTTCTGAATTAACTCCAAATCGTAAAAGATTTTTTTTATTATAATCATTTGCTATTTTTTCAGCTAATTGTCTCACTGAAATGGGCAAGCCGGAACAAATATTTTTAGGCCCTTTTTCATTTCCAATAGCAAGTCTTACTATTTGTCTTCCCGCTTCTTTAACATCTAAATAATCTTTAACTTGATTTCCGCTACTTAAATTAACGACCCTATCCTCTTTTATTGCCTGAATAATATAAGGCACTAATCTCCTTGAATCATCACCTTCTCCAAATAAATAAAATAATCGACACCAGGTAAAATCAATTTCTAATGATTTGAAATAATTTGATAAAGCCATGTAAGCCCCCGCTTTTGCTCCTGCATAGGGAGTTTTTGGATTTAAAGGAGTGTCATCAGCATCTAAAAGGCCGTACTTTAAATCATATTCAACACAAGTCCCAATCCCCACAAATTTTCGTATTCCGGCAATAGCTGAAGCTTTTGCCATATTCAGAGTTCCAATTAAGCAGTCTATATTTTTTTCTGATTTAACATATTTCCCTGGTTCAGCATACCAAGCTAAATGAATAATTATATCAACATCTTTTAAAACATCACTCCACCAATCAATAGTTTCACTAAAAATGTCCTTTGAATAAATTATTGATTCAATATTATTATTTTTGAGTTTTTTATCAATTTCACTCCTCAATATCAGCCTATATCTTTTATTTTGAACATTTAACTCCTTCAGAACTTGCCTGCCTACAAATCCACTAGCACCAGTTACTAATATTAAATCGCTCATTTGATAATTAACTCTGGAATTGCTGTTATAAATTTTGCTTCACTATAATATTCAGATTTAACTTCATTAATAATTTCATCGGATAAATTCCAAGGTAATATTAATATATAATCCGGTTTATATTCTGTAATTGATGAAGGATGTAAAATAGGAATTTTACTCCCTGGCATAAATTTATTTTGTTTATTTGGATTTTTATCTACAATAAATTTTATTAAATCTGATTTAATCCCAGAATAGTTAATTAGAGTATTACCTTTAGCAGCAGCGCCATATCCTATTACTTTCTCTTTATTTTCTTTTGCATTTATTAAAAATTTCAACAAGTTATTTTTAACTTTTTCTATTTTTTTGATAAACCCAAAATAATAGTTTAAATCGTTTAAACCTAAATTGGTTTCATTTTCCTTAGCAGTTCTTAGCAACAAGCTTTCGTTATTACTTTTTGAATATTTCTGATTTTTAGCATAAACCCTTAAGCTTCCGCCGTGTGTGGATAAATACTCTATATCATAAATGTGCAAACCATTATTTTTGAATATTATTGTTAACGAAGTTAAACTTAAATATGAGAAATGCTCATGATAAATTGTATCGAATTGTATATTATCAACTAAATTTACTAAATATGGAAATTCAAATGTAGCTGTTCCGTTTGGTTTTAATAAAGCCTTAAATGCTTTTAAAAAGTCATTAATATCCGGCACATGAGCCAGAACATTATTAGCTATAATTAAATCGGCAGATTTCTCATTAGCCACTAGCTCATATGCTAATTTTTCAGTAAAAAAATTTTCTACAATTTCAATCCCTCTTTTCTTTGCCTCATTAGCAGTCCCGGTAGTTGGCTCAATTCCATAGCATGGAATATTTTTGCCCTTAACAAATTGGAGCAAATATCCATCATTTGCTGCAATTTCTACAACGTTACTATTTTCATTTAATCCAAGTTTTTGAACTATAAGATCAACATAATTTTTTGCATGGTTAACCCAAGATGATGAAAATGAACTATAATAAGCATAATCATCAGAAAACATTTCTTCACTTGCCACATAATCATCTGTTTGCACCAACCAACATTTATCGCACACAAGAACGTTTAACCGGTACCATGTTTCCGCATCATTTAATCGCTCTTCCGACAAATAAGAATTTGAAGGTGGAGCACTACCAAGATCTGCAAAAGAATGAACTAAATTATGACCACAATGTCTACATTCCATGTTATATAACTACTCCTTCAAACTTATTATTTATATATTTATAATTTCTATCTTTTTCAGACATTCCCTCAATATTTTCTGGCCATTTTATATTTATTAATGGATCCATAGGATTGAGACCTCCCTCTGATTCTTTGAGATAATTTGCAGTATGAAAATATAATAATCTGCACTTCTCCGATAGTGTTTGAAAACCATGTGCAAACCCCTTTGGTATAAGTAGGCTTTTCCCGTTATTTTGATTCAGAATTTCACCATGCCAATTTAAAAAAGTCGGTGAATTATTTCTTAAATCTATTGCTACATCAAATATTTCGCCTTCTAAACATGTTATTATTTTATCTTCCGAATTAGGTGGATACTGATAATGCATTCCCCTAATAATTCCTTTGTTAATTGTTCTGGTTTCATTTATTTGAACTACATTTCCAATTGAACTAATGCTGTTTATTTCTTTCTGGCAATAATGGCGAATAAGTGAGCCTCTCTTATCCTTGAAAATATTTTTAGTAATAATAAGTAGTCCATTTAATTTAGTCTCCTTAAAACTCAATTTATTACTCATAATTTTTAATTAAATCATTTGTGTAAATGTCAATTTGATTGATTGAAAAATTAGTAATATTGGAATTATTATTCCAAGCTTTGTACCAATCTACGCATTGGTGTAATGCTTGAGATAAATTCCATACAGGTTTCCACCCTAATTTACTTATAGATTTTGAACAGTCTAATTTTAAATAATTAGCTTCATGCGGATATTTATTATTATCAAGGCTCCAGCTTGCATTGCCTCCCCAGTATTTTACTAAAATATTTGCTACTATCGAAACCGGTTTGGCATCTTCATTATTTGGCCCAAAATTCCAAGCTTCGGCATATTCTTTTGATTCAAATAATTTTTGACTTAATAATATATAACCAGCTATCGGGTCCAAAACATGTTGCCAGGGCCGAATGGCCATTGGATTTCTAATAAGTAGCTTTTCATTGCCTATAAATGCTCGAACAGCATCCGGAACTATTCTATTTTCAGCCCAATCCCCTCCACCAATTACATTACCAGCTCTTGCCGTCGCCAGCCTTTTGTTATTTTCGTCAAAAAAAGATCGTCTATATGATGAACTAATTAATTCCGAGCACCCCTTACTGCAACTATATGGATCATGCCCCCCCATGGGCTCATACTCTCTATACCCCCAGTGCCATTCTTTATTTTCATAGCATTTATCTGTAGTAACATTCAATAATGATACAACTGATTTACATTCACGAGCAATTTCTAATAAATTTACAGTGCCCATTATATTTGTTGAATATGTTTCTATAGGATCAGTATAAGATTTCTGCACAATTGGCTGAGCAGCTAAATGTATAATTATTTCTGGCTTAGTGAGATAAATTATTTTCTTTAAGAACTCATAATCCCTTATATCTCCTTTATAATTCTCATAATCAACTTCTTCTGAAATAAAAGATTTTCTATTTTCTTCTTCCAATGAAAATCCAATTACATTAGCACCAAGTTTAACTAACCATAAAGAAAGCCATGTCCCTTTAAATCCTGTATCACCAGTAATAAATACTTTTTTCCCAGACCAAAAACTTTTATTAATTACCATATTTTCCATGGCGCATTACCTTCATTCCATAAATTATTCAAAATATTCTTTTCTCTTAAAGTATCCATTGGCTGCCAAAAGCCATCGTGCTTATAAGCATATAATTCGCCATCAATCGCAAGCGATGATAATGGCTCTTGTTCCCATATGGTTGAAGTACTGCACTTTATTCTATTTATAACTTTAGGATTTAGAACAAAAAATCCACCATTAATCCAGCTACCATCGCCATCTGGTTTCTCCTGAAAGTTCTCGACTTGATCTTTATTCCCAAATTTTATTGCTCCATATCTACCTGGAGGCCTTGTTGCAGTTAAAGTAGCCAATTTACCATGTTCATTATGAAATTTAATTAAATTTGAAATATCGACATCACCGACTCCATCCCCATAAGTAAAACAAAATGATTCTTCATCCTTTATATAATCATATACTTGCTTTAACCGTCCTCCAGTCATCGTATTTTCTCCAGTGTCGACTAAAGTAACATTCCACGGTTCCACTTTATTTTGGTGAACCTTAATGGAATTATCACTCATTTTAATAGTAACATCGGACATATGCATAAAGTAATTTGCAAAATATTCCTTTATAATATAGCCCTTGTAACCACAGCATATAATAAAATCATTAATACCATAGGCCGAATAAATCTTAAGGACATGCCACAATATTGGCATACTTCCAATTTCAATCATCGGTTTTGGCTTTAATTCGGTCTCCTCACTCAAACGCGTACCAAGGCCCCCTGCTAGTATTACTGCTTTCATAATTTAAAATGCCTCTTCAATCATTTTTTTATATTGATCTGTATTATTAACAGAATCATCAAAAATATTTTTTGCAATAGTCTTTCCGCTTTCCATATTTGCAAAATTTGGTTTTATATTATCAATGTATGATAAAAAGAATTTGTTAATTTTCTCGAATCTTCCTGAATCATTCTCATATTCTTTATTGAGCAATACTCGAAATAAAATTCTTGGTAAATCTTTGATGTTCTTAACTTTATAATAAACATCAGAGTAGGAATGAAAAGTTCTCCCTAGGCAAATCACAGGTTTATCCATTGCACAGGCTTCTAGGCCAATAGAACCACTTATAATTATAACAGCACTAGCCTTTCTAAGAATATCTTTACTGTCGTAATCGGAAATCTGTACATTGTGCAACTGGTTTATAAACTTGTATTGCCACAAAGGCCTAGTTCCCCTTCCTCTTGGATGTTCCTTAACAATTAATGTGTAATTAACTGGCAAGGACATAGAAATAGACTCAATTAATGAAATTTGATTACTGTATCTCAACCCATTTACTAAAGTAGAAGCTTCAGGCTGAAAATGCATTGGAAAAAATACAAAATTTTCAGGAAAGTCGACAATAGTATTTCTTTTTAAATAAAAACTAATTCTTTTAAGTCTATAAGCTCTTAATATATTAGCTTTAAATTTTATAAAAGGATCGATTTTATAAAATTCAATATACTTATCTCTTAAGTAATTTTTTTTGAGATATGAGAATAATTTCCAGATATTTGGTGTTATTGGCTTTTCAAAATCGTTTTTCTTATAAATATAAGTTAAAGTTTGCTCATGTTTATAATTTAATAGACTTTTCTTATAATCATTAATTCGAATTAATTCAGCATTTGTTAATTCTCTTTTCTTTAATTTCATATAACTACTAATCATTGAATATGACTCAAGATATGGAGTATTCCCAATATAATGCCCGGTCAATTGACCTTTTTCATTAAGAAAATTATTTTGCGGTATATATAATTTAGTTCCGTTGCAATATGCCATTACGTTAGCAATATGATTAAATATATTGTCTCCAAATGATGATATAACTTGGCTTGCATTCTTAAGATATTTATCAAAAAATTTTGCAATCAGGCTCAATAGCTCATAGGTATATATGTAATTTTCACGCCTCTCTCCGTTAGAATTAAAAAGAAAACTATAGTCTGTAAAACTTCTTTCTGAAGCTATTATTTCATTCCAATTTATATTTTTATACTTTAGCAGAATACATTCATCATCATTATGCTTTTCTTTAAATGATTCTAATGTAGTTATCCTATCTTTCACGACACCAATGTTAAAAGCTTCGGTTTTTTGTAATTCTGTTAAAACCAAAAGTCTTACTTCTTTTTCGGAATTAAAGCTTAAGCATTTTGCTAATTCTCCATAAAAATCTATAGATAGATGATGAGCTACAACTACTATTTTATCATTATCCATTACAAATATTATTTATTTCTAAAGCTATATTCTTTCCTGCGTTCCCATCTCCAAATATAAATTCTTTTTCATATTTTCCATTTTTCAATTGTTTATTTATCTTTTCAGTAATTTCATTTCTATTATAATCTGATACCTCTATATTATTTCCAGTTTCTCTTCCACATTGCCTGTCACCTACTATGACAGCGGGAACACCAAGAAAACTTCCTTCCCTAATAAATGACGAAGAATTACCAATGCAACATGATGCGTTATTTAAAATTATTGCATAATCCTCTGGTGAAAAATTCTTATAAAAATAAAACTTATCGGGCTTATACTTCTCTCTAAACTGCCTAATTCCTTTTGAAACATCATCAGATCCAGCATCTGGATTTGGCCATAAAATAATTTTTTGGTATTCGTCTAATGATTTAAGTGCGTGAAGCGATTCTATTATTTGATCATAACCATCGCCATAACTTGTTGTTACTGGATGTTGCACCATTAGAATGTATTTTTGCTTCCAATTTATTTGCCCACCGACACCTTTATATTTATTTAATCGCTCTTCGTCTAACGCTAAAGAGTTTTTATCGAGCACATCCATTGAGGGACATCCATAATTGAAAATTCTATTTGGATTGATATCCATACATTTTAGTTTTTCCTGAGCTTTATTTGAAGCAACAAAATGGTAATCAGCCAGTTGAGTTATAGAATGCCTAACTCTATTATCAATATTCCCTGTAACTTCTCCTCCCTGCAAATGTATTAACGGAATATTTTGATATGTCGATGCTATTGCAGTCGACATGGTTTCGAATCGGTCAGCAACCGTAATTACATAATCAGGTTTCAATTCATTAAATGCGCTGGCCAACTCAATGACCCCTAGTCCCGTTGACTTAGCTTGTGTTAGCAACGTTTCTCCCTCTACTATATAATGTATTTCTTTGTTTGGTTTAAATCCATCTTCTCTAATAATATCAATAGCATTACCAAATCGATGAAGCAAAATTGATGCACCAACAACTAATTGTAATTCTAAATTTTTATTTTGCTCAATTGCTTTTAATAAATATTTAATTCTCCCATAGTTAGCCCTACTGGCCACCACTGCACATATTTTATTCATAATGAGTTACCCTTGAAGCATTAGCGAGAAATGCATGTCTTTTACCAGAATGTATTGGAGTTACTCCATGAAGTGAAATATCACCAAAGAATATATGGAGTGCATCTTCTTTATATTGAATTTTTTTATATTTAAATAATTTTGCAAACATATTGCTAAACCTCATTATTCGAACTAATATTTTATTTAGAATCAAAGGCTTAATTCTTTTTCTGAAATTTTTGTATAAAATTAGTGCTCCTTCCCCTTCCTTAGTTTCGATTTCTAATCCGACCAATATATTTACCATTGAATGATCATAATGTAGTGGCGTCATACCCTCATTGTTAGCACTAGGATTGTCTTTGAGAGGTTTTTTTCTTGCGAAGCCTACTGCAATATTAGATGCATTTATTGGAATGTATTCAATGGATTCGGCAATGCATCTTTCCTTCCATATTCCATTCAGAATTGAAATTAATTCAGAATTTATTACGTAGTTCATTGCAGGTGTATCGGATTTTCTTTTTAATTCATGCATCGCCAATTCCCGCTCTTTGCCATCACCTAAACTATGTGAATATTTTAATAAAATATTCTTCTCACTTTCATTAATATAATTTTCTATTATAGAATATCCATTAGTATTAATGTCTTGATATATCTGCTTGTAGTTTAATTTAGTCATATTAAATCTTCAAATTTTAGGAAATCCCATTTCATTTTATCCTTATTAATCTTTTTACCAATTACATCCTCCCAGCATCCTGCATCAATTCCAATATTCATTGGTTTTTTTCCCTCTAAGTCTTCAAATGAAATAGTTTCTCCCTTCTTCATGTCTTTATTAACTGCTAGAGACTTACCAAAAATACTTTTAAGTTTGTTTTTTTCATTATCCTCAGTTTCGATTTTATAACTCTTTGCTTCGTTGATATATCTGATTCCATCTACTAAAATTTTTAATTCCTCAAAATTTAATGATGCCACACTATCAGGCCCAAACATTTTTTTATCAAATGTAACATGTAGCTCAACAATACTTGCCCCAATCGCTGCAGCGGCTAGTCCAGGAAAAATTTTACCCGAATGATCAGATAACCCTACAGGACAATTAAACTTTTCCATAAAAAAGCTTATTTTATCTAAATGTATATCCTTAGCCAATGTTGGGTATGAAGTCGTACACTGCAATATCGAAAAAGGAATCCCTTTTTTTTCAAAAAATTTTACCGCATTATCAATATTTATCTCATCTGCTAAACCTGTAGAAAATATTACTTCTTTTCTCATTCTAGAGATTGCTTCTAATAACAATGTATTTGCAATATCCCCAGACCCTATCTTGTATTTATTGACCTCTAGCTTTTCTAACAATTTAACAGCTGCATTAGAAAATGGAGTTGCTAAAAATTCTACTCCCAAATTTTCACATTTATTTTTTATATAAACCCATTGATCAAAACTAAATTCCATTCGTTTCCAATAATCCATTCTAGTATTGTCAATTTTTGAGAATTTAATTCTAAATTTTTCGTACTGGCTACTTTCTGCTTCAGAAATATGGACTTGAAACTTTACAGCATCAACACCACAGCTTGCAGCAGCCTCAATCATTGAATTTAATATACCAAAACTTCCGTCATGCGCTTGCGCTATCTCAGCAATTATAAATGTTTTATTTTCTTTTTTGTAATTACAAATATTCATTGATTTTTCATTTCAATAAGTTTTTGCGCTATGAACAATTCCGTCTTGTGCATGGATACATCTGTCGCCCCTCCGATATGAGGGGTTAATGAAACGTTACGATTCCTTGCCACATTAACCCAGCTGTTTAAAGAACTCTGATTTAACTCATCGAAGATAACATCTATGCCAATTCCTAATATTTTATTTTCCTTTATGAATTTAATTAAATATCCCTCGTCTACAAGCTCTCCCCTTGCTGTATTGACAAAAAATTTATTTTCCAAATAATCAATCTCATTTCTATTGAGGATAGGTTTTTCTCCATTAACAAAAGAGGCACATAAAACAATTATTCTAGAGCCTTTTATCAGAGATAAAACACTCGTTTGCTTAGTCCAAGCATTCTTCGCATTTACTTCTTTATAAATGTCATAGTAGGATACTTTGGCTCCGAAGGACTCACAATATTCAGCAACTTGAAAGCCCACTCTGCCGAGTCCAATTATGCCTACTGTGTTGCCGAATAATTCTTCACCCCTAAATTTATCTCTATCCCATCCCCCTGATTGCGTATGCAAAAAACACTCTTTATAATTTCTTAAAATACTTAATATTAATCCAAAAGTGTGTTCAGGGGTTGCCCTTATTGTGGATAAAAAATCTTTTTCACCACGTAATGTTATTAATTTAATATTTTTATTTTTAGTAATTTTTTCGTCAATATGCGTATGCCCTGTTGTAGGAGAACAAATGTACTTAAGCTTTTGTGCTGATTTAAGAAAAGAGCTGTCTATTTTATATTTTAATCGAATAAATAAAGCATCTAGATCTATTAGAAAATCTTGTATTCCAGTTCCATCATATAACTTTACACTATCTCTCTTTTGAAGAAAATTAATTGCACTGGTATTAAAATTATCAGGCTCAAGAATTCCTATTTTCATAACTTAAAATTGCTTCTAAAAATAACAAATCTTCCGAGGTATCAACATCTATAGAACTTGTTTTATCCATTTCTAATAAAATAGGGTTATCACATATTAATTGCCCTGTTTTTTTCATGTATGGAATTTTCGTTAAATAAACGCAGCCATTACGAACCATTACTGGTCCGTATTCTTGTCGACGTACACCTTTATTATGATATTTATTACAAGCTATTAAAGTTCCATCATCCATCTTTTTATACATTACAAGTTCATTTATGTAATCTTCTTTATAACAAGAAATTAATGAATTTCTATCACCCTTTATAAATCTATGAATGCCTTTTATTATACTATTTGTAACTCTTAGAGGACTTGTAGGCTGCAAGATTAAGACTGCATCATATAGGTCTCCATTAGGATCTAGTATATCTAATGCATGATTAATATAAGTAATTGACTTGCATCTATCAGTTGCAATATCAGCAGGACGCATAAATGGAACGTCTGCATTAAAACTCTTTGCTATTTTTGCAATCTCAAAGTTGTCTGTAGATACAATACATCTTTTAATTATATTACTTTTTAGCAACTCGAGGCTTGTGGCTATTGTATAACTAATCAATGGCTTGCCCAATATAGGATATATATTTTTTTTAGGTATTCCTTTTGACCCTCCTCGCGCAGGTATTATGCCTAATATATTCACTTATATTTTAGTTAATCTAGATATTCCCTTGCCCACAATTCTAAATTGAACCATTGCCACAAAAAGAAAGAGTTTGAATTATTTCCGGATAAATAATCTTGATATGCAATCCGAGCTTTATCTGTATCTACCCAATTACGATCAATAAATGATTCCGAAAAAACAATTGATTCCAACATTTTTTTCCAATGAGAAGAAAACCATTCTCTTTGCGGAGATTGAACAGAACGTTTGGTTGCATAAGCTATAGATTTTGGCGCCTTCTTGCTTAAAATTTTACGGAAAATACTTTTCGTGCCTTGATGATTAATTAATTTATTTATCGGTATTCCAAAAGCAAATTCTACTAAATTATGGTCTAAAAACGGCACCCTAAGCTCTCTAGAATGAGCCATAGACACTCTATCATTAAATCTTAATCCTCTTGGTATTTTATTATATAATAGATCCTCAGCGGCAACATTGCGAACAGGATCATCAAAATCACTTATTTTATTAATAATTAATTCAGAATCTAAAATTTTTTTTGAAATAACATTCTCTCTTAGCCCCCAAGTCCCATCTATTGAAGATTCTTTCTTTGTTGGGGCGGGCTTTGTTCCCCAAAACGTTTGAAAATCAACAGCTCTGCTGACTGATTCCATTTTATTATTAGCAGATTGAACATATAGATCATGGTACTTTTTATATCCCAAAAAAATTTCATCAACGCCATTACCATCTAGTAATACAGTAATATTATTTTCTTCGGCTCTACGATATAATTCATTGTAACCACATACAGTTACTCCTCCAAAAGGTTCTGCTTGCACTTGCACAGTTGAATCAATCCATTCTTTTATTTTTTGATGATCAAGGCTTATAACATGCAATTTCCCTGCAGCAGCAATTTTATTGACCCAATTTAATTCACTATAATTTTCATAATCTTGATTAAATAAATGTAAAACATTTATTTCCGATTTTGCTACCTCTACTAACATTGAAGAATCGACACCCCCTGACACATTTAACCCAACATCAACGTCAGCAATTAAATGACTTTTTATAGCATTATTAATCAAGTTCTCCGCCTCATATTCGATATCCTCTATATCAACTGATGAAAGGTCTGTAATATTTGATACTAAATTATACCATTTTCCAAACTCCCATGTGGACTTTACTAAATCTATATTAATTAAAGAGCCGGGCTCAAGTGAATATACATTACTAAAAAACGTGTTTTTACTGTGGTCATATAATCCCTTCTCTAAATATGTTCTTATTGCTGATTTATTTGCTTCATTTCTCTGATTGTAAAAAGATAATATTGGTTGTATTTCACTAGCGATTATCCATCCATCGGCATTCTTTGAATAATACAAAGGTTTAATGCCAAATCTATCTCTAACCAAAGTAATTTTTTTTAACCTGCTATCAAAAATTGCAAATGCAAACATGCCATTTAATTGATGCAAACTGTTAGCTCCCCAAATTGTCCATGCTGCCAATATGACTTCTGTATCCGAATTAGTTTTCCATTCCCAATATTTTGATAATTTGTTCCTTAGTTCAATATAGTTATAAATTTCTCCATTATAAATTAATGTGTATCTCCCACACGGTGATTTCAGTGGTTGATTTGCATGATCAGATAAATCTAATATTTTTAATCTAGTGTGCGCTAAAAATAAATTATCGTTAAAACCACTAAAACCATCTTTTGCATCTGGGCCTCTATGCTCCAATTTTTTAATTAATGGAGAGAATCTTTGAGCGGCTCTTCCTTTAGTGGTAAATCCTGCTAGTATTCCACACATTTTTTAAATTGGATTAGTCAGTAATTTTATGAATATTAAATTCACCACGGCACCATTCTGATCTTAAATAATTGTTTTTTAGAATTTGAGCTAATGCATTTTTTATTTGAATTACTCTTGCAGCAATTGAATGGTTTTTTAATGTTAATCTCTGCCCGCTTTTAGCAATAATTGACGAACTTGAATCATTAAGATAGTAATCTATAAATTCATTAATGTTATCATTCTCACTGAATTTTATGTAATGTATCTTATCTTTATATCCCAAATTATCAAAATTAAAGGGCGGATTACAGACCATCAGGGCTCCAGCCGCTGGTATTTCGAAAAATTTTCTTATCGTCATGCCAAACCCGCCTTTTGCAGTAAATACTATTTTAGAATTAGATAATTTTTTTTGAAATATTTGCCTATATGTTTTTAATGAAAAATTATTACTATAAACGGGCAATTTAAGTTTATTTAGGAATGAATAAAACTTTAGATGAAAATCTCTGTTAATCTTATATTTATTAGGAATTAATTGCTTAACTGCTTTATCCCTTAAATAATACTTAATACCAGGAATATTAATATCATATTCTCTTGAAATTATATCGTTAAAATAAAATTCATCGTCTGATACAAAGTGTGTTGTACTAATTATTTTGTCAGGATTTGATTTAATAAAATCTCTCCAATTATTGGATATTCTATTCTTCTTTGCCTTATAATGTTTTTCCTTAATAACAAAACTATCCAAATGATTAATGTCGGTAATGAATTCTATTCCAGGCGCAAGTATGTATAATTTACTTTTAACTAATTTTTCAACTTGGTCGATAGTGGCTGCGTAATAATCAAAATTCAAAAGGGTTAAGAGCTTTAATTTACATTCTAGATTATTAATATTGTTTTTTATATCTTTATAAAAGTCATAAAGTATATTGGTATCGAAATTCTTTGACGTATAAGAAGATATATATTTAATTGAATCTATATTTTCCTTACTGCTGTCGTTTATGATATTTGTGTTCGGCCCTACAACTACAAAATCATACTCATTATTGTTAGCATATTTTAAAATACCTCCTTTAATTTCATCATCCGAGACATACCCTGGACCAAAATGATCTATTTCATCTGCAATATGAGTGAATAATAAAGAAATTAAATTTGCAGTAGGATTTAAATGCTTAACATTACAATCAATGTACAATATTTTCATTGTATTTAACTATTGCCTGTTTGATCTTCTCTAATCCATATTTTGAAATGACATAAAGAATAGAGTATTTGATATCTCCATGAAAAATTTTATTACCTATATCATAGTCAATTTTAATTAAATTTATTTTATTTTTCCTCAAATATTCCTCGTCTTGATAACCATCCGCACCTTGGCCGCACAAATAATTATAACAATCTAATTTCCTGCATCGCTCAATCAATCGATCATTTTTATTATATTTATCTAAGTTTAATTCGGTCCCTTTTTTGAAATTTGTATTATTCAAATTTAATTTTTCGCATATATTCAATATTGTTTTAATATTTAATTCAGAAATAGTGGATAAATTCCAATAATCAATTTTGAATTCTTCTAAAATATCTTCTATATCAGAGAAGTAATTCAGCTTACATAAATTAAAGTAAAAATTACTGTATATTTTTTTGATTATTTTTTTATCTTTTAGGTATACCTTTTTTGATATTTGATCTTCATACCCTTTCTGCTTCACCGGTAAAGTTACATAACTTTCTATCGTTTGAATTGGGATTAACGTTCTATTCGTATATGACTGCTTTGGATACTGAACATCATCTGAAAATACAAAAATATGGCTTTTAATTATTTTTTCAAAAAATCCAAACCAAGGAAAAAAATTAGGTTGATGGCCAGCTACAATCATATTAGTCGGTATACAAATTAACCCCATCAATACTCAAATTGTCCCAATTACCCGATTTTAATAATTTTCCATTTTCTAAAACATAAATGGACTTGCAATTTTTCAGTGTTTCAATCCTATGCGCTATAATTATTATTGGTAAATGACGACTAATAATCTCAATATTATGCATAATCCTCATTGCCGTTAAATTGTCTAAGGCACTAGTTATTTCATCTAGAATCAATAATTTAGGCTCGGATATTAATGCTCTTGTTATTCCTATACGTTGTCTCTCACCTCCGGACAAAGTCATACCTTGATCGCCAACTAATGTATCAAATTTATTGGGTAATTTATCAATAAAATCGAAGGAATTTGCTTTCTTGGAAGCCTCAATAATCTGTTTTTTATCTGCCTTTTCGTTAATCCATTTTAGGTTTTCTAATATAGTACTATTAAAAAGCACCGTTTCTTGTGAGACATAACCAAATGATCTTCTCCATTCATTCATGTTTACATCTCTAATACTTTGGTTCCCCCATTTGATATTCCCATCTTTTAAGTCAGCCATTCCAAGTAAAGATTGTACTAATGTAGTTTTTCCGGACCCAGATTTGCCGACAATCCCATACATTCCGTTTTCTTTTATACTAAAATTAATATTGTTAATTATTTCCTTTTCACCGTAACCCGCCGATATAATGTTTATATATAGTTCATTATTATCTTTATCAAACATATCTTTACCGAAGTTATCTTCCTTATTTTTCAAAAAATTATTTTGCAACTGATCTAAGTACTTAATTGCCGGAATATACTGCGCTAATAATTGTAGATTCTGTTGAAACATATTAAATTTTGGTAATAGTCTTATAAAGACTGCCATAACAAAAAATAAATGAGCAACATCAATTGATAACAATGGAACTCCAAAAACTAAGATAAGTGCCAAAGCAATAATAGATGTATATTCAAAAAAGATCTTTGTAAGATTTGGCAAAAAAGTAAGGCGAACGTGAAGTTGTCGTAATTGTCTTGTGACATTATCAATTATTTTCTCTGACTTTACTTGTGTACTGGTTGCTTTGATGAATTTTATACCACCCAATATCTCATTTAAATAAACCTGAAGTTTAGAATTTAATGGCGCCAAATTCTTACCATATTGGTAATTTTTATTCCTAAGACCAATCAAACTAACAAACGTAATCACTGAAATTCCGCAAATGATTAACGTAGCTTTATACGATATCATTAAGCATATAACTAAATATCCAAATATTATTACACTAATACAAAATAATTGGGAAATAACTTTAAATGCCCCATAAAGCCTCTGAGTTTCCAATGTTATTGAATTAACCAAATCTCCTTGTTTATTTGTAATTACATAACTTAATTTAGAATTGATATACGATGAAAATAATTTATTTTGCCATTTTTTTGTATAATCTCTTTGAATTTTTATTACATACAAATCACTGGCCATTGATAAAACTCCATGAATTATTAAAATACTAGTAAGTAAAATTAAAATATTTATAGGAGTATACTCTATATTTAATTTGCTAAATATTTCTACAAAATTAATATCATTATTTTTATTTGAAATATGACTATTTTGTAACTCTATAGACTGAATAAGAGGCAATAGTAAAATCATACTAATACTTTCACCTAATGAGATTATTAACAAAAAAAATAATACTACATAAAACTTATATCCATAGGTCTTAATTATGTCTGAATATAAAAGCTTTGTATTAGCAAAGTAGTTAATATTACTTGGCATTATTTTTAAATTTTAATACATCTATATTTTGAGCTGCTAGTAAACCTGCAAATAGCCAAAAATATCTATTTCTTAGAACATCATGTGCCATCATGAATATTAATACTGAAATCATCGGCAGCAAAAATTTATTATTTAGTATTTGCACTTTTTTTATTCTGAAAAATTTATTTATCTCTTTAAGAAATAAGATAAATGCAAATAAGGATACAATCCCACATGTTACTAATAATTCTAACCATGAATTATGCATATTGACTGTATACATATTTTCAAAGCTGCCCGGTCCAATCCCCACGGTTAATAAACATAGTTTTTGTTCAATAGGAAATTCACTTATTAACTGCCATTGAAAAAGCCTTTCTTCGAGTGATTCATCGAAAAAGTTCTCATACTTCATTATCATTAATTCTGTAAAATCCGAAATCTCGCTTATTGATGATAAATTAATCGAATACATCACACTCCTCAAATTTACATACAATATTCCAAATAAACCCAGAATTAATATGCTTATAAAGATAAAAAATAATTTATTGAAAAGCTTTGCCCCAGGACTAATTAAATTAAAAATCACTAACAACACTACCATAGCAGTAATCCCTGCCCTTGAATTAGTTAATAAAATAGAACAAATCCCAAATATTAATGATATTATAATTAATCTTTTAGATATGGATTTTTCCCCTTCTAAAAATATACCCATCAGATATCCGGTTGCTGTTAATATAGAAAGTGAATTCATGTGCTCACCATCTGCCCAACCAACCGGGTGAACACGATATGTAACAGCATTTGATAAATAGTAGTGTATAAACGGTCCTCCATATATTAATTGAAACACCATTAAAATGGTATTTGTTATCAGAAATATCGTAAAAAAAATTGTTAATGTTTTTTTAAAATTAATTTTAATTGCAGTCTCTTTTACATAAAAAAAAGTTATGGCCATCAATAAATAAGCTTGAATATTACTATATACAACTGTGTTTATATTTAATATTGAACCAAAGATAATACAGACTAAAATAATTAATAAATATTTGTAATCTTTTGTTATACCTTTATTAATTTTATTTCCTAATTTAGGAAGCAAAGGAATTAAGCCTATTAATAAAAAATAAAAAGAAAATGACCCATATATAAATTTCGTTTGATAACCCAGCATATATATTGAAATTACAAATAATAAAAATATTATATTCGTAAATTTAAAATTCATCTAATCTTTCAAATTTATTCTATTATTGCTTTCCAGAAAGCTATCATAAGTATTAGCGACATACTTACTTCTTCCATTTATTGCTCTCATAATCCTTTCTCTTGGCAGCATTGGGGTTTTTTGCCACCAAACCGGATGAGTTAAGACTTGTAATTCTTTATAAATACCTTTTTCTAAAATACTCTGTAGTGGATGAAATCTCCAATAACCATTTGAATCGGAAACATAACCTATTTCTTCTTTGAAATTTTTCGAGTAGCAATTGATTAAATCACCATATCTCTCCTCTTCACACTCGAACAACCAATCTGATGGATAATGGAAGCTAAATGCTTTTATTTTTTTATTAAAAATATTTTCTAATAAATTAGTTTCATACTTAATTTTAATATTGAGATCATTTACATTATTTATCCCATAATAATCAGCGTCAAAGTGCAACCCCATATCGTGCCCCAATGATAATATATCATAAATTATTTTGGATTGGTTTTTCTCAAATACATTATAAAATGATGAATGAATATATATGAAATAAGTACTTTTTATTTTTAAATCATTTTCTATCTTAGCTAATTCTAAAGCTCTGTTTAATGAACAATCACAATCATGCCGCCATAGTATAAATTTTTCTTTTTGATTTATTTGCCCATAATCTATAAATTCGTATTTTTCCTTTGCTAAATTTATACATTTTTTATAGTTATCAATCGTAAAGTCAGTGATAGTCATACTATCGTTCAAGGTTTTATTATTTTCTTTTATCATACACAAATACCTATTTATGAAATCTTAACTTTTTGTATCAGTAATCTGAACATTTTAAATAAAAATTTAATACACTATATTTATACATAATCTTATTTTAGAGGCTCATAACTAAATCAATTACTTATGATTCCTTTCTAAATCCAACTGCAACCCAGAAGGGGGCCTTATCTGAAAACCTAACTTTCTCAAGGCCTGCTTTTTCCATCATTTCTTTTATTTGTTTTTTAGAAAACCGCTGCTCAAGTCTTGTCCCGAATCTATCTAAAGCATCGGTTCTCATTGTATAAAAACTAAGATTGCGGTAATTACTTAAAGGGACCGCATCTACAGTAGCCTTGCTTAAGCCTAATAATTCAAGGGCATAAGCCATTCTAGCTAATGGATAGTAAATGCTTAAAGCTATAATCTGGCTAACTATATACCTTAATGAATGGGGCAATTTACTTACACCTTTACGCAAAAAATCAGTAATCTTCCAAATTAAACGAAACCATAGTGCTCTATTATCTAGCGCATAATAAAGATATATTAAAAAGGGAGCTTTTGGCTTTAACATATCAACACATGATTTTATTCCAGCTGCTGTATCAGGAATATGATGTAAAACACCTAAAGAAACTCCAAAATCTTGGCTCTTATCTGACAACAAAACATCACCTACCCCTTTATCATAAAAAATACAATTTGACATATTATGAAGATTTTTTTTTGCTACTTCCAATGATGAACTCGGATCAAAACAATGAAGCGTTCCAACCTTTTCGGCTAACAATTTTGCCCAACGACCACTACCACAACCCATATCAAACCCAGTTGAATTTTCAGGCAGCATCTCCCAGGGAAAAATAGAGAAATATCTATTAAATAATTTTTGATGTTCTTCAACACTAAGTTGACTTTGATCAAAGCGCTCCCACTCATCACCAAATCCCTCAATAGTCTTTTTATCCTTATTCAAATTCATTTTATTAATTTGAATTAATGATCTTTAATCATTATCTTTAATACCATTAAAAATTATCCCCCCATGTACAGTGTTTTATTTTTTATTTAATATAGGTTTAGCAATGATCGTGATTCCTGAATCTTCAATATTAATTCTTTCAATTTCAAGATTTGCCTTGCTGCAGAATTGACGAACTTCATCCGGGGTATGCCGGTGGCAATTCTTTGGCCTATACCAATCGAAATTAATATGATTCATTTCATCCAACGTATAATCATTTCTATAAAAGCACTTAAAAATTTTATAATAAAATAATCTTTGCAAATTAATTTTGCCTTTAGGTATATGGAGAAATTTGATTTCTTCCTTAATATCTATTTCGATATTTAAATTGCCTAATGCTTCACCTAATTTTGTTAAAGAATTGATTTCGTCCCATGCATCTTCATCATTTAATTCTGATATAGCACTTCTAATATAATCATCTGTATATTCTCTAATAGGTGCTTTTTTGGAATATACGTAAAACAGAAAATGTCCATTTGGTTTTAAGTGCTTAGATACATTGAATATTGCTTTCTCCACACTATCCGTGTGATGAAGAACTCCTTCAGAAAAAATAATATCAAATTTACCTAATTTTTCAGGTATCTCATTTAAATCTGACTGATAAAATTCCGCATCGTAACCCTTTTCTTTAAATCTTTTTTTACCAACCTCTACTGCATCTGATATATCAACACCTACGTATTCATGAGTATTTAAATATTTTTCAAATAACAACATTCCAGATCCCCCGCTTCCACAACCAGCATCTAGTATCCGTTTTTTTCCACCTTCCATTAATAAACTTAAATTAGTTTCATCCGAGTCAAAATATTTTTCGAGCAACCACCTTTTCCATTCCTTTTGCATATTCTCAGATTCATAAGTGTCTCGCTTCTTCCATTTGAATCCAAAGGTTTCTTTTGTCTGACTTTGTTCTTTAGATATTTTCTTATTCATAATTTGATATTTTTTAAAATATTTGCTTCATCCATACATTAATATTCAAAAGAGACCATATTAACAGTCTACGATTTTTCTCCCCACTTAAATGTTCCATTATAAGTTTTTCAGCGAAATTCTTATCTAATATGTTGTATATATAATTATTGTCGTTGAACAATTGTTCTTTCACAAATTCCACGCTTTCTCCCTTAAACCAACTGGCATCTGGAGATGAAAACCCTTGTTTTCTTCCTGTTGCGATTTCATTAGGAACATAATTTTTCATAACATTTCTCAAAATCATCTTCCCATCATTGTTTTTTAATAAATTTTTCTTCGTAAGTTTACCAATGTAATTTGGATCTACTCCAGTACTTGTTACTAAATTTTTTAGCTTAAATTTTACAGGACAACTCATTGCAAAATTTACTAAATCATTATCCAAAAATGGAACTCGAGTTTCTAAGCCATGTGCCATAGACAATTTATCTTCAACTGTTAATAACCCGTGCAAAAAAGTTTTTGCTTCAAAATATAAAGAATGATTAATGTAATCTTCTTTTGATTTTGGCCTATCAACATTATTTTTAAATACTTCATTAAAAATTTCTATCGTATTTATGTCTTTGACTTCATTCCAAATAGGGGAAAATAATTTCCTAATTTCTGATTTTGTTAGCAACCTTTGCCAAAACATATAATACTTATTTATGTAATCATCATAATTTTTGGTATTATTGGAGTTATAATATCTCCACGGATATCCTGCAAATAGTTCATCTCCCCCAGTACCAGAAAGAACAACTTTAACAAATTTACTGGCAAGTTGAGCCACATAGTAATTCGGATAACTTTGGCCAACCCTAGGTTCTTCTAGGTGCCATGCTAATTTTTTTAAGCATCGTTCCATATCTCCTGCCTTTAAGACAATTTGATAATGTTCTGACTTGTATAATGCTGACATCGCTTCGGCTTTTTCTCTTTCATCAAATGCCATCTCCAAGCCTGATGCTGAAGAAAGATCAAAGCCACAAGTAAAACTTTTAATATAAGGCATGCATTTTGATGCTTGCGATGTAATTGCTCCGGAATCCATTCCCCCAGATAAATAAGCACCTAACTCAACATCTGATGTTAATTGTCTCGTAACCGATTGTCTTAATAAATGGTCTAGTTCTTCTTCGTAAACTGTTTCCTTTTTATTGTTTTCACTCGGATCAGAATAAAATTGGTAATCCCAGTATTTTTGAAAATTTGATATAATTTTACCATTACTCGATGAAATTTTTACTATGGTGCCTGCCTCTAATATTTTTATTTTTTTTATTAATGTTCTGTTTGTAAAAATATTTTGAAATGTGAAATATTCCAATAAAGCCTTATTGTCTAATACTCTCGCTGATGAAGGGTGCTCTAAAATTGCTTTTTGTTCTGAAGCAAAAATAAAGCTATCCTTAAAAATTGCGTAATATAGTGGCTTTATCCCGTAACGATCTCGTACTAAATACAGATTCTTTTCTTTCCGATCCCAAACTGCAAATGCAAACATACCATTAAATCGATTAACACATTGCTGCCCCCATTCAGCAAATGAATTTAAAACAACTTCAGTATCGCTATTTGAAATAAATATGTGACCCTTGTTTTTTAATTCGTTACGAATTTCTTTATAATTATATAATTCCCCATTATAACTTATAATATACCTGCCATCTTGGCTTCGCATTGGTTGGTGACCTGCATTAGACAAATCTATAATCGCTAGCCTTCGATGAGCTACACCAAAATTTTCCTCTGTCCAATAACCTTCTCCGTCAGGCCCGCGATGATCAATGGTGTCTGCCATTTTCTTTAATAGAGAACTAGAAACTATATCTCCATTAAAGTTGAATATACCTGCTATTCCACACATTTATATTATCCTCCTATAAGCCATTGTTTCAATAAAAACTGCTTTACGATAAAACATCCATAAATCTTCGTATCTCAATATTTTTTTGATACTTTTGATTGAATTTAATCTAAATTAAAATTTTGCAGTTTATTAACAGCTGAAAGCGCAAACTATTTTTCCACTAAATAAGGCCCCAAAGCGAGTGCATCCATTCCCGTCGTGTAAAAACATCTTATGGCGTCTTCAGGAGTTAAGACAATTGGCTCTCCTTTGATATTAAATGACGTGTTAAGAACAACCGGCAATCCAGTAATATTCTCAAATTCACTTATAATTTTATGATATTTTGGATTTTTATCTGAAAAGACTGTTTGAAGTCGCGCAGAACCATCTTCATGTGTAATAGCTTTTAATTGAGATTGCCATTCGTCTTTAACTTCTGATGTACAAAGCATAAAACTTTCGGGAGAGCCGGGGTTCATATCACAATTCCTCATTTTAAATATATCTCCAGCTTTTTCAGATAAACATGAAGGCGCAAAAGGACGAAATGGTTCTCTAAATTTTATTTTTCTATTAACTATATCTTTCATCTCCCCACTTCTTGGATCAGCTAAAATTGAGCGGTTGCCCAATGCGCGAGGCCCAAACTCTTGCCTTCCATCCAAATGCCCTACTACTTTCCCTTTTACTATTCTTTCTGCAACAGCACGCTCTATAATCTTTGGCTCTGTATATTTAATTCCATTTTCATCTAATACTTTTTTAATGCTATTGACATCATAACATGGTCCTAAATAGTCATGATCATATATGTAATTTCTTTTAAGCCCCTCTAAATGGTGAGTGATATATGCACCTGCACCAATCGCTAATCCACCATCACCAGGATTAGGCATAACATAATAATCATCAAAAACGCTATTACAAAAAACTCTTCCATTTGCTAAACAGTTCAGAGCCACCCCTCCGCCATAACATAAATTTTTTTCTCCTGTTTTTTCTCTTAATTTTACGAGTACATGTTCCAAAACATTTTCTGTGACTAACTGAACAGCTGCAGATAAATCACAATATTCTTTTGAGACGTCATCTGTATCTTGATTAGGGTCAAGTGAAAATAGATCTATAAAACGCTTATTATATTTTCGATTTTCAGTTGTTATATGAAAACCAAAATAACGCATATCTAACTCAAAACTTCCATCTTCATTTAAACTAATTAGCTGGCGAACTCTATCATAATAAATCTCCGGATCTCCATAAGCAGCTAAGCCCATTACTTTATATTCATCTGAATTAGATTGGAATCCTAAGAACTGAGTGAATGTACTATAAAATTGGCCTAAGCTATGTGGAAACGATTGCCTTAAGATAAATTTTATATCATTACCTTGGCCGGTTGCCCAAGACATACTACAGCCATCCCCAGTCCCATCTAAACAAAGTATAGCAGCACGGTCTAAACCAGAGACAAGAAAACTACCGGCGGCATGAGATAAATGATGGTCAATAAAGTGCAAATCCATTTTTTTGCCCCCAAAAAGAGTGGTAGTTTGATGTATATGCTGAATATCAGTGCCTCTAGAAAATTCTGTCTTTCTAAGTAATCGACTCAATACTGAATAAATCGATTCTGGATAAGAACGCCATGAATTAGTTAAATTATTTCCTAATGTTCTTAGATAATGACCAGATGTCATATAAAATCCAATAGAGTCTACTTCTTCCATAGAAATATTGGCCTCCTTCAAGCACCAATCAATAGATCTCGATGGAAATCCTGAAGAAAATTTAATGCGATCGAAACGCTCTTCATTAGTTGCAAACAACGATGCTCCGTCATACAAAGCCGCTGAGGAACCGTGATTGGATTGAGTTATTCCTAATACATTCATAATAAAATTTTTTTATTTATAGATAAGAGTTAATGAAAATAAATTATAAATAATTACTTGCCTATTGTTTCCTTTAATCCGTCTTCGATGGATGTATACCGTGTTTTCCCAAAAATAAGGTCTATTTTATTCTTATTTGCAACAAATTGAGCTATCTCGCCAGATGTAATTTTAATCTTCGCATTAACTAATAAAATTTTCTCAATAATTTCAATAATATCTCTGAGAGTAACAGTTTCGGAACCTGCTATATTAAATACAGTATTTTTTATTTTTTCTGATTCTTCTGTAATCAAACCAATGATTATATCAATACAATCATCAATATATATAGGAGTTAACATTATTCCTAATCCTTGAGCCAAGCCTATTTCCTCTTGTTCATTTATTTTTCTAATTATATTTGGTATTAGCATATCTTGCTGACCTGGTCCATAAACACCAAATAATCTTAAAGTAATAACTTGGAAGTAATCCTGATATTGATTCACAAGATGCTCCGCAGCCAACTTTGTGGCGCCATAAAATGAATTTGGACCTAATTTTGAATCTTCTTTATAAGGGCCATTAGCTTGTTCATATACATTTCCAGTTGATGCAAAAATAAATTTATTAATTTTATTTTTTCTAGCCCAATTCAATAATTCGACAGTTGCATCTATATTGATACTGACTAAATCTTCAACTTGATTTGGGAAATCTCTATAAAAATTAGATTGAGCAAGGTGAATAATAGTATCTATATTTTGGTTACTTATAGACTCTGTCCACCCCTTCTTACTTAAGTCAAATCCAGTTTCTCGTGAAATGCATAGGACATTAATATTGCCGAAAGAATGAAGTTTTTTATTTAAAAATTTTCCTATAAATCCTGATGCACCAGTTATTAATACATTCTTGGACATCTTTTCTATACTCTAAAAATCTATTAAAGAATGACTTCGATTACAATTTTAAGTGATTAAAATATCTATTTAAAAAACAATTCACACTTAACTTTGCGAAACGGCTTGCTGACTCCTAATGACAAGGTCTTTGTGATTATTTCGCCAGTCAATAAGTGACTGCATTCCGTCTTCAAGATCGATACTCCATTTAAAACCGATATCCTTTTCTGCAGCTTTAGGACATCCGACACGATTAGTCACAAAAGTCTGACCTGATGGCTCGTATTGAATTTCCAACTTTGAACCAGAAAGCTTTAACAAAAGCTCTGCAAGATCTTTAATCGATGTCTTAATTCCACGGCCCACATTATACATCCCATAGGAACAATCAGCCTGCAGTGCACAAATATTTGCTTTAGCGACATCCTTTACATGTATAAAATCATAAGCTTGTGACCCATCACCAAATACTTTTGGCCTCTCTCCACTATCTATACAATCAAGAATTTTCATCATTACAGCAATGTAAGCCCCTTTATAATCTTGTCTGGGGCCGTAGACATTCATGTAACGCAAACCAATGCCATTTAAGTCATATCGTTTGTGATAAGCTTTAATCATGTGCTCTCCAGCAATTTTAGTGGCTCCATAAAAAGTCCAATTATTATAAGGATGATTTTCTGCCATCGGTTCCTGTATAGCATCCCCATAAACACTCGCACTAGAAGAATATACTAACTTTTCTATGTTATGCTTACGACAAGCTTCAATAACATTGTATGTACCTCTAATATTTACATCAAATGCTGATTGCGGATATTCATGGCAATGAAGCAACCATAAGGCTGCTAAATGAATTACTCCATCTACCCCTTGCATTGCTCGATCAAGAATATCTTCATGCAATATATCACCCCCATGAGGATTAATTTTAACCCGCGGATCTTTTAATGCGTCTTTAATGTTATCAATGGCACCTCGAAACATATTATCATAAATTAATATTTCGGATACATCTGTATTTAATAATTCGTCGACAACGTGGGAGCCAATTAAACCTGCCCCGCCTATAACCATTATTCTCTTATTTTTTAGATTCATTTAATTCTTTCAAAAAAAATACTTAAATATAAATATTATTATTTAAATTCTCTATATTTTTTAAATCCTTTGTTTAATTTCACAGGCAAACTAGAGTTTTCATCTAAAGATTCACATCTTAAGTCTCCCGATTTAGATAAACGATAAACCAGTCCAGACTCTGGGCAAGTAGCGGTCTTATTTTTTTCTAGTTTCAATTGATGCCCATGCCTCGACATCCATCCTGCTTGTTGGGCAGGAACACCTCTAACTAATCCGTAGTCTGGAACACTCTTAGTTACTACTGCTCCAGCAGAGACAAACGAATAACGCCCCAAAACAACACCTGGAATTATCGTAGCGTTTGCTCCAACAGTTGCCCCTTTTCTAATTAAAATTTTTTCATAAATCCCTTTTCGATCAACCTGAGAACGAGGATTTGAAACATTGGTTAGCACACAAGACGGGCCAAGAAAAACATCATCTTCCAAAGTCACGCCAGAGTATACAGCCACATTATTCTGTACTTTGACATTATTCCCAATCGATACACCACAAGCGACCATTGTATTTTGCCCAAAAACACAGTTCTCCCCTATTTGAGATTTCTCACAAATATGGGCAAAATGCCAAACTTTGGTTCCATTACCAATCTGCACTCCATCATCTACAACAGCAGTGTGATGAATAAAGGGGGGAGTTGAATTTTCAGCTTGAAGCATCTTTAATTTATTTTAATTATTAATACATCTATTCGTCCCCGGATGCTCCCAAACTAGACTGAGCAAGATGCAATAACTTTAAAACACGAAGACCTTCATTTCCGTCAGTTAGTGGTTTCAAACGTTGTTCACAACAATTCAAAAAATGTTCACACTCAGCATTAAGTGGTTCTTTTTCCGTAACTTCAACAAACTCTCCGGCTGATTTATTTGGAACAAACGTTTTTCCTTCCTCTTGAATAAGATGCTTTCTATATAAAATTAATTTTTCCTTCCAGGGTTTTGTATCATCAAACACTAGCATTCCATCTGAGCCCACAACTGTTAGCTTCTGTTCTTTAAATGGATTTAACCAACTGACATAAACATGGGCTCTAGTATCTTCCAGAAACTTCATTGTCGTCATCGTTGTATCTACAACACCAGGAGTTAAATACGCTCCACCCACACAGTGAACTTCTTTTGGCAGAATATCCCCAGTTAAAGAGAGAATTACAGACAAATCATGCGGAGCAAAACTCCATAACGCATTTTCTTCCTTTCGAATCTTACCCAAATTCAGCCTGTTAGAAGTAATATAGTGTAATCTCCCTAATTCAGATTTAACCAATAGTTTAATCTCATTAACGCAGGGGTGATATTGCAATAGATGTCCAACCATTAGTATACGACCACTAACTTCTGCTAATTCCACGAGTTCTTTCGCATCATCGACTTTAAGACAAAGTGGTTTTTCAACAAACACGTCTTTACCCGCCAGTAAGGCTTCTTTGCATAATCGGTAATGAAGAATCGCAGGGGCAGCGATTGCAACACTCGTAATTTCTGGATTACTCAATACTCCTGCCACATTAGTTGAACTTTTAACTCCATACTCAGATGCAGCAAGATTAAGATTTTCTTTGGAAGTGTCACAAACCGTGTGAAGTGCTCCTAAGTTATTAAAGTTACGGGCAAGATTTTTTCCCCAATAGCCAACTCCAATTAAAGCTAAACTTCGTTTAAATTGATTTTGCTTCACTCTATTTATTAATAATATAAGTTATTCTATTTCTATGGCCTTAATAACTGATTCAACAATTTGATCTTGCGTCTCTTCATCAAGAAATGGATGCATTGGAAGACTTAACACTTCTCTAGATATCATTTCGGAAACTGGGAAATCCCCCCATTTCGCCTCTGTAGATGCGAACACCGGCTGCTCGTGCAAACACTTTTGATAATAAATTGCCGATGGGATCCCAGCATCTTGTAGTTTCTGTTTAACACTATCTCGGTTAGCCATTCGAATGGTGTATTGTGCATAAACATGAGAATTCCCTGTTGAAATCTTTGGTGTTTTACAAACACTTTTCAACAACGCCGAGTAACGAGCTCCAATTTCAGCTCGTGCATTTATCTCGAAATCAAAGTGAGGAAATTTTGCCAGTAAAATAGCTGCCTGAATAGTATCAAAACGACCATTCATACCAACATAATCATGATACCCTCGCTTTATACCGCCATGATTTCGAATCGCCCGCATCCGAAGCGCCAATTCATCATCGTCCACAAACAATGCGCCTCCATCACCATAGCAGCCAAACACTTTAGCCGGAAAAAAACTTGTGCTACCAATTAAGCTTGCCGCACAGCTTTTATTTCCTAATCGAGTCGCCCCAAAACTCTGCGCGGCATCTTCAATAACTGGCAATTCATATTTATTAGCAATTTTTATAATCCGTTCCATATCAGGCATTTGGCCAAATAAACTAACCGGAATAATGGCCTTTGTATTCTCATTAATAGCGGCCTCCAAAAGATCTGGATTCATATTAAAGCTATCAACTTCAATATCTACAAAAATTGGCTTTGCACCAACAGCCAAAATAACTTCAGCAGTACTGATCCAAGTAAATGGAACTGTAATTACTTGATCACCAGGACCTATATTCAAAGCACGCAAAGCAATCTCTAAACTGACAGTTCCACTAGCTACAGTAATGCAGTGCTGAACTTGCACAAAATCTGCAAGCTTTTCTTCAAGCTCATCAACTTCCGGACCCATGATAAATTTACCATGATTAAGAACATTATGGATACTATTATCAATTGACTTTTTGTATTCTATATACTGCGCTTTAAGATCTATGAATTGCATTATTGAAATAAATTATAAAAAATAGAGCATTTCAACTCTCAAGCCTTAACCACATTGCCCTCTCGGTTTTTATATACCCCACGCGCATCAACAATAATTTTTGCATATTTTTGAATCAGAACATAATCGAATGCAGAATGGTTAGTAGCTAATAGCAAAAGATCATAATTGGTAATTATTTCTGGTTTTAATTCGACGCTTTGTAAATCAAATGCATATTCGCGCATTTTTGGGAAAACGGGAATATGAGGATCTGAATATTCAACCTGCACCCCCTTGTTTCTAAGCTTTTGCATTAACTCCACGGCAGGAGACTCCCTCATATCATCTACATCTGGCTTATAAGCAATACCCAAAACTAAAATACGACTGCCATCAAATTTGATATTGTTTTTTGTAAGTTCATTTTCACAGCGACTTATAACATAATCCGGCATTTCCAAATTTACTTCACCTGCGAGCTCGATAAAACGAGCCTGAAGATTTTGCTGACGTGCTTTCCAGCTTAAATAAAATGGATCAATAGGAATACAATGCCCTCCCAAACCGGGACCTGGATAAAAAGGCATATATCCAAATGGTTTAGTCTTAGCGGCATCGATCACTTCCCAAACATCGATTTCCATTTGTCGATAAATCACTTTAAGTTCGTTCACCAAGGCAATATTCACACAACGAAAAATATTTTCTGTCAGTTTAGTCGCTTCAGCTACACGACAACTGGATACTGGAACCAACGTATTAATAGCAATTGAGTATAAAGCTTGACCTTTCTCTAAGCACTTTTTCGTATAGCCACCAATAACTTTGGGAATCTTTGCCACTTGACTATCAGGGTTACCTGGATCTTCGCGCTCAGGGGAATAGACTAAATGAAAATCAACCCCAGCTTTTAAGCCACTGCCAACTTCCAAAACTGGTTTCAAGTCATCTTCAGTCGTCCCCGGATAAGTAGTAGATTCAAGCGAAACAATGACACCTTTTGCTAGATGAGGCGCAATCGCCTCTCCCGTCTTGAGCACATATGAAAGATCTGGCTCCCGATTTTTATTTAAAGGTGTTGGAACACAAATTAGAACAGCTTCTACTTCTTGAATTCTTGTAAAATCTGTTGATGCTTCAAGCCTACCCGATTTTATCTGAGCCTCTAACTCTGCACTGGTAATATGTTTAATATAAGATTCTGATCGATTGATAGATTCTACCTTAGCCTTGTCAACATCTAGACCTAATACTTCACATTCGGATCTGGAAAATTGAATTGCCAATGGAAGCCCAACATAACCTAAACCTACAATTGCGATTTTCATTAATTTGATAAAATTATGCGTTCTTTTTTATAATTTTGGAAAAATAACTAACAGTTTTAACTAGCCCCTCTTCTAATTCAATTTTTGGCGCCCAAGATAATTCCCTTTTTACAATACTAGAATCTGGATTTCGCTGCATAGGATCATCCGTTGGCAGATCTTTAAATATTATTTTAGAGTTACTGTTAGTAATATTAATAATGTTTTCTGCTAACTCCAGAATGGTAAATTCATTAGAATTCCCTGTATTCACTGGGCCAATAAAATCATTTTGATTCATCATTCTTATGATCACATCTATTAAGTCATCTACATAACAAAAAGAGCGTGTTTGCTGCCCGTCACCGTACACTGTTATATCATTGCCCTGAAGCGCCTGAACAACAAAATTTGAAACGACCCTCCCGTCATCTACCATCATTCTAGGCCCATATGTATTAAATATTCTAATTAATCTAATATCAATTCCGTGCTGTCGGTGGTAATCAAAAAACAATGTTTCGGCACAACGTTTTCCTTCGTCATAACAAGCTCTTGGACCAATAGGGTTTACATTCCCTCTGTATTTTTCGGACTGAGGGTGAACCTCAGGATCACCATATACTTCTGATGTTGAAGCTTGTAAAACTCTGGCGTTATTACGTTTAGCTAAATCTAAAACATTGATAGCACCTATGACTGAAGTTTTTAATGTTTGTATAGGATCATGTTGATAATGAACAGGAGATGCTGGACAAGCTAAATTGTATATTTGTTCTACATTAATATCATCCAGTCCATCTACTATATCATGATTGACTAATTCGAAATTGGGGCTACCCAAGTGTCGTTCAATATTCACTTTAGAACCAGTGTAAAAATTATCTAAGCAGATAACTTTATGTTTCAAATTAATAAGCCGATCACAAAGATGGGAGCCCAAAAACCCAGCCCCCCCTGTAACTAATATTTTCATTTTATATTTATCTAAAGAAATAGCTTTTCTACAATTGGAATAACTTTAGAGAGCCTCTTATTAATTTTCTTCATTCTAATCAGCCTATTGACAATAAATTGATGCTCCTCTTGCGAAATTAATTGCATTTTTAAATCATTTTTTAATGACTCTTCAATTTTTACTAAACGACTCTCTGCAGAAATCATCCGAGGCTTAATATGTGCTGTATAACTCCCTGTAAATAACTGCACAAGATCTTCTACAGCTTCATAATAATCTTTACGCTCACCAGGAATCCAAACTTTTCTAATAGCACCCCAAGTAGCCAATTGACGCGTGCCCGTGCTAGTGCTCGCTTTTGAAATGCCAAGCATATTAGAAAGATCACTTAGCGAAAGAGGCTTGGAAGAAAAATATAATAATCCATAGATTTGACCAACTGATCTTGGAACCCCCAAAACTTGTGATAAACGCCCTCCTATTTCTATCATCTCTTGCTTAGCTTTAGACTTCAAAAAGGATGCCTGAACATCATTATTGGCCAGAGAATCAAATGCCATTTGAGTGAGAGAATTCATTTAAGATAAGTCAAATACGACCATACTTATCCGTTAATCTTACAATATCATCTTCTTCCAAATAATCTCCAATTTGCACTTCAATAAGTTGCATTAAACATTTACCATTATTAGTAAGTTGATGCCTCTCTCCAACAGGTATGTATATCCATTCATTTCTATGAATTATTTTAACTTCATCACCTAATTTAACAGTCGCTTCACCTTCAATCACTGTCCACCGCTCGGATCTATGCTTATGAAATTGCATAGAAGTTTCATGCCCTGGATTTACACTTAGTCTTTTAACTTTATATCCTTGACCTTCATCTAAAATAGTAAAGGACCCCCAAGGACGATTTTCTTTGTTAATCTTAATAATTAATTAAAAGGTTTGGACGCTCCGCGCCGGTCAATTCTATATTTAAATAAGAATCTACTTTGTTCAGAACGTTAAATAAAAACCGAACAAATCAAACAAACTGTCCGAATACAAGAGTAAAGTTTGATTTAAGACAATAATCTGAGAGAATTAGCACCTAATCGATATAAATGTATAATTTATAATCTCAACATTGGGATTTCGATTTTTTTCAAATTATACCTTTCTTGATGGAATCAATAACCTACATTTTAATATTATTTCTGGTTGTTTTTAGCTTCATATTAAGGACCATAGAGTCATCTTTATTCTCAATTAAGAGCTGGCGAAACAGACAAATAGCAAAAAAAATCCAAAATAAATATTTTTCATTAATAAATGATACTCAGGAACTCATGACTACTTTGACATTGGCAACCGCCATCTCAAATGCATGTATCGTGGCATTATTAGTATTGAATTTCGAAGAACTACAAATATTGCATTTTATGTTATTATTCTGTATTTTATTGATTATAATTGCATTATTATGTGATATCATACCAAAAACACTAACTTTAAAAGCTCCTCATCATTGGGTATTATTCCCGGCAAAACCAATTTATTTATTTCACCTTATTATGAGGCCATTAGGGTTATTAGCTGAAAAAATTAGTAATAAATCATCAAATTTACTGATTCCGAAAGGAATCAAATCAAATTTAATAACCACAGAAGAAGAATTTGCTGAACTAATTGATTGGGCATATCAACAAGGAGTTTTAGAAAGATCAGAAAGAGAAATGATGATCGAAATTATCAAACTAGATCAAAAAACCGCTGAAGAAGTAATGAAGCCTCGCTCAGAAATGATTTGTATTGAGGATGATGCTCTTATTGATGATATGATTAGTGCAGCCAAAAAATACAAATATACTCGGCTTCCTATCTTCAATGACAAACCAGATAATATAGTAGGCATTTTGAATACTAGGAAACTATTGCTTCAGCCCAAAGAGGATTTGTCAGAATCAATAGAATTCCCATCTTTTGTCCCAGCTTCAATGAATTTAATGGATTTGCTAAAAAGTCTTCAAACACAGCGTAGAGGTTTAGCTATTGTATTGGATGAATTTGGAGGAACCGCTGGACTAATTACCATAGAAGATGTTTTAGAAGAATTAGTTGGAGAGATGCGTGAAGAAGGGGAAAAGGCTGAGTTCACTATTGAAAAGCTTAATCGCAATCGATGGAGAGTAAATGGGAATCTGCCAATTGATGATTTTAAAAAAATAGCACCAGATTTTTTTAGCCTCAAAGATGTCGATACAATGGGAGGCCTCATTACCGCACTAAAAGAAGTTGTGCCAAAAAATGGTCAATCAGCACGCATGAATGACTTTGAACTTACAGTCGTAGCTAGTGATGAAAGACGTGTAAAGGAATTGATTGTAAAAAAAATTAGATAATTATGACTATAGCTCTCTATTCTCTTCTTATGCTTTTTGCGGCAGCTATGTCTTTTCTTTTTTCAGGAATTGAAAATGGGATTTTTTTCGTCAATCGTCTCAGACTCAGACAACAAATGCGCGAAGGCAATTCGCATGCACGAATTTTATTCAATTATTATCGAGAACCGGAACGTTTTTATTGGACAATTTTATTAGGAAATACTTTTTCTAATGCTGCATTTGTAATTGTTCTAGTTTTATTATTAAAACAGGCGACTAATAATAACACATTATTTTGGTCATTTTTTATTTTAATAATATTTGTACTGTTTATTTTTTGCGATCTTTTACCAAAGACCTTATTCCGTAAATTCCCCAATAGACTTTGCCTTATTGTCGCAAAACCATTTAGAATAATTCAAATTATTCTTAGCCCATTTGTCAGCTTAGTTCACCAAGTCTTTGGTGATGCCTTCGAAGGATCTGTTAGCCAACCACTAGCAAATCGACTTTTTAGAAATAGAAAAGAGTTAATAGCTTTAATGGAAGAGTCTAATGAAAGTTTAAGTAGTGAAGAACGATTCATGGTTAAACAAGTAGTACGCTTAAGTGATAGAACACTTGGCCAATTTGCCATTCCTCTAAACTTATCAGTAACCGCCTCTGCTGATACCTTAATCTCGCAAGTAGTAAAACTTTGCCATATTAATCAAATTGGAAGAATACCCGTCTGGAAATTTACCGGAGGGCAGAGAAAAGTTATAGGAATCGTAACATTGAAAACTTCACTATATAAAGAAGATTATGACGACACTAAAGAGGCAATAGATTATTTACAACCTGCTCTATTTCTCCCATCAGATCTAAAAATTGAAACAGCACTAAAGCGCATGCAGCAAAGTGGAAATTGGCTAGCAATTGTTATTGGCCCATCACAAAGAGAAGCCGGCATCGTGGGCCTACAAGATATTCTTAAAGTTATTTTTAGCGAAAATCAGCGATAAATGGAGGATCTAGAAAGTATCAATTGGCTTTGGATGACCGCTAAAATTATTGCGGTAATATTTTTAGTTGGACTAAACGGTTTTTTTGTTGCAGCGGAATTCGCACTTGTAAAAGTCCGTAATACACAGCTTCAACCGCTATTAATAAAAGGGCATCGTAGAGCAAAAGTTACTAAATACGTTGTCAATAATCTCGATGCTTTTTTAAGCGCGTGCCAATTGGGTATTACTTTAGCCAGTCTTGCACTTGGGTGGATAGGGGAACCTATTTTTGAAACTCTTTTGGAGCCTTTATATCATTGGCTTGAAATAAAGTCTGAAGCACTTAGAACCTCTATCTCTTTTGCAGTTGGATTTTCAGTCATTACAACATTACATATTGTTATTGGTGAAATGGCACCAAAAACATTGGCAATTCAGAAGCCTCTGCCAACAAGCCTTTGGGTTGCCTATCCTATGGTATGGTTTTATCGAATAACATATCCAATAGTGCAGATTCTTAACTGGTCATCGCTTTTAATACTAAGAATGCTTGGAGTAGAAGCTGCAAGTGAAAGTCATGACAATCACTCGGAAGAAGAAATCAGATTGCTGGTTGAAACTAATCAAAAAAAAATCGATCGTTCAAAGCTTGGTCGAGAAATAGTTATGAATGCACTAGAACTTGATCACCGTGTTGCTCGCGAAGTAATGCAACCTCGAACAAAAATTGTAGGAATCGATATTGAATCTAAACTTTCAGAATGTATTCAAATTGTGGAAAAGACAAATTACTCCAGATTCCCTTTATGTGAAGATGATGATTTGGACCACACTTTGGGAATTATTCATATTAAGGACATATATAGGCTAAGAAATAAAATTAAGAAAACTTCTGATTTAATACCCGTAGCTAGAGAAATCATCTATGTTCCAGAAACCTGCAGACTAGAAAGACTACTTGAACTTTTTCTTGAAAGAAAATTACATTTTTCAATTGTCGTAGATGAATACGGAGGAACGCTTGGAATGATTACGCTTGAGGATATTTTGGAAGAATTGGTGGGTGAGATTCAGGATGAATTTGATCGCGAAATACCTCAAATTAAACAAATTGATGATTTTCATTGGGAAGCTTTAGGAATGCTACCAACTCACGAACTGGAAGAACTTGTTGGCGAATCAGCCTTAGAGGAAGGCATATCATCAATTAGCGGACTGATGACTCAAAGGTTGGGAAGTTTTCCAAAAGAAGGAGACGAGATAATATTAGGAAAATTTAAAATGAAAGTTGTAGAAACTGACGGCCCAAGAGTGGAAAAAGTACTATTGACTAAAAAAACGAATAAAAGCAGAGAAGATTAAAAACTTATTATTTCTATAGCTTAATATCATTGAGCAATTGACGGTTAACTTTATGCCATTCCATAGTCTTTTGAATACCATCATTAAGAGAAACTTGAGGTGACCATTCGATTAAGCTTTTCGCTTTTGATATATCAGCCCAGGTTGACATCATATCGGCCTTATGGAATGACTTTCTATTAATCTTCGCTTTTTTGCCTAAGCTTAACTCTATCTGTTCAATTACGCTATTAATTGAAACTGGATTATTCCCGCCACCTAAATTAATGATCTCATAACCCAATTCTTTTTGAGCAGCAATAGTTCCACGTGCAATATCTTCAACAAAAGTAAAATCTCGGCTTTGCTCGCCATCACCAAAAAGCTCTATTGGAACATTATTATGTATCCATTCAGCGAAACGAAACATGCACATGTCTGGCCTACCACACGGCCCAAAAACAGTAAAATATCTCACGACCGATATATCTAGATTATATAGGTTATGATAAGAAAAAGCCATTACCTCAGCCGCTTTTTTGCTAGCAGCATAAGGGGAAATAGGAGTGTTTACAGAAAGCGTTTCAACAAAAGGCATTTTCTGACCTGCATACAAAGAGGAAGTAGAGGCTAATACCATTTTTTTGACTCCATTATGCCGCATAGCTTCTAGTAGATTTAAAGTGCCATTAGCATTAGTAGTCATATAGACATGTGGATTTTCCATGCTGTAACGCACTCCAGCACGTGCTGCCAAATTTAATACAGAAGCAAAAGAAAACGTTTTAAAAAGGGCATTGACATCTTTTTGATTCTCGATGTCTAACTGATAAAAGCTATAATCCTCATTAGAAAAGTCTGCTTTACGTAGGCCCTGTTTGTCATTGGACAAAGAAATATCTTGGTGCGGATCTTTTTCTATCAAAAGTGAATTTACCCGATAGTTCTTCAAGCTAACATCATAATAATCATTGAGATTATCAACTCCAACAACTTTATGACCCTCAGCCAAAAGTAACTCAACTATTTTAGAACCAATAAATCCAGCTGCACCAGTTACTAGGATCCGCCTATCATCCATTATTATATCTATATATTCTAAGTTTAATAATACCTAGAGCTTCCAAGGACCACGCATTGGTTGTTTAACATAGGAATTTGCTTCCTCATCCTTAATAAACCGCTGCTTATCGGAATCAAACCTTAGTCGACGTCGAGTACGTAAAGCAATCTTCGCCAAATTCACAATGGTGCATGATCGGTGTCCATTAACTTCATTTAGAGCAAACTTTTTACGCTCCTTAACAGCTTCTATAAAGTCTGTAACTTGCGGTTCAGGTTCAGGGAATTCTGCTAACTTTTTCTCCAAATCGGGTATATCAGATTTGAATCCTTTGAATAACTTTCCATTTGGACCTTCTATAAAAGCGGCTTCTTTATATCGATTTTCTCCGTCCAAAATAATCTGAGTACCATCAGCATATTTCATACGGATTTCCCGCCATGGAAGAACAGCATCGTGATGTTGAGGCTGTGTATCTGCCTCAATTTGAACCGGGCTTTCATTATCCTTGCCAAGAATATACTGGACCGGATCAAGATAATGCTGCCCCATATCTCCTAATCCACCACCATCATAATCCCAATATCCGCGAAAAGTGCCATGAACACGGTGAGGGTGATAAGGTTTGTATGGCGCTGGACCTATCCACATATCATAATCAAGATTCTTTGGAATTGGCTGCTTAGTAAGATCTGTTCTTCCACTCCAATTATGCTTCCAATTAAAACCTGTCACCCCACTTACTGTAACTTTCAATGGCCCACCTAGTATTCCGCTCATTACTAGCTTCTTGATAGGCTTTGCCTCTATTCCCATTCCGTAAAAACCAGAGCGGAAACGAAACCATGTATTCAATCGAAAAATACGTTTATATTTATTAACAGCCTCAACAACCTTTTCTCCCTCATAAATAGTTCGGCTAAGTGGTTTTTCACACCAGATGTCCTTACCAGCTTTAGCAGCAGCAATTGAGATTAGTGCATGCCAGTGTGGCGGGGTAGGGACATGAACGACATCAACATCACTTTGCTCTAAAACCTCACGGAAATCCTTGTATGCCCTAACATCCTTTCCACCTTCTTTTTGAGCCCTCTTAAGATGGTTCTCATCGACATCACAAACCGCCACTAACTTGGCTTTAGGATTAACGCCCTTAAGATGGCCCATTCCCATTCCTCCAACGCCAATGACTGCTTTAGTTACGATTTCACTGGGAGGAGTCTCTCCTTTACCAATGACATGGCGAGGAACAATACTGACTGTAGCTGCTGCTGCAACTGCACGGCCTGCAAATTCACGACGTGTTAGTTTATTTTTTTTCATAAGGTTCTAAGAGCAATCTACGCTTACTCACTATGAAAATAAAGTATTCTTATGTCCTGAGGCGAAACTCGCCTCAGAAGAGAACGATATTTTCTAGGAGGATCTTTACCCACTTGTGCAGTTACCTCTACCTCAAAAGTTGCACTTTGAGTGGATAAATATTCACGGATTCCATCTGTAAATTCTGGTGGGGCAACTTGATTAATATCTCCAATACTCTGATATGGCTGTTCCGAACGAAATCTAATAATATCCTGTGCGATAATTGGATCCATTCCAGGTAGCAACTCCAAGACTTCAGCAGTAGTAGTATTAATATTGACCAGACCACCAGATATTGCCGTAAAATGCTTTGCAAATATTTCATATGCAACTGGATCATCTTTAAATCCCATAACCATTTTTAATTCGGTTATATGGTCTAGAGGACCATTTTTTGCATAGTAAGGCTCTGGCTCTCCTAAATAATCATCTGACTCTGCACCATTCAATCCAGAGTTTTCATCTGGATCCATCCAGTCCTTTAAGGAATCAATATATATATCAACATCTGTTGCTGCTACCTCAGCATGCTGCTCTAGAATGTAACGTAATAATGGCTCCGGAGCACTGTTGATATTTAATTTGCGCTCTTGATCAGTAATTTTAATTGAAAAGGTTCCTTGGCCAAGTTGAACATTTGTTAAAGCTAATTCCTCCCAAGGTTCTAGCTCTGCAATACTTCCATCGCTCATTGGCCCCGCAAAACGCCCTGGCCCCCCTGCCCATCGCTGATGAAGTGCGTCCATGCGCTCTTCTCCAGGTACTCGTTTAGATAAAATAAACCTAGCCAACTCAACACCTGAACGCCCTAGCCAGTCTAAGTCTGGATTATAACGAGTATTACGCACCAAACGAGCCTCTACACCCATAGAGAAAGCAAATCCAGTTGCAATAACGACCAATGACGCGATAATAATGAGCACTATGACTAGTGCGATTCCCGTCTTACGTTTTACCAAGCGGATAATCATCTACCCCCAGACCTTCCTCCCCCGTTGCCCACACCTCCTCGACTTGGAACACGGCTAACAGGACTTCGGCTTGACCCTCCTCGGCTTGACCCTCCTCGGCTTGACCCTCCTCGGCTTGACCCTCCTCGGCTTGACCCT
>PAAT01000058.1 GCA_002698965.1 Rhodopirellula sp. | reverse complement strand
TCTCGAAAGCGTTTGTTTTTCGCGTAACTACAAAAAGAAGGTGGAACCAGGGAGGGATCCAAACGCGAATTAACTCCGCGAAAACCAGGATCCCCATCCGTTAATGGAGGTAACGCCGGCATAATATGGATCCCTTAAAGGGATTAAGCCTTAGAGTCCTTCTCTAGTTTATGTCGAACGAACAATCCGATAAATGAGGTGAACGCAAGATTCACTGCGGCACCAATTTCAAGACTGCCTGTGAAATATCCAGAAAGGGCCGCTACAATTCCAGTTATAGCCGTCCAGGTCGTTTTACTTTTTAACATAATATTTTTTAATTATAAAAACCGGCCAGGATTTTTGCCCTGACCGGATATTGTTATTCGGCTTTTTCCTCTTCTTGAGGTTTAACTGCATTCTGCGGAATCTCAACTCCACAGTGTTTCAGAATTTCATTGCCGATATTAATGGCCGCTTGATGCTCTGCTAAAGGCAACGGTGTCCTTGTTACTGCAGAAACTAATTGGCCTACCCATTGTTTTATTTGGTCATTGTCTTGTGCCATAAATTAAGCAAATTCCAAAAAGCGAACTTTTACGTCACTATTACCACTAGTTTTAACACTACCAGTAAAATTAGGAATTTGAATAAACTCCAAATCTATTAATTCTAAAGAACAAGCAGCTTCTGTAGGCGTTGTATCATCGTCTAAATTAATATAAACAGCACCACCATTTGCATTTTGAATAATTAAATGCTGCCGGCTATCGTTTGCAGCTAAAGTATTACTCTCAGTAGTCGTGCATCTTGTTGCTTGTTGTCTTACTGTTCCACCCATAATTATTCTTTTGTTTAATAAGTTAACACGTTCATGGAAGATTGCTGCCTCTGTATAGAGGTCAATTGTTCCACTTCTTTTGCCAGGAATTCCCTGGCTTTTATTTCTTCAACAGTGCTGGCATCTAATTGGCCATTAGCCTTTAGGTTGCCGGCAAAACTCATCTGAATCAGAAAAGGTTGGAAAATTTTTGGAATTTCTAATTTAGTCCATTTAGCTGCATGAGTTGATGGTGATTGCCCTGAAGCAGGGTCATCTCCACCGGATCCAGCAGTGTAAAAATTTCCAACCTTGTCTGTATCTTCAAAATATACCTGGGCACCGGCTGCATAATTTGTATCAGAAGACCAAACTTCACCCGTTAATGAAGGGCGAGCTTTTCGGTATTCAATATAAACTGTACCAGTAACCGAAGTATCAAATATTGCTATCTTCTCAGGGCTTGAATTCCCTCCATCATCGTAAAGTGTGTAATTGATAGACGAATTACTGCTTCTTTGTCGCGGATGATATTTCCAAACATTTATAATCTGAGCGGCATCAGTTGGGTAAGTAAGATATTCTAAATCACCACTGTCTGTAACAGTCTGACTTGATACTCTTATCAACTCTGGCCAATCAGCTTGGTCCCAGGCTTCATGCAGTGATATATCGCAAAGATCACGCACCTGGCGAAAGAAATAGCTGGGCAGGGTTTCCCTGTCCTGCCCAGCTAGTGTTGCAGCCCCATAAATCACACTTGAAAAGTCCAAGGTCTTCATCCGTATGTTTTATGAAACTTAACTTTTTTCCTATCTGAAGGGGTGTAACCAAATTGCATTTTAGTTCCTCCGCAATTGACCTTCGTACCTGGATTGGACTCTACATATTTGTCCACAAATGCTTTGTCATTCCAACAGTCATAACCGTACATCTGTCCATAGTAATGGAAGTCTTCTGTGGGGATTCTGCAATGCAATTGGCCAAGACCATCTACAGAATTATATTCTTCCTTGGCATGAGTTTGACCCAAGCGAATATGCTTAGTCTCTGCCATGACACGGTCACGATTAAACCCAGTGCGAAATTCATCAATGCAAGCCTGGAGAGTATCCCCAGGCATTGACATTATTCCTTCGTAAAAAGGATCGTAACCAGTTGTAGCCATTATGTGGTAGCAGTTCTGAAACGACCATGCTCTAGCGGGTTGTAAACACACAAACCGTAGATACTGCGAACTAGCCCAGCAGGACCACCCCCATCAGTCGTTAGTTTAATTGCTGTAGGTGGAGTATGATATTTAATTTCAACACCATTCATATTAAGAAAATATCCACCAGCTTTACCAGCATCAGAACCTAAATCACCGTCTACAAAAGTACTTGGATGTAACCGGACGCGACCGAAATCTCCGACGAACACATCGATTGTAGAAATCAATCTATTATCATCTTGCTCACGATTAACTTGAAGGTTCCTTGCTCCAGCAGCAGTAAATGCTGTCGTGTGAGTACCAGCTAGTTTGGTAAACTTACCCTTTAGACCAACTCCGATAATGCCGTCAAAATCACCACTTGTTCCTGTTTGAGAATAAATTGACTCAAGCAAATTTTGCACTTCAGTTTCAGTCAACGTAACTGTGGTTTGCACTGAAGTAGCAGCAGTTGTCCCTGCAGTAACACGAAAGTTACTATCTACATCTGTAGCTGAATCATTTGTGTTAGCACCAGTACCTCCAACATTTGCACTAGCCTTACCATTTTCTGAAATAAAACTACCAAGTGCTTTTGTTTTTGCAGTGTTGCTTGTGAAATTTCCATTTTGATTTGAGGTCAAAACAGATTCCATATCACGACGAAGTTCAAAAGTGCGTCGAGCCATCGAGCGATCAAATTCGCTTGGGACACCGGCTACTGTTTGAATATCGTTTGTGTAAAAGCCAACACGGGTTGAACGCTGTGAAACGTGTACATAGTTTTTAGCTAATGCACGGGTATTGGTTGGTGTAAAATCAGTTGAGTTAGACGCAAGACTTACATCTGTGCCATCTGCAACTGTTGCTCTGCTTACTGCATTGTATTTATCCATCTGCCACTGAAAAAGCACGTTTTTCGGGCCGGTGGTTTTTTTCGCCATTGCAAAGAACGGTGTCTCTGCTACGTCCGCTGTTCGGATAAGATTACTTAAATCTTCTCTTGCTCCTTTAGGGTCTGTTGCCCCAGTTATTTTTAAGGTTCCTACTGACATAATATTTTATTCCATTTTTACTGCACCTTGTGAGAATAATCTCGCCAAAGCGTCTTCACTACCTTGATCGGAATAGAAATCTTGTAAGGCTTTAGAATTTGCTCCGTCACGCCTGGTTGCCGCTGGAACACTTGCTTTTGGAGTACCTGGTTGCGGTGGTGCTTTTTTGGGAGCTGATTGCCTATTGCCTCTGCCTCTCATTTCCATCGCCATTTTCTCACGCATAACCCTTCCGTAAAGAGCATCCCCAATTATAATTTTATAACTAGGATCATTCATTACACCAGGGACTTGCTTGAGCATATCTTGAGCTACTTTATGCTCTTGGCTATAGGGCTTTGCCCAAAAAGGATAAATCTGTTCAGCAACCGAATTAAATTGAGAAAGTTTTTCCACATATTGACGTTGTGCCGGCAAATGCCTTGACTGTGCCTTTCGGCAAGCCTTGCGAATGCTTTTAACATCGTCATCCGTGTAATCCTTTCCATCTCTTTCGCCACCGTCTGGATTGTCCTCACACCAATCAAGCCACTCCTCGACCAATTGTTCTTCGCTTTCAACCTCTCCTGCAGACTGCATATACGCATAAGGATTATCAGATGTTGGATTTGGTCGTACCTGGCTATTATTATCTTTAGCCATACTCTCCAAATGCCTAATCCTCTCTTCCTGGTGTTTCACCGTATCTTGAGCTTCACGCCAATTACGGGTTAACTTATCTATGCGTTTCTGTGCCCCAGAAGACGCTTCTTCAACTTCTTGATCGCCTTCTTCGACTTCTTCTTCCTGAGAAAGAACTTCACTGTCCTCATTAGAAGGACTGTCCTCTTCCGGTGCCTCCAGATCTTCATCCTGGGGCGGCGGTGAATTTGGCTCCGGTTCTTGATTTAGCATTGGCCCTAAAGCCTCTGCTAAACCATCCTCATCGAGGAATTCGCCCACACTTGTTAACGGTGCAATTTCTTCAGCGACTCCGCTCTCCGCTTTATTATTATGTGCCATGACTTTTTATAATGCCCTGCAAGACGGGCGGCATGATTTTTGAGGAACCAAGAAACCTTCACGGGAGATTTAGCACGAAATTTAAGGGTTCACGCAAGTGCCCCTAATTGAATGTGTTATTATTTTGTATTATTTTAGAGTATTAGACATGAAAAACCCCTGTCCCTTTTACAAGACAGGGGTTCCCCAACCATTTAACCAATTTTACAGAAGACTCGCTTGCTCCCGTAAATGATTTAACTGTGACCGCAAATCTTTGACGGCTGACACTCTGCCACAAGCGTGGATTCTCGCCTCGCCAATAGTATCCTGTGAAATGGCTTCATCACTTTCCGTGTCAATCCACGTTTCCAGGTTTTCCATTATTGCTTTAAATAAAGTGTCTGCCTCGCTGTCTTCTTTAAAGACAAACGGGGCAACATCACTTAATTCAAGTTGTGGCTTATTATCGTCCATTAATATCCTGCACTACCAGTAACAGGCTCAACTCCTGTCCTGCCGATTGTTTTGTTTTCTTGCTGTTGCATTTGGAATTGTAGGTTTTGAGCGTAAGCCTGGTACATAGCAGCAAACAATTCATCACCACCCTCACCACCTTCAACGCCTCCACCTCCACCCAGCTTCTGCTGAATCTTTGGATTACTCTCTGTAAGCTCCTGCAAAAATTGCATACGCATCCCTGCTGTTGGATCTGCCGCATCTTGAATCATCCCAGGCTCAATTCCATTCATCATCATTGAAACGTCCTGCTTGACCTCATTACGGATCTTCTCTGTAGCTTGTTGCCTTGGAACAATTAAATCCTCTGCCATCTCTGGAGCTATGAGACGAGTTTGAAACTCTATGAGCTTATCACGACTCAAAACTCCACTCGTATCCTGGGGCACAAGAAAATTTGCAATTGTTTGTAACCTTTTTTCAACAAGCTCTGGGTTCATTGCTTCAGCAACATCAAATCGCAGGATAAAATCAAAGCTCATCATTTCATCAACAATCGGCATCTCTGTCCCAGTAATCCGCATCATTTCTTCCGGTGTCATATACTGAATGCATAAGTGATAAATCTGCCTATACACTTCAGCCCAGGTACCAAGCCAATTGTTTACATTGCGTTGCTGCTTTGCTGTAGCTGCTTCCGGTGAATTACCCGCATTAGGAAATCCGTAATAACGGTCCTGCTCACGCTTAACTAATTCAATAAAAGTAAATGCTGTATTAGGATCCTTTGGGGGTGCGTCCAACCATTTAACATCGTCCATTCGGTTGACTGTTATTGTTGAACCAGGACCAACCTGGCCAAACCGATTGGCTACCCTGGCGTTTACCAGGAGAGAAGGTAACGTGCTAAAACTTGTATGATCATAAATAGAATCAATCTGTGATTTTAATTCTCTCTGTGCTGATTCACTTATTTCTGCAATACCCCTGGACTCGGTTACTTTACGCCGAACATTTTCACGACGATAAACAACAAATGGCATTTGACCATGAGCGTAATCGATAAGAAAATGTTTTCCATAAAGTGGTTCCTGGCTATTTGAATTATCCGCATAAGGAGACATAACCGTACAATAAATTGCAGGAATCCCATTAGTGTCCAGGCTCCGAGTGTAAGCATACACAACTTCAATTAAATTTGTTCTGTCATGTATCCCGTTGTTGATCGAGAAGGAACTGATTGTACTCTCAAACGCTTCAAAGGCTGAACTCTTCCCTGCAGTTGCTAAAATTTGTTCTACAAAATCTGGACTCCAACCCTCAGTCTTTATTTTACTTCTAACCTCAACCTCAGTCATTAGTTGGCGGCGAAAAACCACACGGGCATTTTGCAAATCATTTCCACTTGTTTCTGGTGGCCAACAAACATCTTCTAAACATTTTAATGCAGTAATACTTGGCTTGTTGGTTTTTTGATAAGAGACAGGAATTGTGGTTTCTCCTTTAGTCCTTAACTCCTTAACCATTCTTCTTGCTTTAACTCTTCCAACATTAGCCAAGCCAACCATAATATCTACTGCTTGATCCTCTGCACTTTCATTTTCTATTAATGAAGGCAGTTCACTCAGTATATTATCCTCTGGAATATTTTCAGACATTGCCAGCATCTCATCGAAACTAACCTTGACCGGCTTTAAACCATCTTCCTGTTCCCAGGCTATAAACAACACCGCCAACCCGTATTGCTGACCCCATTGTGCCAGGTGTTCTGCTTCACGATTTAATTCATTATGCAGTGCATTATTCTTTGCCCAGTTCATTAACGTCATCGCATTTGATGCAACCGGAGAATCATTCATTTCAACGCCACTAATTTTTAATGTAGCTCGCTTTAATGAAGTCATTAAAATATCGCACTGAGTATTAATCACCTCATCAACATGAAAAACCCTGGCATCATGTGCCCCTTCAAACGGGAACGCTTTGCTGCCTTCATTTAAATTGCTTGAGTACTTCTTTCCATCAGTACTTTGACCATCCCATTTTGCATAACGCACTTCATCGTTATCCGCTAAACGGTTTAACGAATAACCGTCACTGATGGCTCTGCGAAATTCGCTAACCAACTCTGATACATCCGGTTTATCGCCGGCCTTTGCCAAGTTGTCCTTGTATTCACTCATTAATCATATTCCTTGTAGTTTCCCTGCTCATCCATCTTTAAATGTTTAAGCAAATCGTTTTTGTAATATCTGCATTCACTCCTTCTTGTAGTGCCTTGCAGTTTATATACTTTCACCAAATTCATCTTCCGCAACCTATCCAGGTAATGTGGCTGCAACCCCGTAAGCTCTAATGCTTCACTCTTTGTTAATAGTGGAGGATATTCTTTCAATACGAACCTCCCGCACTTACCGCTGGTACATCAGCGTCCATGTAACAAGGATCCATAACAGCAATATATCTGAGGGTGTCGCATGGATCCTTTGTCGGACCATCTTTCTCAACATTTTTCCATTCGTTCATGCAATAAATTAAATTCTGACATTCCTCACTTATATACAGTTTAGGCTCATTAAGTTTTGTGATGGGTTCATTCTCATTGTAACTCAACCACTCATTAATCGTAGCCACTCCCTGCTCGATGCGAATCCCAGCACTAGGCTCAACGTGCATCCCTGCAAAGTTGAGCAAATCAATAATTGAAGTCCCACCTTCTTTGCCTACAACCTGGGAAGCTCCAAATCGCGGATCAATATATCTCTCAAAAATTTCCTCACCTTCCTCCAACCGATTTACCATCTCGATTATCTGGTCAACCCCCAACACTACATCAAGTTTCTGGGCTATCCCTACCTTACCATCTTTTCCACCTGGAGTTGCCCACTCTCCAACCTCAATATCGGGCCATTCACGATAAACAAACTTACGCCCCTCTGGATCCACCAATAACCACACAAAGAAATAATTTTTATTCTGACCAGGATCGATTGCCATGTATCGAGTGCCCTTTTTAGGGATATCTTTTGCAGGAATAATATTGTGCCGATTAAATTGCGGGAACATCGCTCCAGCGGTGTTATCTGCCCAACCGTAAGCCCTAATTTTTATTTCACTCTTTGGCCTACCCTCCAACTGCTTGATCATCTGAGGCCAAGGGTTGTAAGGATTATGTTTTGTGTGAAACCAAACTACACTTGAATTTTTAAAAGGATGTTTCGCTTCAACCGGCATATGTCCTACCGGAACCCCTTTTACATTTTGTTCTGGCAATAATTCACTCTCTTCTGTCTCTGTAATCTGTGACCCAGCTAAATAATCATTAACCACAGGAGAATATCCCGTAATAGGGGTAAAAGTCACAAGCATCTTACCTCCACCTGGTTCTGTGCCTCTCCTGGTCACCAACCGATAACGTAATGTCTCAATCCAATCCAAACTCTGCTCATCAATAGCCTCATCAATCCAACAAGCAGTAATTTCCCCTCCTTCAACCACTCTTTTTTCCTGGGCGAAGTTTAAAAAGGTCATCATGGATCCATTCGGGCCTAACCAAGCATTCATAGCAAATCCGCTTTTACTGCCAAAATTTATATTACAATGTTTACTCTTTTTTATCGCTTTCCATGAATTAGGCACATATTTCCAGATCAAGGGTTGCTGCATCTGGATTGAACTCATCGAAGTAGTGTGAAGGCACCAAATCCTGGCATTTGGGATGTTCACCATCAGTTCAACCATCCTTTTTGCTGCCCACTCAGATTTTCCCGCCCTGTTACCCCCTAAAACACATAATTCATCAACCTTCTCCAATGCTTTATCGGCTCGATGCCAATGCGGAGGCTCAAACCCGTGGACAAAAGGATTTTCCCGCTCCAACCGGATCTTTTCCTCTCTTTTAAGCAAATAATCCCTAACAGCTTCCTCACCATTATTTTTAACCAGCTTTGCAAGCTCCTCATCACTGGGAAGTTCCAAAACTGGATGCTTTGTAGGTGTCCAACCCTGTTTCATTGGTTTTCTAATTTAGCTTCCAAATCAATAATCACTTTCAATGCGTCTCTAACAAATTTCTCTGACTCAGCACTGGCATTAACAGCATCCTTAAACCCCTTTGGATGATTCCTCATCAGCTCTCCCGTCTTGTCCAACCTCATTGACAGGCACCCGCTTAGAATCATTAACCAAAGCAGCAGCAATCGCGGCATCAACCTTGCCCATCTTCCTTTTACGCCGTTTTTCAACTGTTCCTCGCCTTATATTCCTCTCTAACATCTCCCCCAGGCTTTTTAATGCTGGGATAGCCTTCAATATCGCAATCAACACACTCATTACCTATCCATTCCTCAAATACATATCTTCCACCCGTTAATTTCATATGCTCAGACTGTAAAACCTCATTCTGACATATAACTTTGAATAATAATCTTTCCAACTCTCTTTCACGATCCATTACAAACGTGGACTCCTAGCCACCCTCCAACCCGCTGCACTATATTGTACCGGAACTGTCATCGGCGATTTCAGCAATGGCTTATCCATTGGATCGCACTGAACATCTTCTTTCTCGTCATTTATAATCATCCTAATTATTCTCTGGTTAGGGCAATAATCAGCGATAACCCTGCCAGCGGCCTTATCACCAATTTTAGGGCCGGTAGTAAGACCAAGCTCCTCCCTGAGAAGCTCCTTGCCACGAGGTAGCCAAACAATTTTTGCCCCATCCTTGTCCCAATGATGTCCAAGTAAGTAATTATCACCCTTACGGATCCTGGCTAACTCCTCACGGGGCAAACCTAATTGATCAGCAAAATCAGTTTCGGGGATGTTTCTTTCTGGCTCAATCATGGCTCTTTTTTGGAAAAAAATTTAAATGGGATAATGCGTCCTGCATTTTTCCACAGAAAAATCCCTAACCCCCTCCCCCCTACCCGGCTATCAAATGGGGTACCCAGGGTGACAAACGGGGTGACATTTATTTTAATGCATTGGTAAATCATTATTAATCAGTTACTTACATTAGCGTCCCGTATTCCATCAGCGGGAGTATTCTTGTCCCTTAATCCAGCCAGGAGATCATTTACAGCTCCATGATTGTGGATATGGACGTGTTTATGTACCTGGCCATTACTATTTCCCTGGATCTCCATCAATTTTGAAGAAAGGATAGCAAGTGATAACGCCTTACTCTGGGGTGGAATCTTCTCAAAATTCTTATCAAGATCTTTAGCCATCTTAACAACTGTATCACTCAATACCTTCTCTGTGCGTTGTCTCCAGTCAGGTATTTTCTCAGCATTGTCATGTTTTATTTGCTGGATGGTGCCCTTCGCTACACCATACTTTGCAGCGATCCCTGGCATACTTAGATCCCCTTCTATCAATGCATCCACAATAGCCTGGTATTTCTCAGGATCCTTGTTTGATAAGTGGGTATTGCGTCTCCCGTTATCGCATATGACAACATTTGACTTAGTCTTACTCATCTCGCTATTAATTTAGAATGTCTTGCATGATCTTTGTCAACCTGACTAGCCGGCATTTGGAAAGCACCTCACTCTTCATAACGTCGTGTAACAGTTGCCTGAGAGGGTCAGGACTTGGCAGGAAAGAGTGAGGGCAAAATGTTTAACACGGGATAGCTTGACAAGTTTTTTCATAGGTCGTTAAAATTGAATTTCCAACAATTCCATTAAATACATTATCCCATGTTTATCTTCGCCCGCTCCGCTAGGGCTGCGGGGCGAAGATTGTTAAATCTATCTTCATTTGGTTCATGCTTATATTCAATTGAATGGCATCCGCATAGATTTACCAGGAATATAAAAAGCACCAGTCTCTTCATTTTTTTCATTCTTATATCCTTTAATTTTAAGTAAATATTTTATCTTATTTATCCCCTTCTGCCTTGACCAATTTCTAGGTATTTGGAACCCGCAATCTTCAGCATGATCCATCTGAAATTTAAGTATGTTGTAGATGTTTAAATCCGAAGGATAAACATCATGAAAATTTATATATCTAATAGCGTGTTGTACTGATACTTTATAAATAGTGTTAATGTGTACTTTCATTAATTTTTATATTTTTTCAAAAACTTAGCAGGAGATAATCCACTCTTTTTATACTCTCGAATCATTTGATACTCGCTAGGTGTAGGATCCCAATACCCTTTCAAAACCTTGAGCCTAATTTTATATGTTAAATCCATTTTAAATTGGTGCCCAACATCTGCATGACTATGACCGCTATCACTAACCTTATGGATTTTCTCATTCATAGTTATTTACAATTACAATCATCACAATCTTCACCGCACTTCTTACACTCCCATTTAGGTGTCTCTAATTCATCATTATCATAATCTCGATCATTCATAATACTTCCAGATCTTCCTCCCAGCATAAACCGTATTTACTATGTTTAAGTGGCATTTTAGTTGTGTATTCTCCAGTAAATGACTTTAAACCGGTCCTATTGCCTCTCTTAGTGGCATATAAGCTATATTTCTTGTCTTCACCAGAATGACTCACCAAAACCATGACTGCCCTGGCCCAATTGGTTAATGCACTGGATCCCAGGCCAGCATAAGCCCATTCATTTGCTCCCCAGTTGCTTGTTGATTTAGTATCTGTTTTAGGCTTACCAGTGTGATGCATTAGCATAATGATTACTCCCTTCTGTATTGCCAATTCCCTTAAAGGGTTTAGAAAGGCCATTACGTCTTGTTGACTGTTCACTTCTCCATCCAAGTAGCTTAAAAGGTTATCAATCCAAATTAGATCAGTTTCCTCTTCCTCGATGATTTGTTCTAAGCGTGAAATAAATAAATGACCGTACAGCCCATTTACAGTGTAGACATTTACATTCTCTTTAATGGTATCGATATGCTTCTCATAGCTCATCCCTTTAACAATGCCCTGCATTGACTCGGCTACATCACCAAAATCATTCTCCGACTGTATGATAGTTGACTTCAGAGCCTTCCAGGGTTCTATCCCGAAAAATGACGCTTGGATTGACCAGGTGATTGCAGCCTGGATGCTTAAAACTGATTTCCCAATCCCACTGCCTCCAATCCACAGACAACTTCCACCTTTGCAAAGCCATCTGTTGCCAAGCAATGCATCGGGATCTTTCTCCGCATTCCAAAATAATGCAGTGTCCCAACATACCTTATCGTTTTTTTTTTGAGTTTCTGGCTTAGAATTTAGCCAGGTATTTAATTCACTAATTACATCTCCCTTAATATCACGGATCCAATCGTTAAGATCCTTATATTCTTTAGGTGGATATAATTTACGGGTAGGTGCCTTGATTAGTGTGGCTTCCACTTTGTCAGCCCACACTTCTGCAGGGACTTTACCATTCTTCTCCTCATCATTTTGCATGATGAGTGTAGTGGGTAATTTTAAATTAAAAGGAATTACTAAACCACCATTGCTTGCTCCCCTGGTAATTATAATCCTGGTATCTCTCTGCTCACCAAGTGCATCAATCAAAGCAAATGCATCCCATTGAGATTCAAATATAAATTGTTGTGTAGGGGTTTTGGATCCTTCAATAACTAAAGGTTCCATCGATCCTCCATAGATACGCCAGGAACCATCCTTACGCCTCTGGTGTATGCCTGTGATTAATTCAAACTGCCATTTGCCCAGGTTGATCTCAGCGATACTGATAGGCATTGATAGTAAGCCATCCTTTAAGCCTATTAACCTGGAATCTTTTAGCCATTGACAAAACTCAGGTCGATAACCTCTCCACTCAGCAAGCTCATCAATTTCTTTCTGAGTTATACGTCTAACGCATTCATTCCAGGGATGTTCCCAGGACTCAGCCAGGTATTTACTTTTTTCCCTGGGAGTATCACAGCCAGCAAGCTCCTTATATTTTTTAATAGCGTCACGATTAGATAAGCCTAATGCGTGTTCAATAAATGTAACCTCATCACCAGACTCATCAGTGCCATGATCTTTAAAGAACCAATTACCATCATGCTGGAAGATTCCGAAAGAAGGATTTTTCTCATCACGAAATGGAGAGCGACATGATGCTTTCTGATACTCTGTACCATACCCAAGTTTGGACATAAGTGCAGGAAGTGGCAGACGTTGTTTACACTCATCCATTAATCAATTCATTTAAACGCTTATTGTCTTTAAGAAGTCTGATAAGATGATCGAACTCAATTATCGCAAGTGGTTTCTTTCTGTTCTTGAACCATATAAGTACTGGATCCTTGGACGCACAGTCTTCACGGGCACGTTCCATCGTTGTTTGAACAGAGAGAGATTCAACTCCTTTGATCTCCCAGTATAAGCTAGGAAACTCTGGAGTAAGAATATCACTCGCATCGGGATTGCGACCACAGAACTGCTGCGAACGTCTGGCTTCAATTCCATTCTCTTTGAGTATGTTAACAGCTTTAAGCTCATTGGCTTTTCCTTTAGCTTTGGAATTAATTTTACCCACACGTTTTCTCCCAAACTCTTTCAGTTATTTTTAGATCGTTCTTTAAATAATCGATAGCAGCTTCGGGATTAGTTTTATACAACTCACTAAAGTGTTTCCCGTTACCAGACTTGCCTTTGATTTTTAAAAACTTACAGAAGTTATCCAGGGAAATGGTTTCGTTAAAAATTCCACATGCCCAGGTATCCATTAGATCAATTATGTTATCTCTCCAGTATCTGTTTTGCTGGAGAATATTTCGCGGATAGTCAACGCCACAGTGAAAACCCCTGCGAATAATATAAGGCAAATCAAACTTGCGAATATTAAAACCAATAAAAGGCTGTGGATCATAATTCCTCCAATAAGTCCAAAAGTCATTGATGATATCTGACTCACGTCCTTCGAGTATTGTGTACTTCCCGTCCCTGAGAAGACCGATTGCAATGATTTGCCCTGTGAGTGGCGAGAGTGCTGCCTTATCAAGCCAAGCGATGCGTTTCGCATCGATGGCTTTGTTAATTTTTTCTTCATCCTTGATGTTCTTTGGTGCCTCGAAATCTGGCACGAATTGCTCCAAGTCATCGGCATCCATAGGGCCGGTTTCGATGTCGAAAAATGTAGGCTCATTAATATACACTCTATCCTTCAAATCTTCGTCGCTAATTTTTGGAAAGGTCGTTGTCCGTTCTCGTTTAAAACGGGACATCGTCATCCTCCTCTTCTACTACCTGGGGTGCAGGGGCAGGAGCTGGAGGTTGTGTTTTCTTTGGAGCTGGTGCGGGAGTTGGAGTTGACACTTCTTCAGCCGGCACCAGTTGCCACTCACCATCTATTTTAGTCATCAACTTGCGTTTCAATGATGCATCAATAATTAAATCATTAGATTTTTTAGGTGGCTTAATTTTAGAAATGTAACTTCTTTTGCCCCCACCATTTTCAGGAGTGAAGTCATCAATCATAATTGTAGCTTTGACACCGATTAATTTATCAAAATGAAAATCACTAAAATCAACAGGCTTTTCATCTCTCCAAGATTTTAATGCTTTATAAAGATTACCACTTGAAGATGTAGTGTTATTATATGTTTTGCGAATTGTCATTGGCTCACCGTCAGCCGTCTTTTGACCAACCATAAAATCAATTGCTATTCGTTCTTGTACACCAAAATCACCAGCGTTGTATTCTGGTATATGGTACCAATCGATGCATATAGCATCGTGCATTCCTACTTCTACTTGTTCCCAGGATCCAGCTTCTGCAGTTGCACTCGCTTCTCCTGTACTACTTATTTTTCCCATGTTAGTTTTTTCTTCGTCAGTTAGCTTCGTGCTAACTTGTCTTGTACCCAGGGGCACCTTCTTAATTGAGGGTGTCCCGAATTTTATCCACCAAGTCTCACACGCTTTACTAATTGTGCCCGTGTTATCAGTGGGACTCTTGGCCTCAAATATGTTTTTTTGAGGTCACCACATTTAAGCATTCGATCTATTGTTGATAGACTGACTCTTAAAAATTCTGCAGCTTCTTCTCTGCGAAAAAATTGTTGATCATTCATTATTTCTTAAATTTTTAAACGCAATTCGTTTAAAGGCAGCGTTCTTAGATTTTTCGTAATGATCTTCAATTAAACGAAAATCTTCTGCCAATTCTATCAATTCGCTTTCAGGCAGTGTTGCAATCACTTCAATTATGTACTCAATTATTTTAGTTCTATTACAACCGATCTTTTCACTAAGATTTTTTAACAAATCTAAATGATGCTGATAAATCCTGAAACTAACTTGACCCAATTTGCTTTTATTTACATTGTTCATAATAATATTTTATTTATTCGATAAATTTTTGTACTGAATATCTAAAACAATAAAATCCAACTATTATTGAAATGATTTGTATGATTAGCTGTATTGATCCTGCTTGCAGTGATGCTTGAAATGCTTGCGGGGAACTTGCGAAAAATGCCCCAAGTATCCCTAATAAAAAGCCTAAACAAAACATTATGGCTAATGTTGCTACTATAAAAACTATGTATGATTTTAAATATCTCATTTTGTATTCCCAAATTTGAACTTCTTTATCGAGTGGCATTTAAACGGTATTGATACAAACCACTTTCCACATAACGCTTTACTACTTCGTGCCCTCCAAAACGTGGCTTACGAAGATTTCTTAACTGTGCTGAAATTGATGATTGAGGATCTCCTGTCACCTCTTCGATCTCTCCCAGGGTTCTCCACTTACCATCCATCATGCATTTGTGAACCCTTTTTAATTGCCCTTTAAGCCGGCAATTATCCCTGCCTTGCTTTACATCTGAGCCATCAAATATTAAGGCACTCCAATCTAGTTTTAATTGATCATTCATTTTACCCAAATTTCTAATCCGTATTTATTCTTAACCAGGATCCAATTCTGTTCGCTAATGTCACCAAGCACTTTCTCCATCATTATATATTCTTTTTTAGTGAAAGCATAAGTCATTGATCTGTAACCTTTAGATTCTGCAAACTGCTTAGTTGTGTAAGCATATTCAAATGTGGGGGCAATGCGTCCAATCCATTCCAGTAATGGTTTAGGGATTGCTTCCCGTCCTGCGAAACTTTTACGAATCGCTGAAGGTAGCTCTTGCAAAAGTTGTGAATCATTTTTGCTCATTTTTTGGAGGCTCTTCCCCCAGACCCCAGTAATTTAAAATTGCAGCTCTTAAAAATTTAGACATACCCTTGTGAACTTTAGCCCCATCCCTCAAGAGCCTGTCTGTCTGAGGATCCACTCTAAACCCCCTAGTTTTGTGCTTTTTTGTTTGCAGTTGGCTCATGCCTTCTTTTGTAGTCGTGTTTTACATGACAACACAAACATTAATTTTTCACAGTATTCACAATGTTAAACATTAAAAGTTAACAAGCTGTTAACAGATTTAATTTGACCCCATTGTTACTAAGGATTAGAAGAATCAACCGTTCGCGGTACTGATTAATGTTTAACAAAAAAAAATTAGATATTAGACTTGGCTTATCCCCAGGTTTAACAATTTATGCCAAAACCTAAAAAAACATTACGCTCATTTAGGTGTAGTGACCCATTTTGGAAGGCAATTGAAGTTGCCTCCAAGGAGGCTGGTATGAGTTGTAATGAATGGATTAACCTGGCTTGTGCCAGGGCTTTAAAGGATCCAATTGTTGGTAAAGCTACTGATTTAAACGAGGTCGCTGAGTTAGCAAACTCAGATGCCGTCATGTCTATTGCGGAAGCAATGGCTAGAACTAATAAAATTTTTGAGGAAACTGCAAAAAAATTAGGAGTAAAATATAATAAATAAAACAATGAATGTTTTTTAAATTATCAACGAGGAGCTAGACCTCACTAAAAAAGAGATAAAATAAAAAAATGACTGAAAATAAAAATGATAAAGGGATTGCAAGTGTTATTTACAATCAAGGTTGTGCAGAAACAAATGCAAATGAGCGTTTTGACAAAAATTCTAAGTGTTGGTCTTACAGATATTACGGAGCAATTGGACTTATATTTATATTGACGATTACTACCACTTGGTATGGCACAAATAATTTTGCTAATAAGGTTGATGAAAAATCTGACCGAAAAGTTATTTGGTTTGATCGGCAGAGAGAGCATCCAAGTGAAGGTTTTGCCAAAGTTGATGAAAAATTTCCGGCAGGATATGAAATTTGGGAGGGGTCGAAACTTATTGAGAGGTGGCATTGGAAAATTGAAAACGACCCACGAACGGATCAGTTTGGTGATTTTATTTTAAGGTGTGTGGCAAAATATTCTGATGACGGAGCTTACATTGGATACACTGAATATCAGATGTCGGATTACCCAACCGAGGAACATGAAAAGTTTGAAAGCCTAAGAAAACCAGATGCATTAGTTTTTCACCTGTCTACTAAAAAAGGATTTGTAATTCTTAGCAAACCCACCCTGACTGCGAAATGGAAGGGAGCAAAATATATGGGTGCTGAAAAAATTTCTGATGGATTTCCTCATTCTAAAAATCACGTTCATGCATCTATGTTAATAGAAAATGAAACTGATCTGACGTATGTTAAATGGCTAGCGGAACGCTTTAAATTTTTACAAAAAGATGTAGTGAACGCCTATCTGGCTAAAAAAGATTTTGAAGAAGTCCTTGAAAATGCTCCTGAAGCCACACAAGACGCATGGAGCAATTTTGTGGATCAAATGAATAGCGATTGCGAACAAACTCAAGCTTACATTGAGAACAAATGGCGTAATCGTAAAATTAAAGACACCGCAAATAATTATCCCCAAGGATTCCAATAATTAATAATTTTTTATACAAAAAATGCTAAATCTATTTAAGAAAAAAGATGAAGATAAACTCCCTCCAATTAGTGAGTTTCGATACGAAACAAATCCAAAAGTACTCAAGGCTGCGGCAGAGGAGTATGGCATGACGCTAGAGGAGTTTATAACAAAACTTAAACAGGAATTAGAAGATTCGATCCCTCGCTCTCCAAAAATGAAAGCTTTTAGGGAGAGGAACAATCTTTAATTAGTGTTTTAAGCTGCAACAATTTTATCAATAATATCGATAACATTGTCCTCCTTACTGAGATCCCCCAGGTCATCTAGCCAATCATTTTCGATCACGTCGAAATAGGTTGCATAGTGACGTTCCACAACTGCAATAGAGTTGCCTAGCAGCTTCGCTGCAGCCTCAACACCTAGCTTCTGGTATACTATGGACCCAAGGTGCTTCCTAAGCCTATAAAACAATTTCTGTCCACCATTTGGATCTTTCCATCCTATACCTAAAAGAAAAGCATTCACTCGGTTCCAATTGCCTTCACCCCTCTGATATGCAGTTCCTTCAAGGACAAAGTCTTCAGCTTCACTGCCATCAAGTTTAGGTGCTTGTCCATTGCGTGGACAATATTGATAATTAATTGAATCAGCTACAGCCACGATTTCTTTATAAGCTTTCTTGCTCCATCCAGTTTTCCAAGCCGCAACTCCCTGGCCTAGATATTTGTCTAAACCTAGTTCATAACGGTGGTGAGCATGAAGCACTGCCTGTGTAGTTGACCGGCAAAAGCCACTAGCATTTGCTACATCCTCAATACGAACTCCATTATCAATATGCTTTTTGTCTTTTAATTTTAGGAGCTGCTCTAAAGACCATTTACTTAATTGGATAGTATTACCTTTTTTGTTTTTCCGTTGACCCTTCTTTAAAGAAATTAATTGCCCATGAATATCTGACCATTTCAATTTAGTAATCTCAGAGTTTCTAAAGGCACCATTTAAACCAAGTAATATTGATCGGAATATATTACGCTCATCCGGTAAGTGTGAGTTTGCAAAATGCTGAAACTCCCGCTTAGTTAACTCCCAGGTTTTTTGTCCATGAGTCCCATCGGCAGGAGGAACATAATGCACACTGTAGTTGCACTCCATTTGAGGAATGTCGTTAGCAGATTTCACCGCAAATCTCTCACGATCACTAAGCTGATATGTCTCAGCCTTGTTCTCGCCAGAAATTAGTTCCTTAGTGAACAAAGCCTTAGCACGACCAAGACGTGCATTCTCATTGTAAATAACAAGCTCATATTCCTGGCTACCTTTCTCGCCTTCGCATTGAGCTTGGCTACGAGTGAACTGCTTGAACCTGGCAGTGACATCATCGTTCCAAGCGTCCTCGATGGGTTGGTTCAGAATAGCCTCAACAAACTTATGACCACTTGTAATCACAATTTTCTTTTTTGATGATTCATCTATATCCAGAACCTTACGACTTTTTTGTGCCCCAGGATCCCCTGGAGATATAGGCCAAGCTTCTTTATTCTGTCCAATATAACTTGCAGCCAGGAAATCCTTAAACACTTGTTTCTTCGTTTTACGATCAGTAAGAAACCAATACAGATTAAATATCTCACGGACTGTACGAACATTTCTCGATGCAGACTCCAGAGCTTTTATTGCTTTGATCTTTGCCTCGCCTCGATCCTTGCCAAATTGAATTAGAATTGAATCAGCAAACTTAACTGCTGTAGCTAGGTCTGCAGTTCCAGATGATTTATCAAATCCCCCCTTGCCCTTTCTACGAACATACCACTTACCTGACCGCAAACGGAAAGTCGTGCCTCGATAATGGTAACCCTTATCGGTTGCAGTGATATGATGCTTCTCACTATTCACCTTAAATGTGTGAGATCCTTTTTTAAGAATTTTTTCTTCCAGTGTCATGTCTTGTATTCCTTTCTTGTTGCCCCTCCAGCTCAAGCATATGAGCTGGTGCGAATTGCCTTACCCTCCCATTTAGAAAGAGTGCCACTGATTGGTGCCTTAACGGTACCATCACCTTGAACCAGTTTTTTAATAACCGGAGCATCCTCTACAAACTCGTTTCTACGAGGTTGTGTTAATCCCCCACAAGGTGAACCATGAAAGTCAGAAGAATTCTGACACACCTCAATAAAGGAAACATAAGAACCCTTGACACCTACCACTTGGTAGAACTCAACATTAGTTTGATCGTAACCCCAGGATGAGTAGAGAACATCACCAACATAAAAGTGATCCTCTGCTTTCGCAGCCTTCTTTGGCTTGCGATTTTCAACCCACTTATTGATGCCCTCAATAACTCCTTGAGCATATTCATCTCTACGCTGAGATGTAGAGAAGGTGTAATAGCAAGTAGGCCTTGCTGCAGTGCCTTTAAATATCTTCAAGTCGAAGAAGTATTTACCGTTTGCCCTGGCACCTTCTGTCTTGCAGACGATGCAGTTTTCTAGCCGATCAATTGACCAACCAGAATGCTTGTGTTGTTTAAGGATTGCCTCGCGAATTGCGAGCCGATTTGCTTTTGTATTTTTCATACTGTCTTGTACCTTTCTGCCATCAGAACCCCTTCCGGTGGCTGGCGAAATGTTAAACAAATTTAAAAACTTGGCAACAAAAAAGGGTGACAAAATGGGTGACAGTAAATTACGAGATGCAAAAAACGCTTTATTTATTAAGAAAAACAGATATATCAATGTTCCAGTTTAAGAAACTTTTTTCTGTTTTTTTACTAAGAGAAAACGCTGTTTGTTAAGAAACAGCGTTCAGTGAACTGTCACCAAGCATCATTAAACACCTCAAACTGTCAGTCATTGGGTGACAAAATGGGTGACAGTGGGTGACAGTAATTGTTTAACATTTCTTTGGTTTCCAGATGCTAAGTTTTCTACCCTTCATTATAAACGATTTCTTTTCAACTTCACCCCTGGCAAGCCTTCGCTTCAAACGCTTATAAACAGTTTCCATAGGCAATTTTAATTCTTCAGAAATTTGGCTAGTAGTAGCCCAACCTTCGGGCACTTCTTCCTCATCAAACTGAGATAAAATTTTTATCCAATCGCTCATCATAATTCTTCAATTCCTGTGGGCAGGATCCACTTGTCTCCTGTCTTTTCAGCAAGCCAAACTCTATGGCTTTTGCTATTGTAAACTCCGTAGGAAAAACCGTGTGCCCACATCGAGGTGGCGAGACGATGCTGGGCATAGGTCATTTTTTCAAAGTCAGCCAGACATCCAATTGAATAACCCGTGGCTCTTCCCAGAGACTTACCGGACTGCCTTTCGATCCTATGCAAATGTCCCATAACAACACTGCTATCAGGACCACTCCCAAAGTGTTGAGCGTGTTCACTTACAGCCCTGACACTTGCTGTATATCCATGAACAAAAAGCAATGTGTCAGTCAGTGCAAAAACACCTTTTTCATAATGGTAGGGAAATATCCGTATTTTATTTTTACGGCAAAACTTTTCCAGCTTGGCAACCCCTTCCTGGGCAGCTCCTCTGATTATCCCATTTGCATGTTCTTCTGCGACTCTTACAATCCTGTGGTCATGGTTTCCCAGGAGCAGAATATCAGGGTTAGTTTTCTCAAGGATTTGGTATCCCCTTAGCGTGTCTCGCTGAAGGTCATCATATGCATCGCACTCAGTAGCTTTGATGCCCTGGCGTAGTGCCCTAAAATCAAAAAGATCTCCAACGTGTATTTTAATGTCAGGCTTAAAGTGATCTATGAATTTGATAAGACTGTTTACGCTAGGCTCATGGTTCATGTCTCCATGAGTGTCTCCGAAAGCTACAAATTTTTTCCAGCCTTTCATAATAAACTTTGGAACCAGCGAAACGCATTTGGATTTGCAGCCCAGACAGTGCAAAGCCCAGTGCTAATCTTTTGAACTAAATCCTCTTCATCCAGATCCTTAGTAACATCGATGCCCATCCCATAAAATATCGAGTGAAGAACCTCATGCAGAAACGTATCTGCCATCTGCTGATCTGGCTGACCTTCAAACAAGCTGATTGTTTGCCGCTCGTAATCACACCAACCAAGCGAATTACTCGCTTGGCTAATAGCCTCATTAACAAATTCTATTTTCCAAGAAAGATTAAGAACGCGAATGCGTTTCGGTTTTGGAATATTCAAGACTCATCTTTCTTATTTAGATAATCTTTTAATTTCAGATTGAATGTCGCGGCGTTGTTTTTCCGTTGAGGAAGATCTCACAAATGGAGCAAACGAAGGAATTTCTTTTGCTACATCAACTACCCTCCATCTACCTCTGCCTTGTTTTATTTTAATAAAGTCAGGCAATGAATCTCCTGCTGCAATCAATCTGTCAAATTCATATAAAGCATCTTCGCCATAATCAAATTCTGGATAGTCAGATCCAGTTTGAGGTGAATATGCGTTCACTGCACCTTTAAAATCAGCAACAGATTTTTGATTATTCATTAAAGAATTAACTGCATTGGCAGGAATAAGATTACTTTGTTGATTCGCCTGAACTCCACCACCTAATGCATTAAGCTCAGATATATCACTTGGCCTTGTGTCTGACTGTCGAGCTTGTGTTTGCATCATTCGCATAACTCTTTGAGCTTCCTGGTTCTGTTTCATCTCTCCCATCATTGCATCCAAGCCCACACTTTCAATATGGTTTTGAACAATTGCCTGGGACAATTCATCAACTCCCTGGTCAAATTGTTGTTTAGCTTTTGTCATGCCATCGATTTGACCTGCAATGCCGCCAAGCTCCCCTTCAATTCTTTGCATCTCTCCTGCTTGTCTTGCCAAACGAGAGGCTTGTGAGATCTTGCCGAATACATTTGAGAGGCTTTTTCCGAAATTTTTTAGTATACCTCCAGACTTAGATTTAGTTTGTCTAAGTTGAGGTTCAGCCATAGGTATTCCACCTACTGGCCCTCTACCTTGTTGCATTCTGTCAGCCATTCCACCAGGAACCATTGTCCTGGTTTGTGCTTGAGGAGCAGAGCCTCGCCGTTGCGACATCTGCATTAATCTTTGCCCACCTTTAATTCTTGCCATATTATTTTCCTATTTTTTTATTTGCGATTTTTTCAGCCGATTCAATTGACTTGCCAACTCCAGCCATTGAACCGTCTGGTGAATAAACTCTGTATTTAGTTCCAGCTTTAACAATTCTCCAACCAATTTGATTCTCTAAAAATTCAGAATCACCTATTTTCCCTCTAGGCTTAAAGGTTGTGTCAGCCGCAGCCGCATTTAAAATTTCACTTGGCACCACAGTTGCCTTCTGTTGAGCGAATGGACGGTTTCTAGGGTGAACATACCCAGACTCACCTTCAAGCGGTACACGTCCATCTAGACCCCTTAAATGCGATCCAAAGTTTACCCATGCGTTTTGTGCTAGGGTTTCTGCAGCTAATGCACCTTGTGCAAGCTGTGAGTACATTGATGAGTGTTCAAGGTATGCATTGTACTCGCCCCTTTGTCCAAATTGGAATCCCTGGGGAGTGTGCCCGAAATAATCATGTACAATTCTAAAAGCATCATTAAGCACCATTCCATTACCAATCTCTTCAAGCATTGGATGATCACCTGGGATTGAATCTTCACCAAATCCTTTGTCAGTAGAAAAATACCACATATGATTATTGTCTCTAACATCTTTCATCATCTCTTTGGAATTTGCGTAAGGCTCACCATCCCCTTTCCAGGCTTCAAATTTTAATCCAGCTTTTTTTAGTGCATCAAATTGAGCTAGGGTTTCATCTCTAAGAGCTTTGTAACTTGCCTGGACTACAGGACTATCTGGCTCATGCGGTTGTTGCTGGAACCAATCTGCAACCTGGGAAAGCAAGTCAGGATTTACTGGGAAGTAGCCACCGTGTGGTTTGTATTCAATTCCAGATTTTCGAGCATAGATTTGCTGTACACGCCTAGTCTTAGAATTACCATCAACTGGTAAATAATTTACATCTTCCGAACCAGAATGGTTCCGAATAACACCTTGGGCTTTTTGTAAATTTTTTGGGAGAGGATCTACAGATCCTAATATTCTTTCTTGGGCCTTGGTGGGATCGAGTAATCCTGGGGCGTGTTCTTGGAAGGCGTTTTCGAGGTGCTGGACGTAGGTTTTACGGTAATCATCGACGAGCCTAGCTCTTTCAGAGCCTCCTCGTTCGATAATTTTCGGAAGGTACCCTTCCCCGTTTCTTTGGACTGACCAGTCATTACTTGTCGTTTCTGTGACGGCACTTAAACCATCAACATCTAAATCAATCCTGTGCCGCTTCATCCAATCAGTCAATATCTTTTCTACATAGGTTTCTCCCTTTGCAGTAAGCCCTGCAATCAGAAGACCTTTGTCATCTGGGGTGGCGTGGGCACTGAATCCACTCATTAAACGCATGGCTTTTTTATCTCCCTTAATTGATTCCATTAATGAATCAATTTGTTTTTGAGTTAACGCTTGGCCATTAGTCCTTTTAAATTTAACTGCTCTTTTATCCTTGCCCCCTTTGCCAAACTGAACTGACAAGGTTCCACCTTGCTGGCTAACCAGTGCAAGACTGTCTCTAAAAATTCCAGCAGCAGCAGGAGATCCTAATGAAAATATTTGAACTGATGGTGATTTTGTTCCTTGCCAATATCCGACACCAGTTTTAATGGATTGCACTTTTAAACTTCCACCAACAATCTTAGCTATATCTTTAGTAGCTTGAGTAAGTACATCTCTAGTAATTTTTTGCTGAACATCTGGTGGAAGCTCATTAAATACTGGATACTCTTTTGAAAGTCCTTGTGAATAATCATAATTAACTTCTGCACTAATTCGGTGAGTATTAGTAACCATTGCTTCAGCTACAGTTGACTCAGGCAATCCGTATTGCCTCAATATTCTCATCCATCCTGCCGCTTGTGCTTCAAGTGGACTCCAGTTTCCTCCTTCAAAATTATTTTCGTTAAGCCAATCGCTAAGTTTATTCCCCCAAACAGAAATACCCTCATATTGTGTACTACCAGGTGAACCAATCATGTCACTGGTTAGCTCCTGCTTGGATCCATCAGCTCTTTCAATTCCCACTCTAACAGGAACTTCTTGTGTCCTGTCTTTTGCTTTTATTTTTTTTGTTTCAAGTGGAGTGATTTTAACAGGCTGACCATCTATAAATAAACCATCTTTAGACTTCTGTATTAAACGAGACAAAGTTGTGTGATCCACATGACCAGAATCTCGACCAGTGTGTACATCTGCTACAAAAGGTTTGCCTCCTGCTTTGTCACCTCCCATGAAGGTGCGAGTCTCTCTTAAATAAGCACTATCAACAAAGTCTGATAGCTTTGGTCCGAATCCTTTTTTCGGCAGTTTGCCTGTTAAGATCTGTTGAATCTTTTCATCTGCTAAACCACCTTTTAATACCTTACCAGTTTTAGGATCTAACTCTACAATTCCAGCAAGCCTATCTTGCACCCTAAAAACATTAGCTAGTGCAGCTATGGGAGAAGCATTTTGTTGTGCCCCTAACCAGCTCATCATCATCCTGCCAGCTTTTTGTTTACCGAACACTCTTTCAAACTCAGTGTTTAGTACACGATACCATTGACGAGCCGCACTAATCTCTTCTGGTGATAACCAGATCTTTGTTTCTTCAGCCCATCCAGCAAAAGGTTTACCACCATCCTTCTCTGTAGCTCCTATGTAAATTGGTTTACCCTGGGCATCTTCAAATCTAATTGCAGGATTTTTGGCAACTCCTGTTTTAGGTTTTCTTGCCTGTGCAAGTCTTAGATTCTCTTCAACATCACCAACAGCATCTCGATGCCAGGTACTGACATCCCCTTTCGGCATGAAATTTTGCTGATTCAATGCATAGATATCTTCATTAAATGGAATGAAATCCCTGTCAGGTCTTGGATCCCATTTAGCAATACGATCAGCTCTAAATGATCGTATTAAAAAATCTTTATCTTTGATTGTCTTACCAAGTGCTAATGGGTTTGTTGCCTCTCTCCCCCTGGCATTAAAAAACTGATTAAGAATATTTCGTTTCTCTTTACCAAAAAGCTCTTTACTTGGTATTGGATTTTCTCTGTCCAGGTTACGAGTATAAGTTAATACATCCTGCCAAAATGCATTCCTGTTACCCTGCCAGGGTTCCAGGTGATTTTTCATTTTACCTAACTTAGCTTCCATCTGGGAGACATCCAAAGATCTTACAAATAGATTTCCTGCTTTAGAAATTTCCCAGGAATAAGGAACCATAAATCTGCTTCGCCCTTTTATCCCAGAACTGTAAACCCTCATACGGTAACGTCTGCCGGTCTTCTTATTTTTCCGGTAACGATTTTTTGTTGCCGCATAGTAATCGATTAAAATTTGATTACCATTGCCCATGTTATCATTGATCTCCTTAACTTGCTTTTTAAGTTTAGGATCAATGTCTGGATGGTTTTCAATAAACTTAACTTGTGCTTCAGAAAACTTGCCACCAGAGAAAGTCACATTGCCATCATCCTCGATAATCCTTTGAACTACTGAAGGATCAGTGGTGTCACCGGCTTGTTCTAGGGCTTCGACTATGTTTTCAGCCGCAGCTATTTCTTCATCCATCAAAGTCTTATCATCTTTTAAGAAATGCCGGCCTTTATCATCTACATCAAACATTCCTGTTCGTGACAGATGAGATCCAAGCTGGTTCATTTCATTTTGTGACATTGACCTGGGATTTAAAACAAATCGGTTTGGATCATTGTGCAGATCCATTTTTTCACGAATGATTTTTTTCCCACGAATCATTTCACGAAGAGCAGCATTAACTTCAGCACTCATCGTCACAGGCTCACCATTCTTGCCTACATAATCAGATTCAACTTTGCCAGTCACAGGCTCAAACATTTGACCAAAACCACGAAGCATAGAGTTTCGCATTTTCCCGAATACTGAGTCAGCATGATTTAATAAAGCCTTGTCTAGTTGACCTCTCCAAAATTCCCTAGAACTTACGTCCCAGGTTTTCTTAGTATTTAATAGTAAATCACTTTTCCCTTTATTTATAAATGAAGCAAAATAATCTGCAGCAATCTCCTCAACCATTGCTCTTTCCTGAGAGGCATCATCCATCTTATCAAATCTGTCTTTATTAGGGTCAGACAATTTGTCTCTGTAATCCTTTTTGGCTTGTTTGATTTGAGCATCATTTAACAGACCTTTAGTTACTCTTGCTCCAGAAGTGCCAGCAGCTTGGCCTATAAGCATATTCTGTAGTGTGCTTAATTGATCCTGCACTCCATCCAGGTTTGACATTGCGTGAACAATTTCATGTGCTAAAGAATTCGGACCTTCATAATCCAAGTTTATGTATACAGCCGGCTTTTCTCCCTCAATTAGATGGGCACCAGCACCTTCTTGCACAATCTTGGTTACATCTTGCATGAATGGACCAGACCTTTTGACATCATAAAATTGATCTTTCCATTCTTCACCAGTTTTAAAAATAACATCTACATCTTGAGCGGTAACACCCTTGGCCAATGTTGTTAAATCCATGACCTTCTCTTTACCTACCTGGGTATCTCCCGCATAAAATTCATTCCTGGCTGCAGTCTCTGGATCCATACTTTCTGTGAACCTAGCCCAATCACCTTTCACATTAGCTGATTTAGTCGCACCGGAAACTTTACTAATCGTTCTACCAAGAACTCCCCCTGCAGTTCCTAAAGCACCTCCTAAAGCACCCCCGCCTACAGCACCTTCAGTTCCTTCACTCCAGTAACCAAGACCAGCTCCAACTGCAGCCCCAGATCCTGCAGCACTTACTTGCTTAACACCTTCCTTAATCAAACCTGGAACAACAGGCACTTGCTCGGCAAGAAATGCTGCTCTCCTGGTAGCTCCAGTTAATGCCATGTCCTCTTGTATTTGAGTTAAGACAGGAACTCTACTAGCTCCTCTTTCCATCGTCTTACCGTAAGCCTCAACGACTTCTCCAGGCATTCCTGCTAATTGACCTAAAGCTCGTATCTTAGAAGTGCCAGTGGCTGCAGCCACTGCAGCCTCTGTAGTTGCTCTATCAACATCCGGTGCAGCTTTAGCAATTGTTTCAGCCGCATTAGAATAAAAATTGTTAATTGCCTCTCCTGCAGTTTGACCAACTCCTTTGGCCCATCTACCTGACTTTGTTAACGCTTTTCCTGCAGCCTTCCCTACAGCCTTCCCTGGGGCAGTAACAATTGCCCCACCTACAAATGTAGATGCATCAAACCCCATTCCTAACATGGCTGCAGCTCTACCCTTAATAGGTAGATCTTTTATTTTTTCATTACTAATTGCACCATATGAAGCTAATGCTTCACCTATTAAATTAGTATCACCACCTTCTAGTTCTAGAGCGTGTTTAGCCCATTCTCTTGCAAGCATGAACTGCATATACTCTGCTTTGTCCCTTTTTGCCTTTTTTTCAGCGGGGGTTAATTTTTTGCCTTTAAAATAATTTACAGCATCAAGCATTAAAGCTGGGCCGGCTAACATAGCTCCACCTTTTGATAATACTTTTTTAGCGACACTGCCTTCATGCGTTCCATCCCATGCCTCAATGATTGCCTTCTTTGTTTTGAATGCCCATGAGTTTGGATCCTGGCTCTGTGCAATCACCTGGTATAAACCGGAGTTGCCCTGCACAAACCCTTCAGCAACCGTTCCAACTAATGCTGGAGCTGCTGCAATACCTTGTGTCTCTTCAGCTAAATCAGATAAATCTTCAACACCGTTTGCAATTAAACTCCCAAAATAATCTACAGTATTATTTAGCACCTCTGCCCAGGGAGTGTCTGAATTATGCTCTTTATATAAATTAAATTGTTTTTGCGTAGGATTAAAATTTGGATCGGCCATTAACCCCGCTACAAACTCAGGAGTCTCCTCCATAGTTTTGCGGTCAATGACATTATCGTTTTCATCTACAAAATCATAATTCTCTTGAGAGATAACATTTTCATCGTCTTCAAGTATCTCATAACCTAAACCAATATCTGGCTCATCCTCTAGTATTTCATAACCTAGTTGCGGTGGCTGTGGCATTACCTACCTCCTTGTGCTTGTTGTGGTTTTTTAAGTTTAATTCTCTTATAAGTGTTTTCAAATCCTGGCAGACCTTTAACGAACACAACATCACCGTGTCCAAAACCCAAAGTTTCAGCCTGTTCTACACTATCAAACTTACGGTAATCAACTGGCAATCTATATCTTCCTCCATCCTCTCTTGGAATAGTAAATCCTGCAGCTACAGCTTTATCAATGAGTGCATGACTCATTTGATCTTTCAAAGTTTGCATTTTAATAACTGCACTTTTACCTCCTGTTAATAAACTTTTCATGTTAAAAATTTCAGTTGGATTTTCAGCAGCTTTTTGAAGTTGTTCGTAATCAAAATTAGAAACAACCCCAGGCCCAACAAGGGCCACCCGAATTTTACCAATTAACATTATCTGCAACTGCTCTGCTTCTGCTCTAATTTTTGGGTCTAATTTATTAAATACATTTACGTTGAACTGTGATTGCTCTGCTATATTAAGTAACCTATCAATAGCTCTCATCATCGATGGCATATTAGTTAGATGCTCATTCATTGCAGCGGCACTTTGATCAGAAACAGCATACATCTTAGGCATCCCAGGGAAACTAACTACACGGTTTGGAGTTTCTTTAGGCTTATAATTATATTTAACCTGACCATACTGATCCACACTCGCAGTACCTAATTCCCATTGATCTAAATTTAACGCCTGGGCATCAAATCCAGGTATTTTTTGTATAACTTGCTTAGTCCCATAAGGAGTCCAGCCGAGAGTCTTACCATCTGGAGTTCGATGTTCCATTGCAACTTTCGGTTCAGGGTACAGTTTGTCAATTTCAGCGTATAACGCAGCCATCTCTTTACCTCCAAGTCCTGTTTGATTTGTAACCATCTTCATTGCTGCTTCACGCTTTTCAGCATTTGTAGCTGGTACCTGGACTTGTTCTGTAACTTCACCAGTGACCATTGGACCCCCACCCCTGGCAATATTATCAGTAATTAATTCTTCAGACCTAAATAACGCACCTTCAGTTTGCGATTTATTTTCTTGTAGCTGATTAAATTGTTTTTTTAATTGATCCCTTTGAGCTTCTTGACTTGGGGTTAAATCACCTTTTGGAAAATTTAAAATTTTCTTTTCAATATCTTTAGATGCAGATTCTAAATCTGTTATTAATGATTTAGAATCGTTTTGAATTTGAAGTAACTTTTCGTACTCATCTACCTCAACAGTACCCTTTAACACACCAGCAGGATGAGTTTCTACCTGGCGAGTTTCAGTTTCCGTTTTACTAAGATCTCTTAAATTATTAATCCCAGCAATTGTTGCTCCCAGGGTTTCATCCTGCCATTTCATGTAGGCAAATGGCTCACGTTGAGCTTGTCTATTAGATGAATAAGCTACAGACCCAGAACTTTGCACCGGCCTTTCTCTAGGTATGTTGTATTGTGGTACCCTATTCCTTCTTTGCATCGCAGCATTTAGCATTGATGGTAACACACTGCTAAATGCTCCTCCCTTATAACTATCAAATAACTCTGCCATTTTTATTCCTTAAAAACCAAATTCAAATCCAGTATTAAAAGGTGTATACCTGGACTTTCTATTATTACCTTGATTGTACATATCTACACCCATATTCATTGCAGCCAAATCGTATATTCCTTGAGCGTCTGGGTTTAATACTTGCCCAGGGGATAGACTTTGCGTTTGACTAAATACACCTGGTGCAATGTTGATTGGAGTCCTGCTAACTCTGCCAGTTAGGTATTGTGGTACATCCAATTGCGTTGCTGCAGTTACCTGCATTTGTTGATGTGCAAATCTTCTTGCAGCTTCTTCCTTTTGCCTACCAGCTCTGTTCCTCAATTCGAGCCTGGTCATACTTTCTAAAGGCCCATACCCAGACAGTCCACTGTTGGCAAATATGTTGCCTGTTCGTTGTTCATTTAATCGACTCTCATATGGTGACAATTCTTGACCAGCTTGCAGCCCAGCAATGGCTTGCCTATTCATCAAGTCCATCATTTGAGCTTGCTGTGGACGTAACCTATCCGCCGCAGCCTGGAGTTGTGGCCCAAACCTTTCAATGTCTGCAAGCTCTGCAGCTCTTGTGTCTCTTGTGCTTTGGTTTTCCAGGGCAGTCATCTCAGGCATGATCCGTCGATAAAGATTCATTTGCCTTGGAAACATACGTTCCAAAGTATCCATCTCGATCTCTGCCATCCTTGGTCTAATCTGACTTTCAAATCTAATCAGATCATCCATAACTGACATTTGCCCACCCAGGCCGGCTTGCAGTAAAGCAGAATAATCTGTTCCTGCTTGGTCGAAATTAATGTTTATATCATTGTCATCATCTCTTTTACCTCTATAAGCATCAATTACACTTTGACCCCAACTTTTTCCCATGACTATTCTCCTCCTTCCTCTGAAACTGTTTCGTCTTCAGTAGGTTCTACTACTGGATCTGGAATAACCGGATCCGGTTCTGGCGTTGGCTCAACAGTAGTATCAACCGTAATCTCTGGAGCTTCAAAGTTCTCAGGACTAATCGGTTGTTGTTGTATAGATTCTAACTGTGCGTCTAACCCACTCCACCAATTTTGGTCTGCGGCAAATTGATTAACTATCTCTGAGGATTTCTCAGCAGTTAAATCATCAAGCATTAGCATCTCACCTTCAGGCGGTGTCCAGACTCCATCAATATATGCAGTGCTATTACTGTCACTGCTTTTCGCCGTAATTCCGATGACCAACTGGCAAATA
>PAAT01000057.1 GCA_002698965.1 Rhodopirellula sp. | reverse complement strand
TGTACGTCTTGCGTAACTGTCAAGTTGCATGAGCAAACCGTGATAAGATGCGGTGCGCAGAGTTTCAAAGTCGTGCACACCTTGCCAAAAGTAGTCTTAGGAGGTTCAGTGACGACGCAATAATTCATCATCTCGTCCACCACCCGCCGCCTGGCTTCGTCGTCCGACATCTCGTTGGAGTGAAAGTCTTTGTGGAAGGAAATGCGGCCGACGGTCAAGGCCTCTCGCAGGAGCAGACACATTTGCTCCTTTCTTTCGGCCGTAGTCAAAAACCCGAGCGTGCCTTGCTGGCCTTCGGAGAGCGAGACCCAGCGCTTGACGCCGGCCCCTTCGAGCGCGTGCAGCAGGTGCTGAGACTCGAACGCGAGATTACTTTCGAAGATGAGAACGGCCGTGGTGTGCGCTAAGATAGGAAGCGACCGCACGCGGTTGATGTGCGTCACCAGGAGGCGATGGGTGTGTCGAACGTCCCGCGTGTGCAGAGCGTCGACGGCGAGCAACTGTACACGGGGATGAAGCTCTCAGAAATGCTCAAGGGCGCCCCTCTCACCAAGCGGCCCGAAGCCGACCCCGAGGCCGCGCTGCACGCCCTGAACGCCGCGCTGACGCGCGCGCTGGAGACGCTGGAAGCCGAGATGGGGATGCTGGACGCGACGGCGGGCGCCGCGCTGGAGCAGACGAAAATCGAGTGGCAGGCGATCATCGACATGCCGCTGGACTACGCGGGGATTGCGTGCAAGCGGGCGGCGCTGCTGTTCGCGCTGCACCACGAGCCGTTGCTGCGCGCGCCCTTTGCCACCGCCGAGCCCGCGCTGGTGGCCGACCTGGCCGACCGCGTGCTGCCGCTGGTGGTCCCGCCCTTTGTCGCGGGCATGGCGCAAAACCCCGACGCGCTGGTGATTGCCGCGCTGTCGCTGCTGGAGTCATTTCCCGGAGAGTCGTTGGGACTACCGGTGGCGTAAGGGGTTAGAGTGCGCACGTGCAAATGTCCGTCGGGAGTCTGACAGAGCGTCGCGATTGAAAAGGCACTCGCCCCGCCGCCGCTCGGGTCGACGGCCACGAAGATATGCTGCGTATTCTTAGCCGGCTGTCGGACGTCGTGCCAGATCAGAGGCCCCTTGCGCTTCGCAAACGCCTCAATGGTCGTGCTGTGGAACGCCTGCAAAGAAGTCGGAGGTAAGACGCGCGGTATGAAATTGAGCAAGTTCAATTGTTACCTTTTCGGAACCGTCGGCCGAGATGCCAAGACTCTGCACACGTACGGGGCGAGTCAGGCATTCGCAAGGTCAAACGCAAAGAACGTGCCGTACCTCGCGCAGCAGCATAGCCGGGTCCTGCAGAGCATGAAGGAGCAGCGTCAGCAGCAGCCCAGGCAGTGGCGGATTTGGGATCGACTTTGCGTGCACAAACCTCTGCCAGCAACTGCCTCACGACCTCCACCTTCTTGGAAGACAACCATCTCGGCATAGACGCCAGCTTGTGTCGGCACCTGTACTGGGGATTAAAGAGAGAGTAAGAAGTGCCCAGAATCAAGTTCAATAAATGTGCATGCCTTTCAGGATGATCTGCCATGCACAGGGGTTGCTCAGTGTGTATGGCATTAGGGAAAGTGAATGTTGCGCACCTGTCTTGAGGCAGTCGTCGCAGACCTGCACCACAGAACAAGGGCTAAACGTTTTGCCTACGTTCTGACCGTGTTCTGTAGTGCGCACCAAAGTAATGTTGATGGTCTCGAAGACCTTTTGTCCAAACTCGTCCACAAGCTCCATCATCTTAGTATCTGTGCAAGAAAGGTGAGGATGTGAATGACGCGTGGCAAGGTGCCCATTGCAAGTCGCAGGCGCACAGTGATTCCCACTATCGAGTATAGTGCTGATACAGAGAAGCACGGACTGCTGCATACTGCGCACACAAGCATGGGTGTCATCTACAAAATCACGTCTCCTTCCGGCAAGGCCTATATTGGGCAGACGAAGCAAAAGCTGAGCAGCAGGCTTGCTGCTCATGTCAATCCCGGCGACCGGAAGTGTCCCATCCTCGGCAAAGCCATTTCCAAATACGGTTGGCGCGCCATGAAGATTGAAACACTCGTTGAAGTTCCAAACAGCCTGCTGTTGGAGTACGAAAAGAAGTTCATTGACATGTATCAAACGTTCGGCAGGCTTGGGTACAACGCTTCCCCGGGAGGTGAGGACTCTCCGATGAAGACGCCGTCCATTGCCGCAAAGAGCCGGGCAACACAGATGCAGCCGGAGCGGCAAGCGAAGAAAGTGGAGACGTTTAAGAAAACCAGGGCCGATCCGGACGTTGCCAAAAAGTACAGCGACGGCTTGAAGCGAGCGCACGCTGACCCTGAAGTGCACGCCAAGTTCAAGCGGGGCTGGAAAGCTGCACAAAGCAAACCAGAGCAACGCGCTAAGAACTCGGCAGCACAATTGATTGCGCAGAAAAGAGAAGAAGTCAACGAAAGAAGAAGCAAAAGTCTAGTCGAAGCTTGGCGGAAGAAGAACCCCGACGCAACCGACGAGCAACTCGCACAAATGGAGAAACGGCGGGCGCAAGCTGCGAAACGCCGCGCTACTAAAAAACAGGAAAGTGCGAACCTGAGCAACGGGACGACGACCTCCGACACCTGCAACGACGATTGGGTGCCATCGGACTACGAAGACGATTACATGTGGGGCGGAGGGCTAGCACCAGGCCAGGGTCGCAGTACGCCTGCCCCAGAACACGTCGTGGGATGCTCAGTATGAGGGCATTCTACAAAGTGTTCTAGGGCCGCACCGCTTCTTCAAGGATGATGACGTCGCCGGAGACCTGCGCAAGCAGGCAAAAGACTGAGCCAGCAAAACGGTCAAGCCTAAAGTTTGAGAAGAGTAAGCGGCGTACGCCCTTGAGACTCTGAGGTTGTTAGCAGCACATGACGAGGCAGGGGCAAACGGGGGTGGTGAGTGACTACTACTACTAGAAGGAGTTTTGTTTTTCCCCCCTCCTCCGGCGACGGCGGAGACGCTCAATAGCCCCCACGCGTGGTGCCCATGAGCAGAGGCTAGCGCAAGTGGTGCGTGTTGGTATAGAATGTCATATCAAAGAGAAAAAGACACACACACACCATGTCGGCCCGCGAGGCCGTGTTTGCCTCCGCCGACCTGCTAGAAGAGCTGATGCCCTGGGGGCTCGGCGACTGGCATCCGCATAGACCGCCGTACGCAACCGCCTGCTCCAACGAAGTCGCCGAAGTCCCTCTGGACCAACTCCTTCGCGTCCTATTGGACGAGCGGCCTTGGGCAAACGCGTTGAGCGACTTTAATGTTGCAGACGCGGTTCGCTCTTGGCTGCGCGGCGTGCTGCGCAACATTGTGACGCGCCGTCGCGTCTGCAAAACCTGGGCCGTGGCGGGGAAGCGCTGCTTTGAGACGCTCGTCGCGCAGCTGCGCGATCGCGGCGCGGCGCACGCTCGCGCCGCTCGCGCCTTTCTCAGGACGGAGCCCGAAGTGTACGTGGGCACGCTGCCGTCGGAAAGTCATCCCGACCCTGCAACGGAGCGAACCAACCTGGTGCGTGCGTGGTCCAGGGACGCAGAGGGCGCCAAGCACGTCCCGCTGCTCCAAGCGCTCTTTGAGTACCCATTTCGACACATTGGCACGCCAGTGACGCCCATTACGGAACAAGAGGCAATGAAAAGCTTTTTTGCAAAGCACTTGGTGTGGCCGCGCTCATGGGTGAGCAAACTCGCGGGACTGATGATGCCAATCAACGAGCGCCAGCTTTGGGACACGCTGCACCGCCGCTGCCGCTGCTGTCCGCGCGGCACCCGGTGTTGCGTGCACAAGGACCGCGCGCAGATGATGTTGCGCTCCGGAGGCGACGGATACGGCACAGCCTTTGGCGACGACAACGCAAATTACAACTTGGGTCCGTGGCCTGAAGTGGAGGGCGGGCGGGACTTTCGCGTTGGACGCAGTGTGATTCCAGCCGACGGCGCATGCGTCACTGCGTCGATGGCCGCCGTATGTGAGCCGGTCCGTGAGACGGCCGACGGGTCGCCGTGCATGCTTTGCAACTGGTGCGTAGAAACCACTCTTCCTTATACGAGCGAAGACGACACGGCGACGCTTTGCATTCAAAAGATAGGATCGGGAGTCAAGGCCTTTGTCCTGTTTGACTCAGACAATGCTTGCAAACTCAGCAGTGCAAGGTTGCTGCACATGCTCTACGGAAGTGCGTCTCCCAATTCAAGAATTCAAAGAACGGTTGCCGGTCTGTACAACCAACGTCTGGCCGCGCTGGCTGCAGCGCCCGGCGCGCGCGCGCACTGCGCGTGCACAGACCAGTCTCACAACACGCGCAATCTTTTGACGGTCACCTTGACGCTCTTTGAGACGGAGGAAGGCTCAAACCACTCGTGGGCCAGCTTGTTCGGACTAACCCGCGCCGAGTTTATGCAAAAGGCCGTGCAGTGGCCGTTTCTGCAATGGGCATCTCCCGACTTGGTCGAACAATGGCGCAAACTGGAGCTCAAGCGTCGCGTTTCCTTGTTGAACGCAAGCCTGCCGGGTCGCTACGGAGACCATTCCATCATGATTCGCGACGAGAACCGCGCGTTTTACCATGCATGTTACAAGCTGGATTACACAACCTGCCCAAAGTCCAAGGCGAATCACGACCACCTGTCGATGTACGCGCCGCTGCTACCGCTGTTGAAAATATGGGATCCGGACGAGAGCAACGCCCGGTACCTCGGTACCATGGCAGCGACGCAGTACAATGAAAAGTTTGGCACGGACGAAGCCATGATTGAATACTTTCAGACCGTCGAGGCATTGATTGGCGCGGCATGGGTTCATACAGTCGAACCGGGTGAAGATCACGTCCTTAAGATCGACGACAGGCACAAGGCGCTGCGCCGCATTGCGCACAAGTACATTGTATTCAACTCCGGCTCGCCACCGCTTTCGGATGACGACCGAATTAAGACAATCGCCGGCTATCCTGCAATGGGCCCGACGCATCCGCAGCTGCTGCTTCGCTGGTTTTTGGCGGCCATCTGTCGCCACAACAGATACCATAAGGACGCCAGCTTGGACGTGAAAAATGTGGCGTGGATGCCGTCGACGACAAGGTCCGGACCTCCACCCGAAAAGCTGGCTTGTCGGGATCTGGTCGTGTACTTGAGCTTTTCGGCGCCCGAACCCGTGGATTATATCCACGGGTGGCCTAGGCACATGCGCTTTGCGTTTGCGCTCCGCATGCACGACCTTTGCGACTTGGGCACGACGATGACAAAGAATGCAGATCCGACAAAGGACAGGGAGCTCAGCCTCAAGGAGTGGAACGCGTACGCCAATTGCCAAGCATACGGTCTCAGCCGCATGTGCATGTTGGACGAATCAAATCTTACGCTGATTTTGCTGTTTGAGTCCATACTGCAGTTTCCCTGGGTGCCGGTCTTTCCGCGGCGCAGCACCGACCCGGAGGAGGGCACGTGCGGCATACGCGCGCTAGGGGGCGTCTGCAATCGCGGCAGCTGGTACGGCGACGTGCACCCAATCTGCAAGGACGGCAGTTCCTTTTGCGAAGAGCGGGGCCTTGACTGCTGCCAGTGCAGCCGCGGGTGCAAATTCTAACCAGATATCGTTGCTTTTTGCGTTGCAAAGTAAGCGCGCTTGGCCATGCGGACCGGACCGGGGCAGAGCCCCTTTACAAGTTTCTTGGTGCTGTCTAGTGGGTTTGTGTTGATTTTAGTTGCGGTGGGCTGCGGCGTTGCTGGGATTGTTTTAATCGTCTTGGAAGCGAGTCTTCTTGGTTGGGGCCTGTTTGCCATTGCGTTACTGGCAGCGGGTTTGCGCGCGGGGGCGTGGACGGACCCTGGCTTTCGCGCGGGTCAGTTGACGCTGCGCATGTGCGGCGGAGAATGCCCAACAACGGAGCGCGAGCTCCTAACGGCGATTGAACACTGCAAAGGGGTGGCACCAACGATTGTGGGCGGCGGGTGGGGGTTTTGGACGGCGCACGTGACGGTCCGAGTCCCGTGCATCTACATGCACAAGATGACGGGTCAGGTTTACGATGCGTCCATTCGGGACGGTCAGGTCAAGTTCCTTGCAGGCACGACCATTCAAGAGGTCGTAAGCAAGCTGAAAGGAAGGTTGTATCGCAAGACGTTCTGGTCGACGCCTTCCATACAAGATATCACGCTCGGAGGCTGGTTTGGGGCTTCGTGCCACGGCAATTCCGGCGCGAGCGGCAAGCCGTCGTCGTACGCGGTGGTCTACGCGGAGGTCGTCGACATGACTCGGTACGCGCAAGGACTGCCGCTCAAATTGGAAAGGTGGGATTACGAGACAATCCGACGGCGCTTTGACGCCGCGGCCATTGCGGGCGAATCAAAATACGTTATGGTCAGCGTCGTGTTTGACCTCAGCAAGATGCTCCCTTCAAACGTGGTCGTCCAGAAGCATCTGTACCGAATTGAGCAGGCCCGTATGGACCTGACGGGGTGGATGGACGACGCGGCGCCGTTGCGCGTGCTCTTTGTCGGTTCGGCGCGAAGAGACTACGGGCTTGGCTTGGTCTGGAGGTTTTTTGACGAGGACGCCGTGCTCCGCGATCCAATGCGAGAGATGCCAATGAAGGATGCGTGCTGTGGACTGCTTGGGAGAGAGGTGCACCGCGATCCGCACGACTGCTCTGCCGCTTGCATGTCGCTGCAACTTGATGGTTGCTCAATGGTCTGCGGCGGCTGGTATGAAACGCACAAGGAAGCGTACAATGGCATCATGCATTTGGACGACGCAAACGCCATGACGCCGCCTTACGACAGCGCGCTGTTGGGGTTGGGCCTCGTGCACTTGTTGGGGATTAAGAACTGCGAGTTTGTCTTCAAGCTGCGGTCTCCGGTCAAGGCGGGCGTCACCGTACAGAAGCAGCTGGAAGAGCTCGTCAGCAATCTAATTACCTTTTTTCAACAACATTGGGGCCGGGCCGAGCTGCGAACCAGCTGCAGAGTGGACGAGCGCAAGTTTGTGTTTGTCGACGTTGGGACGAGGGACGCGGCGCTGCCCGAGCTGGCGCGCCTGGTCTTCCCGTACGCCGCCGACAACAAGATTGCCATGCACACGGGCAAGTATGCCGGGACGGGCGCGATGCTGGACGCGGTCACGGCCACGGGTGGCCTGTGGGTGACTCCCGCGGAGATTTTCTTCGGTGTGGATGTCTAAGAGCATTAATAAAACACGAGCTTGTGAAACGCAAACACCTCAGGCAACGCAAAACTCCTGTCCGGTGGTGAGGACGCAAGCGGCCTTTTCCGCCGCATCACAGCACGCCTTGGGGTTGACGCGTGCCAGCTGCGCGTCCACGATGTCCTTTAGGTCTTCTGTGATCTGCGCCTTGTCTTGCATCCCGTCCACCGTGTAGCTCTGCGAGATCATCCGGTGTTTGCGGTCCGGGTCGCACGGCAAGCCGGCATGCGCCATCACTTGGGAAGCAAGGTTGAAGTGTGCGATGGTCATCAATAATTCTTCGTGCTTGCGCTGCAGAAGCTCTTGGTACTCAATCGGCACGCGGTCTTCGTCGCCCAGGGATGTCTTGCCCACCTCCGATTCGCGCCCGCGCTTGTTCATGCGAGTGGTCGCCTCTTGGGCGTCCACCTCCAAATATACCATTGCAAACGAGAGCTTGGCGTGCTTCTCCAGGACTCTCTGCATGTTTGCAAAGGCGTACCGGTAGGCCGTGAGCTCGATGCCGTGCAGATTGGCCCCTGCAAAGACAATGTAGTCGGACCACGGCGAGCGCTCCGAAATAACAAATCTGGCGCCGGCGAGGATGGCGTCGGTAATCTTGGTGACCCTTGAGACGAGGGCAATCATCTGGAAGAGCGAGGAATTGAGCGCTCGGTCGTACATGGCGTCTACAAACCCGTAACTCTCCCATTCGTCAACGGGTTCGTCAATAAATACAACGTTCTGGTTGCCGGCGTAGATTCGTTTCAGCTGGTCCAGCTGCGTCGACTTTCCCGCTCCGATGATCGATTCCAAGGAGATGAGCGTGACCTCCGGAACAGTGGACATGGACTTGGGACGGGTGTGGTCAATGTCAGGCGACTGCTGCTCGCAGTCGCCCAAGCCAGCCGTTGAGTTTAGCGAGGCCAGCATGGTTGGCTGCTTAGCACCCTTTGTGCGGAATCGCGGCGGGGTTAGTTGGCGCGCAAAGTTTAAACTATATAAGGAATCCATAGGTGTGCGACACCCGCGCGCGTCAGCCACGCGTGGCACAATATGCCGCACCACAAGTTCCACACGAGACCGGATGAAGTGTAGTCAAGAAGAAAAGCGGCATTCGACGCTGAAACATCAAGTATGAGCGACCAGTCGGACGACGACGAAGGCGCGGGTGTTCTTCCCAAACGCCAGAAGACCCAGGCAAACAAGAAGACCTCGCCCTTTTTGGGCGCCTGTGCTGCTGGAGAGCATTGTGAGCGCGTCATGTCGTTTTTGGAAGACTATAACTTGGGCCCGCCTACCATCGTCATGCTTGACAAGTTGTCTCTGGACAAGATGCCTGACCGCTTGCCCGATGGATCGAATATTGTCCCAGCGTGGGGCAACGAACCGTTTGGCTGTCAAAACAACGACGACCTGACGCGTTATATGCTGGAATCGCTGTTTGCAGAGCACTGCTACGACACTTCAATCGGCCAAGTCACTGCCACTTGCGCGCGACTGCTTTCTCTCAAAAAGGGCGCGGTTGTCGTTGTTGTGGACAATGGCGACGGCGACGTGGCGCGGCTTGTTGCGCACTCGGCGATCAAGTTGTTGGAGCTCGAAGCGCCTGACGAAAAGGATTTGGTCTCGCTGCTCAAGTCAAGCATGAAGAACACCCGCTTTGATACGGGTTCGCCACCAAAGCGCAAGGAGCTCAACAAGTTGGTGGGCAAGATCAAGGAGGCAAGGAGCTCGGTCAACATTCGTGCCTCGGTGCGCGAATTTGTGGAGGAGAACATATCTCGTTTGGTGTAAGCAACAGGTGTGGGTCTGAGAGTAGTCGTGGGGAATGATGCCTCGTAAGCGTCAGGGGTATTTCAATCCTTCTGGCGTTGCCAGTACCGGTCACAGTATTTGGCAAGAACCAATCAAGCCTGCTGACTTGTCCAAAGACAAACAACAAGACCTAACTGCCAAAGAGGCGTACGACGAGGCCCTTGAAGACTACTATGCCGAAAACCAGATTTTTCTGCACATGAGAGTCGTTGCTAGGATATTCATCACACAGGCCATTGGGTTCTTCCTCTTCTCCGTTGCCGTCTTTTCCCTGCTGGCGTTTTTGGCCACTGACGACATGAATCACAAGGTATCAACCGGGCTCTCCGTTGTGATCAACCTGATCGCGGCCATGCACTACTACCTCATCAGCAATCTACGAAAACGCGACGCGGTTTGGCCAGAGGTTTCGGTCGAGTTTGCCGTCGACGCCGCTCGGTACTCGGACTGGACGATCACTTTGATGTTCCTCGTGAGAAAGATTTACTTTCTGATTAACACGGACCCATTCCCGGCACACCGCAACTTCTTCATGGACGTTGAATCGGCTGTCGTGACGGCGGTGGCAATGACGCTGCTTGGCGCAATCGCGCGCCTTGGCACGGACGAAATCACCAAGTGGGACAAGCGCATGATGATCAACATTTTTGGTGGCGTCGTTCCGTGGTTGCTTAGCTTTTTGTGCTTCCTCTTCCTCATAGTGGACTTTACCAACGCCAGTTACCACATGAAGAACATGGCAATGTTTCGGTCATTCTTCTTCATTTGGATTGGGTATCCAATTGTGTCTTTCATTTCAATCGTTGTACGCAACGTTTACAAATCTGAAGACGTTCCCGAGCTTCTTTCCATCTTCAAGGACCTGTCTTACGGACTCTTGGACACTTGGTCCAAGGGCGCGTTCGGGCTTTACACGGCTCATGCCGTCTTCGGCATGACCTTTTTCGACGCCGGGACCGCCGGACCCTACGCGTGGCCATCTCCTTCCCCACCCGCACCATAACGGAAGAAGCGCGTGCAAGTTTTAGGTGTGACACGTAGCTCTACAGTTTTAAAAAAAAACCACACATCTTCACAGGACAGCAGTATACTGCGCGTGCGACACATTGGCAATAAAATGGAGCTTCCGGTGGAAGAGCCTGAAACGCGACTTGTCGTCGTGCCAACGGACACTGAAGGGGCGGTCATGGGAGGGGCAGACACCAAATATTTCTTTGCAAGCACAAGGCGGGCTTCCCGCGCCGCGCGGCCGCCCGAGCCGTCTGTTGAGGCGCAGAAAATGGCATGGCTCAAAATCACCCAATGTGCCGATGTACTAGAAGGACGGCTCGACAGCACGAAATTGGACGAACCGAGCGATTGCGCCGAGAAACCATCAACAAGGAGTTTGCAAAGGGTAACTCGTCTTGCTCCAACGGCGTACGCGTCTGCCCTAAATGCGGCCGGAGGCGGCTACTCAAATGGGGGCGGTGGAGCGGGAACGTCTTCAGCTTCATCATCCTCTTGCGCTCGGAGCGGTACTGGCAGTGGGCCGTCGTCCAGGAGCACGGAAATAGTGCTCGTCAGGGCAACGGGCGAGTTTGATGCGAGCGTTCCGGCGCGGCCTACAGCTACACTTTCGCACGTCTTTTCCTTGCACTCGAGATCTATTGAGGCGGCCGCTCGCGAGCCGACGTACCTTTCTTACCAATGCGTGCTTCCATTGGTCGGGGCTCAGCTCGCGGCTGCAGGTTTGCGCTCTAATTCGGTGCGCAATTCCATTGTGGACAAGCCCGTTGGCGCAGCAGGTTCGCAGCAAACGCCCCGGCTCAACCTGGGCGAGATGTACTCGGCGTGGTCCGGACAAGCTGCGGTCGTTGCGCTGTCCCTTGGCGTCGCCAAACACGAGAGTTTGAAGCACGAGGCGGTTCGTGATCCTGCCGCAACGTCGGCTTTGAGCCCAGCAAAGTTGGTGAGCGTTGGAGCACAACGACCAAAGAGCCACTTCATCATGACTTCCAGCGCGCGGCTCTTACCTCAAGCCTTGCCCACTCGGCTTTGTGCTCACTCCTTCCTGGACACGATGAAGATTTTTGCACAGGATGAGCTCGAATTTGGCGGCATTCAGCGCTGGTTGCCACCGGCCCAACACTCCAAATCGGTGCAGTCGATTTGCCGTTCGGTGGTTGACAATGCCGACGGTGTCAACGTTTGGGCATCGTGGGTGCTGCTGGTGTACATGATTTCGGATCCGCGGCTTCGTCCCCTGATTTCAAACGCGTCGATATCCGATTTGGAGGTTGCGGCCGCAGTGGTGTTTACGGCGTACGGGCGTTCGGAGGTGACGCACCGCGCGAGGCTTGAAGAGACGGCAGAGGCAAAGCGGCAGCAGCAACTCGCCACACTGCACTTGCAACCCATGGTAAAACAGGGCGACTACGAAGATTACTGCCCAGAGTCAATGACGACGTCTCCGGCATCGTCTATAGCGACACCGGCGGCGGCATCCGCATTGTCAAAAGGAGGCTCGGCGTTGTCTGCAAAACGAAAGCGGGCCAGCAACAGCGGCGCTGGTAGTGGCTCCACGTGTGGTACAGCTGCACAGCTACAGTCGGCCGGAATCACCTTCTGTGAGTATTGGGACGCGGCGTTTAGTTCCAAGTATTGCACGGTACTCAAAACGCTCATCACGCAGTCTCGTGCCGAAGCCAGCGCAGCCGCGGTGGATTCGCTGACTGACCAACTCGCGGCGGATGGAAGCCGGCCAGAAAACTCTCTGCTCATTGCTCTGTCCACGGAAAACGCCGTCAAGTCGGCGGCTGCGATAGCAAACCTTGTGGTGACAGGGCCCGATGCCGTGCCGCAAATCGTGGCATGGAGAAAGCGCACCTCGAAGAACACCATCGACTTGCACGTCGGAATGATTCGCTCCGGAGCTGACGCTGAAAATACAACAATTCACTGCTGCTTGGCCAGCTACCTTGCCCAGCCACGAGCCGGCGCCTCCAACCATCAAAGCTGTGTCTGGAGCGTCGCCATCAAAAACACGACACCCGTCACCACCGACGCGCGCCTGTTGCCGGGGGTGACGGAATCACAGGAGCATCTTCAGGCCATCGCCGCCGGAAACATCACGTATGCGTCTCGCGCAAGACTTCACCGCAACTTTGAAAACATAAAGAACAAGAGCGCGGTCAACGCATCCGACGGCGCCCTGCCGCTTCCGCTCACAGGGGTCGCACGGTCCTTTGTCGTAGTCCGAGCGCGCATCGTCGTTCCCCAATCCGCAACCGACGCCGGCAAGATTGCCGCCGCCGCCGTGTCTGACGCCCTGGCGGCGGCGGCGCGCCAGGGCGACTTTTCTCCACGAACCGACACAGAATCGTGCGCACTGCTGAGCAACGAAACTCTGGCCACTCGGCGCATTGCAGAACCGTTTGCAACACCAGCGTCAAACCTTACACTAGCACTCTACGCCAACGAGTCGGTGCGAGTTTTGATGAAGGGCAAGTCGCACCGCGGCGACCCGTGCAGGCACATGTGCGGAGTGGCGGAAGCGCAAGAGCTTTCGGAAGCGGCCGTCGACGAGTTTGACAAACCGTCTGGACTGCTGGTGATCACCGACGTCAAGGCTGAAGCATTGGATTCAGAATGCGAGCCTTTGAATTCGCGCACGGACGCCAACCTGCGACGCATGGCCCTTTCGTTCACCGTCTGTGGCGACGGTGTCGTTCGAGTCGTCGACCTGGTCGACATGTACTCCGCACGCATAGTGGCAGCATTGACGCATCGCGAATGGGACTTTGCCGCGACGCTTCGCGCAGAGCGCAGCGCTTTGACCTTTGCGGCCGCCGCGCGCGCAAGCGAGATCAACGACGTCACTACGGCCGTGACGGCCGGCTACCTACGCACCTCCATTGCGTCCTCCAAGCGCGTTCTGGTCAACGACATGAACGTGCGCATGCTACTGACAATTTGGCAAGTTCACCGTGCTGGGATTTCAAACGTGCCGCGCAGCTTTGAAACGACGCCGTGGTCGGGAACGTACCAAGGAGGCTTTGACATTGGGACGAGCGGAGGGATTGGTCTTGGAGCTAGTTCTTTAACAGCCGACAAACGGTGCGCTCTCTACACACATTAGTCAAACCCTGACACCCCAAGTTCTTAGATTCTGTCATCTCGTGAAACCGCTTGCGGCACTGGACTGGCGTCCGCCAATCGCAGCATGGGCATGCTTCGAACCGAATTAGGCGGAGTAGGTGGCACGGAATTGCGACTTGTCTTAGTCTTGGTGCTTGTAGTCCAATTGCAGCAGCTGTCGAACATTGAGTTGCAACAGGACTGCCAACATGGGACGCAACAGACAAGCTTGAGACACTCCTCTTCCATGAGCTCTTGCGCTGACCCCTCTTGCATCACGTGTCGTAGGAATCATGGTAAATTGCTGCTGGACCAAGTGCAGGTGGACGAGTGGTGCGCGGCGTTTGCGGAAAAGCACTACATGGCCGTTTCTGACACGGAGTACGCGGCCATTCCGCGCGAGGTGCGGGGCGTTCCGCACCTCACCATCCCAGGACTGCACAGCTACTTGGACACGTACACTGCCGCCATGGAACGGACGAGCGAGTGGCTCGGGCGCGGTTCCGAGCCCGCGGTGCCCAACCTGCAGTGCCTGCCGTTTGGTCCATACTCGGAACGGTTGCCAACGCACGTCGCAGAAGGCGCGACCCTGACGTCGGCCGCGCGCTTTCGAAATCCCAGCGACGCCTTGGGCGCCGACGGCCGCGCCTTCCAAGTCGACTCAACGCTTGCCGAAGTGTCCATCTTAAGGGAGCCCTTTTTGTCTCGGCCGGGGGTTACAGCGCCCAGCGACAACCCGTTTGGGCAAGCCCAGTTTTACGTGACGACATTCTTCGGAGCGGCGGCAACGCTCGCTCAACTGGCGCGGTCGGAGTATCTGTGTCACACCGGCACGAGCGCGTCCGTGTCTCAACCTCGCGAGGAAGTCGCCTTCTTGCGCCAGCTTCTGCGCAGCTTCCACAACGTGACGACCACAAGCACTACGCCTTGCAAGTTGCCATTGGGGGCAACTTACCGCACGGCCGCGGAAGCCTGCGTCGTTTTGAACGCCATGTACCCCAAAGACGTGCTGATCAACAGTCCGGTAATTCACGAGGCCTACGCGCGCGCTCCCGCGCGCATGCACACCACAGCGGGCGATCAAACTCTGCCAGGGCTGTTTGCGGGCAACAATGCGCAAGAGGACGAGTGGTTGATGGAGGCACAGGAATACTGGACGCGCTTTGACCGTTCGGCTGCCGAGCGGGGCGCCTGGTGCGAGCTGGCTCCGCTGCTCGAGCTCCTCTTGGAGCGGGACGGCACGTTTGACAATTCGGTCGCCGATATTGACGCCATGGCGGCGGCGTTGGAGCGCGCGATTCGCGGCGTGTGGTGCGTCCACTCAGAAGACGGCGCACGGGCGCCGCTGGAGCCGTCTCCGCTTGCGGGCGTTCGGTCGCCGACGATGATCATGCCCGAGCACTTGAACCCGGTGTTTGTGGGCCGAGATGGCGAAGACGGCAACTATGTCCATGCGCGCGGGTCTGTCATAGGCTTGATGCCCATGGGCTGGCAGCAGCTTCTTGCGTTGCTCATGGGTTACGACTGCGTGTCGGATGTGGTGATTCAGTACAAGCGCAACGAAGGCCAGCTGTGCTACCGCGCGTCGTCGGCACCGGACATTCTCACGCAGGGAGGAAAAGACCGCACGTCGAAGGCGTGCAGCTGCATCGGGGTGGACGGCGACGAAGCGGCGTTTGGAACGCGCAAGGACAAGCTGATAATGTGCAAGTTGCAGCGTGCAGCCTTTGCGGCCAATCTAGATTTGGTCAAGCCGCTGTGCCTCAACATTTCAAAACCGGAGACCAAGAAACGGCGCGGCCGCGGATGCCGCGTCGCCATTGAATACATGAAGGAAAAAAGGATTGCCTACAGCAAAGCACACACACACACCCAACAAGAACTAGATGCGTCCAAGCTATTTGCCGAGTGTGCTGCGCAAGTCGTCACGCGCGGCGAATGACGGGTCAAAACAAGCGGGTGTCGCGGACCTTGGGCAGTTTGGCGTAAATGTCGGGCATGTAGGCCCTGAGTTCGGCCTTGATTTTTTTCATGTCATTGTTGATTGCCCTCAGCTCCGAAGAGCTAATACCGATGACGGTGGACGTCCGCCACACGATGCCTTTGTTGTTGAGCGTGGAGTTGAGACCTCCCGAAGGCAGCACGCAGTAGAAGCGGGGATGGTCAAAGGGACTGAAGAACTGGGCCAGAACGTGGTCGATTGAGTAAGGCCTCACCCCCGCTGGCATGATTGGACGGTATCGCTTTTTAGAATTAGGGTTTGGGTTGCGTTCGTAGTAAACTTCCAGTCCAAAATAGCCGCCGTTAAACTCGGCGTCTGACATGTTTGCAAAGGTCTTGTCGATCCAGTGGTACGTCTGTGACGTCGACATTTGACGGTTGTTGTCTGGATCG
>PAAT01000056.1 GCA_002698965.1 Rhodopirellula sp. | reverse complement strand
TAATATGCGATCTGAACCATCGAAAAATAAATTTCCAACGCTTTTATTCCTAGGCTGGCTTGAAGAGGATAAAGGGATTTTTGATTTGCTGGATGCATGTTTAAGTCTAACTGAAATATATAAATTTTCCATAATTATTGCTGGACGAGGAAATGTTGAAGGTAAAGTACATTCTTTTGTTAATGCTAATGAACTTAATCGTATAGTGGAGTTTGTTGGATGGGTAGATGGGGAAGAGAAAGAATCTCTCCTTAAAAAAGCGGATATATTAGTTTTGCCGTCATGGGCCGAGGGTTTTCCAAACGCTGTTATTGAGGCAATGGCAGCAAAATTAGCAGTTGTAGTTTCTAAAGTTGGGGCCATTCCTGATTTAATTAGCGATAATGATCAAGCATTGGTTATCCCTCCAAAGGACAGTAAATCGCTTGCATGTGCTATTGAAAGGTTAATTACCGATAATGAATTTCGAGTTGCCCTTGCGGAGCGAGGATTTCTTTTTGCAAACGAGAATTTTTCTGAGAGTAAATGCATTACTAGGTTAATTTCGGTAATTGATTATGCTATTGATGAAGCCAGTGATAAACGAAAGTAAATATTTATGTGTGGGATAGCTGGTTATTTTGCTGTTCCTAGTTACTCAGTTTCTGAGGATAATTTATCCAAGGCGATTTCTTTGTTAAGCCACAGAGGGCCCGATGATTCTGGATTGTATCAGGATGTTAATAGTGGTGTGGGATTAGCGCATACACGTCTTTCGATATTGGATCTTTCAGTGCATGGCCATCAACCGATGAAAAGTGAAAACGATGGTGTTATATTAGTTTTCAATGGGGAGATTTACAATTTCCTAGAGCTTCGTGAAGAATTGAAAGAGAAAGGCCATATTTTTCGCAGTAATTCTGATACGGAAGTGCTTTTGCAGCTTTATCTTTCAAATAGAAACTCTGAAAATTTAGTGGATGGAATGCTTAGAAAGTTGAACGGAATTTTTGCATTTGCAATTTGGGATTTTGATAAAAAAATTTTATTACTAGCAAGGGATGCTTTAGGTGTGAAGCCTCTTTATTATAGTGAATCATATAGAGGGTTATTTTTTGGGAGTGAATTAAAAGCATTAATTCCATTAATGGATGGCAATCTTAAAGAACCTACGGCTAAACCTTCGAATGGGAAATATGATTTGGAGGAGCTTGGAGTTTTGAATTTTGCTGCTATAGATAGTTATCTATCCTTTCTATGGTGCCCTGGTAAAGGGACCCCATTAAATTCAATAAAGAAGCTAGAACCAGGTCAATATTTAATGGTGAAAGAAGGAAAGGTTGCTGAACAATTTACTTGGTATCGTTTGCCAGTATTTCGGAAGAAAACTGCAGAAGTAAAAGAGTCAACAGAAGAAGTTATTCCATCAATGATTAAGTTAACTCGTGCTGAAGCAATCTGTGGCACTACTAAACATCTTTCTCAAGCTGTTCATCGTCAAATGGTTGCGGATGTTCCTGTTGGGGCTTTTTTATCTGGCGGACTAGATTCTAGTAGTATTTTAGCGTTTGCTCGTGAGCTTAATCCAGATATACGATGTTTTACTATTGATGCTGTAGGCACAGAAGATGAAGGTTTTGTGGATGATCTTCCATATGCTCGCCGGGTAGCTAAGCACTTTGATGTTCCGTTAGATATAGTAAAGGTCGATGCTTTTCGTATGGCGGAAGACCTTCCTGCAATGGTTTCTCAAATGGATGAGCCATTAGCTGACCCAGCCCCTTTGAATGTTTATTATATTAGTAGGCTGGCAAGGGAGAATGGTATTAAGGTTTTACTATCAGGAGCTGGCGGGGATGACTTATTTACTGGCTATCGTCGTCATTGGGCTATTACTTTTGAAAATTATTGGACTTGGCTCCCCAAATCTGTAAGGGCGGGATTAGAAGGTTTGACTAGTGGATTGGATCAGCATCGGCCTATATTTCGTCGCCTCAGAAAGCTGTTTAGTGGAGCTTCATTGGATGGAGATGCTCGCTTAGTTAAATACTTTCGTTGGGTGGATCGTCAAGATTTGATGAAATTATACTCGAAGGAGTTTATAGTAGCTTTGGCTAATGATCGAGCTGAAGATTCTTTAATGGGGTTTTTAGCTGATTTGCCACCTAAAATTAGTAGATTAGATAAAATATTGTCTTTGGAGCAGCGGTTTTTTTTAGCTGATCACAATCTTACATATACGGACAAAATGTCGATGGCTGCTGGGGTGGAAGTAAGAGTCCCATTTCTAGATCTTGACTTAGTAGAGTTTGCATCAACTATTCCAGACTGTTTTAAACAAAGAGGAAATGAAGGAAAGTGGGTATTAAAAAAAACAATGGAGCCATATTTGCCTAAAGAGATAATATACAGATCAAAGTCAGGTTTTGGAGCCCCTCTGCGACGTTGGATTCGATTAGAATTACGTGATCTTCTAGCTGACCTTTTAAGTGAACAAAGTTTGAGGGCCCGAGGTTTGTTTGATCCTTTGGCGGTGGGTAAACTTATAGAAGCCAACGACAAGGGCCAGACGGATGCTAGTTATACATTGTTATCTTTAATGTGTATTGAGTTATGGTGCCGAGCTTTTATTGATAAGCAAATGGTTCCTTCACTTTCCCGGACTTCATAATAGCGAATAAAAATTGAAACAAATACTACAGAACTTAGGCAGTGGTGAAACGATATTGGCGGAGGTGCCTGAACCAGGAATTGTTGATGGCCATTTATTGATTCATAGTGAGAATAGCTTGATCTCAATTGGGACAGAAAAGATGTTGATTGATTTTGGAAAGGCCGGCTGGATTGACAAGGCTCGCAATCAACCAGATAAAGTTAAAATGGTTATCCAGAAGATTAAGACAGATGGTGTGTTTGCTACTTATAGGGCTGTAAGTGCTAAATTAGATCAGCCCATTGCACTTGGTTATGCAAATGCAGGTGTTGTATTGGAAAGTAAGGACAAGTTTGGTCGTTTTAATGTTGGTGATAGAGTTGTTTCTAATGGACCTCACGCACAGTGTGTTAGTGTCCCTATCAATCTTTGTGCTCTAATTCCGGATGAAGTGACTTTTGAAGAAGCATCTTTCACTGTAATTGGAGCAATTGGTCTGCAGGGAATTCGTTTGCTCAAGCCAACTTTGGGAGAATCGATTGCTGTTCTGGGATTGGGATTGATCGGTTTGCTTTGTGTGCAAATGTTAAAAGCACAAGGTTGTAAAGTCTTAGGAATTGATTTTGATAGTAGTAAATGTGAACTGGCTCGTCAGTTTGGGGCAGAGGCGGTAGATCTGTCTAAAGGAGAGGATCCGGTTGCGGCAGGAATGGCTTTTACAAGGGGCTTAGGGATAGATGGTGTTTTAATTACTGCATCTACAAAGAGTAATGATCCTGTGCATCAGGCTGCAAACATGTGTCGTAAACGAGGAAGAATTGTTTTGGTAGGGGTTGTTGGGCTAAAGCTGTCTCGTGCAGATTTTTACGAGAAGGAATTAAGTTTTCAGGTATCATGTTCTTATGGCCCAGGTCGCTACGATTCTAATTATGAACTCAAAGGTCAAGATTATCCAATTGGATTTGTGAGATGGACGGAGCAGAGAAACTTTGACGCTTTCTTGCAACTTCTTGCAGAAGGATTGGTCAATGTGAAACCTTTGATTTCGAACCGGTTTGCATTTGTTGAAGCGTTGAAGGCTTATGAAAAATTGGGTTCAGATAATGCTTTAGGAATTCTTTTAGATTATGAGCCTCAAAATATTTCAAAATTATCGAATAAAGTTCGGGGGGGTAGACCTCGCTCTGTTAATTTAAGGAATATTAGTTCTAAGAAGGCTTCATCAGTTTGTATTGGATACGTGGGTGCTGGCGGGTTTTCTGCTCAAGTATTGCTGCCGGCATTAAGGAAGACATCTGCACGGTTGAAATCTATAGTATCATTAAAAGGTGTTACTGGAACTCATTTGGGAAGAAAATTTAATTTTGAGCAATCTTCAACAGACCCAAATGCCTTGCTTGAGGACAAGGAAATAAACACAATTATAATTACTACTAGGCACAATTCTCATGCCCTTTATGTTAAGCAGGCATTGCAAGCAGGCAAAAAAGTATATGTTGAGAAACCGCTTTGTTTAAATTCGGCAGAATTATCTGAGATTAAGCAAATTTTTTCCTCACAGAGAGATTTAGGTGCCAGTCCCTTTCTTATGGTTGGGTTTAATCGTCGGTTTGCCCCACAGATCGTAAAGATCAAATCGTTGTTAGTTGATATTAACGAACCTAAGGCAATAGTAATGACTATAAATTCTGGGAAAATACCTGCTGATCATTGGATACAGGATTCTAATGTAGGTGGAGGCAGAATAATTGGTGAAGCCTGTCATTTCATCGATTTGCTTAGGTTTATTGTGGGGGTGCCAATTGTTTCTGTTAGATCTTCTTTCTTTGAAAATCTTACAACTAATGGATGTAAAGATACGGTAACAGTATCAATAGAGTTCGAGGACGGATCAATTGGTTCTGTTCACTATTTTTCAAATGGAAATAAGAGTTATCCTAAAGAGCGATTAGAAGTATTTTGTGGTGGTCGAATTCTTCAATTAGATAATTTCCGACGGCTTGTTGGGCATGGTTTTAAAAGTTTCAATAAAATGAATCTATGGAGTCAAGATAAGGGTCACTGTGCTGAAATTGATGCTTTAGTTAAAGCCATTACTTATGATGAGCCAAGCCCAATACCATTCGAAGAGATTGTTGAGGTGACAAGTGCTAGTTTTATTGCCGCTGGATTAAATCTAAAAGATTTATAAAATGGTTTTAATTGATCTTATATCTGGGGCCCGCCCCAACTTTATGAAAATTGCCTCAATTATTAAGGCAATTGAAATACATCAGAAGTTTGGCGGTAGGTTAAGGTATCGACTAGTTCATACTGGGCAACATTATGACACAAAAATGTCGGGTGATTTTTTTGAACAATTACATATTCCGCTGCCGGATGTTAATCTAAATGTTGGATCTGGTACGCAAGCGGAACAAACTGCTAGCATTATGGTAAGATATGAAGAGCTGCTTAAAAATGCTACAAGTAACCTCTGCTTGGTAGTGGGGGATGTGACGTCCACAATGGCATGTGCGATAACTGCTCAAAAACTGGGAATACCGATTGCACATGTAGAAGCAGGTATTCGTTCTGGAGATTGGTCGATGCCAGAGGAGATAAATAGATTGGTGACTGATTCTATTACGAATTGGTTTTTTACTACGAGCATTGTAGCTAATACAAATTTAAGGAATTCCGGAGTGCCGGAAGATAGAATATTCTTTGTAGGTAACACTATGATAGATACTTTACTTGCGAATCAAGACCGGTTTGCTCCTCCTGATTTTTGGAAAGAAATGGAATTGCAGGAAGGTAAATACTTTCTTTTAACCTTACATCGGCCTTCAAATGTTGATCAATTAGCATCCCTCAATCGAATTTTAAATGTAATTTCAGAAGGAGCTAAAGAATTACCAGTTGTTTTCCCAGTTCATCCCAGAACCTATAAAACATTGCGCGATATTGATCAGTTGCCAATGAATATCATAATAGTTGAGCCTCAGCCATATTTGCAATTCAATTATCTTTCAAAGTTTTCGATAGGGATTATTACGGACTCAGGTGGTATTACAGAAGAGGCAACAGTTTTAAATATTCCATGTGTAACTTTGAGGGATTCTACAGAAAGGCCAGAGACAGTTAGTATTGGGACAAATGAACTTGTTGGATTAGACCCAACAGCTCTTTTGCCTTACATGAATCAAATTATAAAAGGACATTGGAAACAAGGTGCAATTCCAGAGAGATGGGATGGCCAAGCCGGCAATAGAATTGTTGAGATTTTAAACAATGTGCTTTAAATTATTAATCCCGAAAGGCACAAGAGTTCTTATCTAATTATTGCCCTGTATTTTATTGTTAGAAACTTATAAATTAATAATATATTTTTAATTGAAAGATCATAAACAGCCGCTACAAAAACAGCTCCCTCTTATTGATAATTACTTCGAACATCTTACTGCAACTTTAGATTGGCTATTGGTATCAATTGAAAAAGGCAAAGGGGGTTCATCAGCATACTTTTCTCCATTATTGGGATGGGGATCTCCTTATCCAGAGACTTCTGGGTACATTATAACTACTTTGTTGGATGCGTCCCAATTGCTGAATAAAGAAAAATATTATAATGCTGCATGCAAGGTTGGCGAGTGGTTGTTAAAATTGCAGAGTCAAGAAGGCTGGTGGCCTGGAGGACTATATAAAGAAGGGAAATGTGCCGGGCCAAGTATTTTTAATACAGGTCAAATAATTGATGGTATGTGTGCTTTGGCTATTAAAACAAAAAGTGAAGCTTATAGAAAAGCAGCACTAAAAGGTGCAAATTGGTTAAAAGATGGGGTTGATAAACAGGGCGTTTGGCATGCTGGGAATTACATGAAAGGAGTAAACCCTAGCTATTATTCACAAGTTGCGTGGCCAATGCTTATGGCATGGAAACTTGGAGGTAATGATGAAATTAAAAAAGCAGCGGTTCTAGTTTTGCAACGTATTTTAAAGCGAAGAACTGAAAAAGGCCTTATAAAGGGATGGGGTTTTGATCCGAAAGCACCATCTTTTACGCACACCATTGCTTATACATTAAGAGGTATGCTTGAAAGTGCCATAATTTTAGAGGATTGGGATACATATGGTTCGCCATGTGAGCTAGCTTTGGAGAGATTGGCGAGAAAATCTGAGCTTACGAATGGGCGTTTGCCAGGTGCATATCGAGATGATTGGCGGCCTATAAATTGGTATACATGTTTAACTGGGAATGTGCAGATTGCATTGTGCTTGCTCAGATTAGACTCTCTCAATCCTGATTTAAGACTAGTTAATTCTTCAGTCAAACTGATCGATCGAGTTTCCAAGACTCAGAGGTTAAAAGGTTCTTTGGGAGTTAAAGGTGCGGTCGCAGGTTCTCAACCTATTTTTGGAAAATATATGTTTATGCGTTATCCTAATTGGGCAGCTAAATATCATGCTGATGCTATTATCAGTTTAATCAAGAGGCTGAGCAAGGAGATTGCTTGATGTCTGGTGTTTTGTTAACGGCTGGATATGATCGTTCGTGGCACTCAATTTATCAAGCGGAGATGTTACGTAGGAATGGTTGCGGGCCAAACCTTATACTCGTTTCATATCCTTTGACGTTTTCAAGAGTCAGAACAATTGTAAACAGCCGAGGTTTAAAAAAAATTTTCGACTATCTTACTCGCAAAAAAAATGGAAAGAACAATTCTCCAATTCAATTAGCAGTTAAAAAACTTGGCATTACTAATCCTTCTTTAAGAAGATGGGCCCGAAGTAATAGTGTTCCAATCAAAGTAGTAGGTAATATCAACGGGAAGCGTGCAATTAGTCTTGTGAATTCTTTATCTCCAAGTGTAACTGCCTATACGGGTGGCGGTATTTTGAAGAGTACATTTCTTGATGTTAGCGGAAAGGTGCTAAATGCTCATTCTGGCCCATTGCCAATGATTAGAGGAATGAATGCAATGGAGTGGAGTATTTTGCTCAAACAGAAAATAGGTGTTACTATTCACAATATCGATGAAGGAATAGACACTGGGGTGCAATTGGAATGGCTGCAGGTTAAGCCTAGTTCGACTGATACACTTGATTCATTACGTCAAAAGTTAATCATGACAGGTTCTAATGGCTTAGTTCATTGGGTAACTATTTTTTCTAAATCTAAGGCTAGCTCATTGCAGCAATCTTCATTCAGCAAGCAAGTTTTGTTTCGCCAATGTTATGCTGTTGCTCCAATCCTACGTGAACTAGCTGAGTTAAGATTAGCACAGGTTAAAAAATGCTAATCGACTAAATACTAATGTGGAATTTGCTATATGCAGTTTGGTATACCCCGAGTAAACAATTACTTTGGAGGTTATTGCTAAAGTTTAAAAGGAATGTATTAGTTGTTTTTTCAAATATAATTAAATTTAAGAATGAAAGAGACAAATGGCCATTATGCATCGCTGAAACCCCTCCGGCCTTTATTTTGCAAATACGCCCGCAATCTAATGTAAAGTTATATGGCGATTCATGGCACTTTTGTTTTTTGAATCATAGCCGTTCACTAGGTCGCCCTGTAGAGTGGCATTTAGATAAATTAAATAGAGGAACACGACTTTGGAAACTGCATTTACATTATTTTGATTGGACTAATTCACTTGATGATAAAGCTTTTATTGAGTTAGTTGATGATTGGATAATTAATAATCGCCCTTATAAGAAAGGCTATTGGTTAGATAGTTGGAATTCATATGCAATATCAATCCGAGTCGTTTCATTGTTGGCGGAAATAGAGTTTCGACGGGCTAAACTAGCTAAAGAATTTGTTAACAATGTAGAGTCTTCAGTTTTTGAGCAATTGATTTTTTTGTCAAATAATTTAGAATTAGATATAGGCGGTAATCATTTAATTAAAAATATTAAAGCTATGCTGTGGGGTGCGAAATACTATCAGAATTCCAAGATAACTTGCCTGAGAATTAAGGCTTTAAGATTACTTCAGCGCGAACTTAATACACAGATACTTGAAGATGGTTTTCATTTTGAATTGTCTCCGGCATATCATATACAAGTCTTTTCTGATCTCCTTGATTGTTGGCGGCTAATAGATGATTGTCCAATTAAAGATAAATTAATAGTTATTTTAGATAAAATGTCGCAAGTGGTTGCAGATATGACTCACCCCGACGGAAGTGTGGTGTTATTCAATGATGGTGGACTCAATATGACCTATAAGCCTCAAGATATATTAGCTTTATATAGCACGGTTACTGGACGCTCGATTCCTATGCCAAGATCAAATGCAAGATTTGATAAGGCTGGATACTACGTTTTACGGAGTCGGAATATTATGATTGTATATGATGCAGGAAATGTAGGTCCAGACGGGCTGCCTGCTCACTCGCATGGTGATATACATTCGTTTGAATTAAGTTTGAAAGGAAAAAGGTTTATCGTGGATGCTGGTGTGTATGAATATAATCCAGGTGCCCTTCGAGATTTATCAAGATCTAGTTTAATGCATAATACATTGACTATTGATGATAAGAGTCAGTGTGATTTTTGGGGCTCTTTTAGAATGGGAAGGCGTGCAAGAGTTAAAATTAGAGAAGCATTATTGAGTTCAAAAAAATTATATATAGACTCCGAGCATAGTGGTTATTCTCACCTTGCAGGTAGGCCAATTCACAGAAGAATTATAAATTCTTTGGACTCAGGTAAAGTGCATGTTCGTGATGAAGTAATTGGAGGTAGTAGTCAAGCCGTTAAGTCGAGGTTGCTTTTACATCCTGATGTTCATGTGGAGTTTGATGCACAAGATACATTAATTCTCAATAGAGATGGAATAAGAGTAAATTTCTTAACAGATGCAGTTAGATTACAAGTTGAAGATGCAGTTTGGTGGCCTGACTTTGGTGATGAACGCAATACAAAAATCATAATCCTTGAATACGACAATCCCCCTCTAGTATCAAATTTTCATTTAAAGTTAGAGTTATGATAAATATAAATGCATATATTATTTTTAACTGATAATTTTGCTCCTGAAGTTAATGCTCCAGCCTCTCGGACTTTTGAGCATTGTAGAGAATGGGTCAAGAAGGGGCATAAGATTACTGTTTTGACCTGTGCACCGAATTTCCCTAAAGGGAAAGTTTTTAAAGGATATAAAAATAGCATTATTCCATTTAAAGAAACAATGGATGGTGTACAGGTTATTCGAGTGTGGACTTATATTACGTCGAATGAAGGTTTTTTAAAGCGTACTTTAGACTATTTAAGTTTTATGTTTTCATCTGTTTTTGCTTCTCCGGCAATTAAGAATGTTGATATTGTAGTCGGAACATCTCCTCAATTTTTTACTGCATGGGCAGCATTCATTGTTTCAACTATGAAAAATGTGCCTTTTGTTTTTGAATTGAGAGACTTATGGCCTGAATCTATTAGAGCACTTGGAGCTATTAATAATAATTCTATTTTACGGGCTCTTGAATGGATGGAACTGTTTTTGTATCGTAGAGCAACAAAAATTGTTTCAGTAACTGAATCTTTTAAAGCAAATTTGATCCGCAGAGGGATAGATAAATATAAAATTTCTGTGGTTACAAATGGTGTTGATCTTGCCCGATTTGTTCCGGTAAAAAAGGATATTACTCTGATGCAGAGTTTAAATTTAAATAAAAAGTTTGTTGCTGGATATATCGGGACACATGGTATGGCTCATGGCTTAGAGGTATTACTAGAGGCCGGGAAGTTGTTGAATAAAACAGGAGATAAAGACACGAAATTATTGTTATTAGGTGATGGGGCCTGTAAGGCGTCCCTTCAGCAAAAAGCAAAAGAAGAAGAGATTTCTAATGTTATATTTCTGTCCACCGTTTCCAAGGAAGAGGTATCTCGCTATTGGTCGATATTGGATGTAGCAATTATACATTTAAAAGATGAACCGATATTTAATACTGTAATACCATCTAAATTATTTGAATGCATGGGAATGGGTATTCCAGTATTACTTGGAGTTAAAGGGGAGGCTGCAGGAATTGTTAACAAATATCAAATAGGCAAAATATTTGAACCCGAAAATCCGGAAATGTTAGTTGCACAGTTAGCTATGCTTAAAGGAGATATTTCAATTGCAAAATCATACCATAGAAACTCATATTCTGCTGCTAAATATTTTGACCGATCTAAAAAAGCTCAAGAGATGTTAAAGATTCTTTGTGAAACAAAATCATGATTAGAGAATTAATCAAATTTGAGCATTTTTGGCCTATCAGCATTACATGTTTTGGGACTCTTTTTATTTTGTTTTTTTGTTATAACTTTGCTCAATCAATTAATCTTGTAGACCATCCTGATTGGAGGAAGGATCACGAAGGTAGAGTGCCCCTAATAGGAGGAATTGCCATAGTGTTTGGGTTTTCTCTTGGCTGTTTGATTTCTCCTAGAGGAATGACAGAATGGCGGCCACTTTTTGTTTGTATGATTCCCCTTTTGGTAATTGGAATTATGGATGATCATGGAGACTTGTCTGTTATAAAAAGAATTTCTGCTCAGTTATTAGGCTGTATAGCTATGGTTTATTATGGAGATATCTACTTAAACAACTTAGGTGATATTTTTGGGACAGGAAATATTTTGAAGCTAAATATTTTTGAACTAATTTTTACAATTTTTTGTGTAATTGGTGTGGTAAATTCTCTGAATCTGATTGATGGAAGTGACGGGTTGTGTGCGGTGGTTAGCCTAGTTGCTTGTATCGGAATAATATCTGTAGTGAAGCTTAAGGGAGCTGATGCTTCAATAGCTTTGATTTTATATTTTGCCTTTGCGTTGCTTTCATTTGTTATTGTTAATTTGGGACTTACAGGTGGCTTTATAAAAAAAGTATTTCTTGGAGATGCAGGATCGACGATAATTGGGTTTTTTCTTTGCTGGTATTTCATTCGTTTGTCCCAATCCGAAAGCAACATAATTAAGCCAATTAACACTATTTGGCTATTAGCACTACCGATTATGGATACCTTATCCGTGATGATTAGGAGGATAAGAAATAACCGCTCGCCATTTAATGCAGGTAGAGATCATATACATCATCTTTTACTTGAAATGGGTTATTCATCAAAATTAGTACTTTTAATTTTATCTATCTTTTCTATTACTATGGCTGTTTTTGGCGTTATTTCTGAAGTTAATAATTTTCAAGAATGTTATTCTTTTTATTCAATATTATTGTTGTTTGTAGTCTATCATTTGCTTTCTGAAAAATTATATCGTTTAATTACCAATAGAAAAAAGCCTTCTTCTTAATTAGATATTTGTTTTTCTTGAAGAGTGACTGTTGCGCATATGATACATAATAAGATTAGAATCGAATGCGTTTGTAAGGGGAAATCAATTAAAGCATTTATCATCAAACCAACTATAGCAATCAAGGAGAATGATTGTATATGATAATTGACTTTAGATTTTAAATTTATAAATAGACTAATTATGCAAATAAATGGAAGGGCAAATAGCATTAAGCTAAACTTTCCGAAGGTTAAGTATAATTCAAGATAATCATTATGTGCCCACGACTCCCATCGAGTAAATGATTCATTGAATTCAAACTGTATAATAGTTTCGAAGCTTCCTGGTCCTGAGCCAAAAACTCCGTAGTCATTAATTATTGTCATTAAAGTTTGGTATAATTGAATGCGGCTACTCATATTTCCTAAAAATATTTTTTCTAATCGAGGTTCAATGCTATCCCACCCTAATTGATACGCTAATATTAGGCCAATCATCAGAAAAATAGGAACGGCATATCTAAGAAAATTGATTTTTATTTTAGAAAAAAGAAACAATATTATTGTTAGAAAAACTAAACCAAGCATTATTAAAGCACCTCCACGGCTAGATGATATTATTGGTCCACTAGCTGTGAGAATTATGCAGGGGATAAGTATCAATTCTGGGCCTTTGCCGAGTCTCTTTTTTTTATTTTCAAGATTTTCATTTCCTAATTGTAAAAACAACCCTATGCATAGAGGCCAAATTAAATTTAAATAGCTTGCTGCATTTGAACGGTAAGCGAATGGTCCGAATTGAGCATCGTTGGTTTTATTGATATTTGGCTCAAACAAAAAGAGGAGTTTGCCAAGGTTGTCGTCAAAATATATGCGCTGTAAAATACACTCTAGCGTTAGAGCGCTGCCATTTATACAAACTATAAATAATAGTTTTTTCAAACGTGGATTGAGAGAAAAGAATGTTTTTTTTCGAAAGCTATCTGCTAACCAGTCTCTAATGGCCCAAAATAGAATTATTAGTCCGAGGTATTGCCAAAAAATTTTCCAAGTTGCTATTGAGTCATAGCTATGAGGTAGGTATACGTTAAATTCTTTAAAGTAGGTGTATTCTTTTGCAATTAAATCAAATGAAGCTCTAGCGTTTATTGCACTTGTTAAGACGTAAGCCAAGAGCAATAACATGATTCCTGCTAGTAAAATATTGCATTTTTTTTGAATTGAACTAATGCGTTTTTGCTTAGAAGAGAAGCCAGTCTTTTCGGGAGTGACATAAAGTTTATATTTCAGCTTCCATCTTATCGTTAATTTTGAGATTAGTAGAAATCCAAGGGCATAGGCAGAAATGTTCATTGCCCAGATAGACCATGTTTCAGTTGTTCCGAAAGCCCAAGGGCTAAAAATAACAATGAAGTAAATAAGGATTTCAGTAAATGTATCAGCTAATTTATGAAGTATAGGTTCTATTAATCTTCTTTTTTCGTTTGGCTGCATAAATTTAAAGGAGTTCAGGTTATTCTTTAGCAGTATTTTGAGAAAGGATTTTCATTTTTTGTTTATTGAGAAGCAGATAATTGCATAATTGGGGGGTGATCTTGAATCAGAATTCAAATCAAAATAAAGCTGTTTTTCTTGTTGTTGGAAGTGACACTGGAGTTGGAAAAACTGTTTTTTCTGGCTTATTAGGAGGCTATATATCGAATATAGGGTTACGGTTTCCATTGGTTAAGCCTTTTTGTTCTGGAGGGACAAAAGATATTGAGTTTTTAAAAGCTGCTAATTGTTATGATCCACCTTCAAAGGTGAATTATTGGTATGATGATGAGCCTATTTCACCGGCGGCTTGGGAGTTATCTAGTGGTGATAAAATTAATTTTGACGATATAGTTCAAGAATTGAGACAAGTATGCAAAAGCGATAATTTTGATATTATGTTAATCGAAGGGGTTGGCGGGTTGTTGGCTCCAATTACTCAAAAGCTTACGGTAGCTTCGCTCGGTAAAGAATTTGGTGCTAACTTAATAATAATAGCTAAAAATCGAGTTGGAGTGATAAATCATGTTTTGCTAACCGTAGAAGCAGCTTTAAATCGCGGGCTTTTGGTTGTTAGTGTCATACTAATGGAGCAGGAAGAGCCAGATACTTCTTCAACTTATAACGCAGAGTTAATTCGCATGCATTTGCCAAAAATGTTAAATTTCAAAGGGGTTTTTGAGTTTCCATTTCTAGGAAAAGATGCAGATAATCCTGAATTAATATCTATAAATGTAAAAAAGGTAGAGATTATCCTAGAGAAGATTTTTGATGAAGTTATTAATCCATTCGTATTGCTTGATTCAAACAACTGATAATCATTAATTTGAATAAATTATTTTTTTTAAAAAAAGGGGTTGACCTAGTCATTTTTTAGCGTATTTTGTCCGGCCCTTCAGTCGAGGGGCACTCCCAAACAACGGACGTGAGTCCTTAATTTGAGTGATGGATTTTGGGTCTTATGACTCGATGTTCTTTGAAAACTGAATTGCACAATAAGCAAGAGCCCCCTGAGGTTTCGTCTTTTTTTGTTCGGCGGAACCTG
>PAAT01000055.1 GCA_002698965.1 Rhodopirellula sp. | reverse complement strand
CCAGAATCTCCTTCCTGACCGAATGGGCGTCTCGTTTTTTGTCAAAATATGGCTTGAGGTCCTTTAGCATGTAAAGGCCGTGAGTATCGACGCCGTTGGGCGTTTTTGGAACGCTGATTTGTTTCAGCGCCGCGCTTTCGGTGATCATCATCCACGGTTCAAATGAAGCGCTTTCCTCCACCATCTTTGCCTTTTTGCTCTGAGTCTGCAACTGAGTCTGCGAGCCCGTATCTGGAAACAACTGCCTCCAAATGATGATGCAGCGCTGTTGGTCGGAAGGAAGTTTGAGACTCTCCTTCCAAGGCACCGTGTCGGTCCTGACGGCGAAAACCCTGTACTTGTACTTGTCATTCTCTGGGCCGCTGATTGTGATGGACTCCAACTGGGTTTCCGTCAACGGCGGCAGCTTCAGCGTCTTCTGGTTTGCATCAAAAACCTCGTCCCAAGCAAACAGCAGCATTGCGGTGCGCAGCGGATCTTTTTTAGGCGCTTCCTCTGGTGTAACGCCGTGCGCGCCGTCGTGCGGGTTGGTAGTGTGCGGGTAAAGGTGCGGCGGTCGATGTGGCACCAATTGCGATTGTCCAGCCCCGCCTGCTTCGGAGCTCGGCCCAGCGTCCGCGAGCATACCGACACTAAGAGTTTTGAAGATGTGCGCCAGGTCGGTGTGGTCTTCCGTTTGCAACGACGGCGCATTGCGCAACAGGGCCGTGGACAGGCTCGCCAAGGATGGCAGTGGCGGCTGCATTGCGTTTGCTCTGGCAACCTCTTTTACCTGTGTAAGCGACTGTCGATGGTTATCATAAGGTGGTACATGAGCACGACTAACTGTATAGTCAGTCGTCGGCATCGTGCAGCGCTTCAAACCACATGAGCCGGTTTGTAATCACTCCGTCAACATTACGGACTAAGATTTTTGACATGTCTTTCAACAAATCGTGGTCCGAATTGAGTTCAAGCGCTCAACATAAGTATGCAATGATTGTTGCGGATGAAATCAGTAAAATGGACCGCGTCACAGCAATTGTAAACGGAGGCAAAATTTTTCCTCGTATTGCAATTGCTGTGACGCCCTCTTCGCAAGGACTGGACATTGTAAAAGACGTGCTGACTGGGATTTGGCACATCGTGTGGGACGCCGAAGAGAAGTATTGGACGACGGCGTTTGGATCAGTGATTGTCGATCCAGAGGGTGTCAAGAAGGAAACGGGATTTGAGCTCATAATCGAGCTGATCAGGCGCCGCGATGGTGTCGCTCTTAGCAGAAACGTAAAGTCCAAGCAACACGTCCTTGACAACATTGCTTATTTGACGAATGCCCGAAAGTGGGCGACAAGGCACTGGGAAGTCGTAACAAAGCCCTTTGAAACCTACGACGAACTTGTTGATGCTGTTCTGAAGTGGAACGAAGATGCAGACGGGGGGCGAGCGGAGGTTATTGAAGTGTACGGATACCCAGAAGCGTGGAAAGTCTCAAAGATGGACAGCCTGACTGGTCTTTTTGCGGACACCAACAGCATGAATTTCAATGAACCGATTGGCGCTTGGAATACCAACAATGTAACAAACATGGCTCATGTTTTTAGTGACACTGGGGATGTCGGCCGAGAGTCAATCTTTAACATGCCACTCAATGGATGGGACGTCTCCAAAGTGGTAACTATGCATGAAATGTTTTGGGGTGCCCCTCTCTTCAACCAAGACCTCAACGACTGGAATGTTGGGAACGTGACGGACATGTCAGGAATGTTTGCTAGAACAGAGAGATTCAATGGAGATATTAGTGGGTGGGATACTAGCAGCGTGGTCTCCATGTACGGAATGTTTCACCGGGCAGAAGCGTTTGCGCCGAAGGACTTGAACGGATGGAACACTCGCAACGTGGAGGACATGACAAAAATGTTCTCCAAGGCAAAGCTGTTCAACGGCGACATTTCTGAATGGAGGGTTGCAGCATTATCAGAGGCCAGAAAAATGTTCAAAGGCGCAGATTCCTTCACTGGTGACCTCAGTAATTGGCTGCTTAAGGGCCATAAGTACGAAGAAATGTTTGCACACGCCGCCAACTTTGTCAACGTGGACCATCTTCCGCGTTTTGAAAGCGCAGAAGCTTTGGAGGCGGCGAGGGTTGCGGTCACTGCAAATAAACGCAATCAAACACGGGGTGACACGCAGTGCTCTGGCTCAGCCAACAGTGTGGTAGCACAGGTGTTTGCTCGTTTTTCGCTTTGAGTGCCTTCTAGGGAAGTGTCTGCCAATCTTTGATGTCTCTGTCATGTTGTAGTGTCGTCCGACAGCATGTCTTCGATTTCTGTGACGGTGCTCGTTTCCCAAGAACGCCGCCTTTTCCACTCGGCATCAAAACAGTCGAACATCGACGTGTAGCCGAACACTTTCATATCGTTTGCGGCCCAAGTTTCAACGCGATGCAAAAGATCTGGAGTGTAAAATGTGGCCATGACGTCGACGCCAATGCGGTTTCGTGGTACAAGCGATAAAAGCAGCGGCCAGTGAAGTTTCTTTGCCAACCTCAAACGCCAATGCGCGTATTCTTCCAATCGAAGCACGCGTGTGGCGACATCGCCAGTCGCCGCTTTACACATGGCTGTTTGTCTACGAAAGCTCAAATGGACGCGCGCGTCTGGCAACTGGGTGATTGTTGTCACGACTTCGGTAAAGTTTGCATGATGTGAAAATGAATACCCGGAAGCCCACTTGGTGTGTTTTTGATTTAAGTATGCAGAAAGCATGCGCTCGACCGGATGCCTAACGATTCGCACGACTCGGTGCGACGCTAGCCAATGCCACGGCAAGCGACCAAACTTGCACTTTTCATCAAAGGTCATTTCCATTCCAGACCTTTCCAGTTCGTAAGCAATGACGCGTTTGAAAAACGCGCTTCCGGATTCCGGCACAAGGCAGAGACCAGGACAATGCAGTGGGTTGGCGCACAACGGCAGCACGACATTGTCGGCTACGCAATTGGTGCTCACGTGTGTCATGAGTCGTGATTTTCGGGAGCGCATGCGCGTTCATTGAAACTAGCGAACATGGCCGCTAGATTTGATCCCATCGACTTCTGAACGCAGATAAACTCATGGTGCGTCTGTTAGCACTCTTCACAGAAAGGCGTTCGGCGTCTACATTCTTTGCGCGCACACTTGTTGAGCGACTGCAATGCAGCGTTTTACTAGGCGAAGGACTTCAAGAACGTCAGCAATCTGGAGGGTTTATTGGTAAGAAATGGGCTGGGTCTTTAGACGCAGAATTGACAAAACGGCGATACTTGAGCCCCATCTTTGCAACAAAGTGGCTACTCCATGTTGCAAAAACGGCGTGCTTGTATGAATCTACTGATACTTGCCCGATTGAACGCTGCATTGCCGTGGTCAAGATCATGCGTTGGGAAGCAACCTTCAACAAGAATCCGGAACTTTTGACAAGCACGCCGAACGTCTTTGCGGTCGTGGTAGAACGTTCAAAACGCCAGGTGCTGTGTTCGTTGTCGTGGGCAGAGAGCACTCACGATTATGCGCAACATCCGAATGAGCGTTTGGTTTCTGGGACGCACGAGGCGTATCAAACTCACCTGCGCAATTGCTTGGCAGAATCGCACGATTCCAAAGATCACGACGCCTGGTTTCGTCGACTACGGCAATTGAACGTGACGCACTACGAAACGTTTGAAAACGTTACACAGCATACAGAACGGGTGATCACAATTCTCGCGCGCAAACTTAAGACAGAACTGAAACCGGCGGCCGACTCTTTGGCGGTGTCAACTCCGGTGTTGCCGCCACCTTCGTTTGGCATTGCGACTATTGCGACGCGCAAATCCAAAACGCTGACACACTGGGTCAATCATCATTTCAAGCACACGGGCTGCGCCGAGATAATGATATATTGGAATTTGGATCCTGAAGAGGCGCGCCCAGTCTTTGACAACGACCGCGTTCGCACGTTTGAGGTGCGCGAAGCCGTAGCAGAAGGGCAAGGCCGTATTTGGTGGAAGCGGTACACCCATCCTTTTCCACCGCAGTACGTTCGCCCGATTGCCAACAGCACAGCTGTAGAAGCTCGAGTATTCATGCCGCACCAGGCACTCTGTTTCAAACACGCCCTGCGCCGATTCAACACCACTTGGATGCTGTTTATCGACTTGGACGAGTTTGTTCGTGGAAATGTGCTGCAGCTGCTCTCCCTCATGCAAGCTCGTCCAAATCCACCCGACGGGCTTTGGTTGCCACAAATCCAGATGACGACTGCAACGGAGTGTTTGGCCCCAAGACCACAACGCGTTCACCTTCAATACGAATTCAAACACTTGGTGCGCCGCGCAGGGTTGCACCCAGATCCGTTATTCTTTGGATCCATTCACGACGTCGTTTTGGCTCCCGGGGCGTTTTCCGCCAAAGTGTATTCAAACGTTGTGGCAATTGCGCACTTTAGATACCGTCAATGGAACAATGGCGCAAAGAGGACTCGGTTGCAAGAGCTCGGTTGCTTCCCAACGCCCAGTGATCCATGGCGAAGGTTTGTCTGCCATTCAAAAAAGGCGCAAGTTGACGACTGGTCCCAACAGTTGTTGGAACGCACCCGCACGCGCTTCAGCGGAACACATGACCTGACCCTGCTGCAGCCGAGAGGCGTGCGCGTTCTGATAATCACCGAGATGCGCTCCGGGAGCACGTGGTTTGCGCAGCGAGTTTTCGGTGCGCGCGACGACGTCTTGTACTTGTACGAACCTTGCCGAATAGTGGAACCTGAAAGCGAGTGCGTTCATTTGATTTCGCGGCTGATGCGATGCCAAATCAGTCTAAACGATTGGAGATTGTTGAGAGCAGACCACGACGCTCGTCATGTGCATTCGACCTTGAGTGCATACACCACATTTCGAAGATTTTTGAACATGTGCTATTCTCGACACCTTGTGCTGAAGATTATAAGAACGGAGCATTTGAAGCGCGCGGCATTGAATCCATCAAACGTTTTCATCATCTATCTGCACAGAGAAGCGCACAGCGTCACGCAATCTAGGAAGAGGATGTTTTTAAACGGCGCGTCGTTTACTTTGCGGCAGGTGCTCAACACTCAGAACAAGCTGAAACAAATTGCGAATATTAGCATACTGCTATCCAACGCCAGCAATGATCCGGAAAACGTGGCCGTGCGCATGCATCAATTGACAGGAATGACACCGTGGCGCAACATCTCGTGTGAACGGCCGAAACGTCACAGCTGGGCTCCCTGTGCAAAATGGGATCGGCAAATTCCTTCCGATTACTTTGGAATTGAAACGTAAGAGCTCAGATTGGCGCTCGCTATCACCAGCGCGCGCCACCCGGAAGCACGGCGCCGCCTCTCGAGTATGGCGTGGCCGCCGCTGATAGGAGTCTACGTCAACGGCTGTGAGGGCTCGATCTCGCTCATATTGACGGCCCGCACACTTTTGGGCGGGCTGGGTGGCGCGGTGGCCGACTGGACAGTCGAGCCGTTTCATCCGTTGAAATCGGTCTCACCGTGCGTGCAGCGGCAACCGGCGGTGCGGCTGCGCTGCCTACGCCAGATGGCGGTGGCAACCAACGCAACGTACGTTTTCAAGGTCAACAAGAAGACGTTTGAACAGTCGCGCAAGGTGCGCGCAGCCTATCGCACACTCGGCATTCCCGTCCTCACGTATGCGCGACAGTCGCCATTGGAGTTTTTCGCGTGTGCCGTACGCGACTGCTTTGACGAACAGAGTGGTGGCGAGTCTGCCGCGACGCTCGTGGACGCCAGCGGCCGGCGGATGTCGCTGTGCCGGCGCTTCAACGTGTCGCAAAAAGGAGCCCGCGGTCCGGCAGACGCGACGCGCGCCAGCATCGACGCCGGCGCGCGGGTTCGCATCATGACAAAGAACTCGCGCGCCTTTTGCGCGCGGCTGCGCACCATCCGGGCGTCGAAGAGCCTGGCCGCGCGCGTCTGGTTCTTGCAGCGGCAGGGCATCGACCCGCGCCCCGCTCCCGCGACGTTTGAGCAGCTGCACATTGACACGAACCGGCCCCGTCGCGCGGCGGCGTGGGCGGATTGGCTGGCGCACGGCGTACCGGCCGTCGCGGCCATGCAACGAAAGGACGTCGAGACCGCGTTCGCAAGGCTCCTGCCGCCGCCGCCCAGCCCGCCACCGAGGTCGGTCTGGGACCAGTTCGAAGACCCCGGTGCCGTCAGGGCGCTCGCCCAAAGTGGCCGGTGCGCAAGGGACGCCTTCTAGCCCCTTAGCTAAAGCTCAAACAAGACTATTCATTTCGTAAGGGTCTACGCCAGGCGTACGGTTGAAGACATTGATGACTGTAGAGCGATTTATGACAATCTTGTGCGTTGCGTTCACCAAGCCCATCAACATTTCGCCCTTGAATGTCATCAGAAATCCCCTGCATTCTTTGTTGCGCGCCACGTCAGTCTTCTTGCGAAGATCAACGCCGCGATGACCAGGTGAAAGAGGTGCGCTCATGACGCGACGCAGTGTCATCGGCACGTCGGCGCCGCATGCAAAATGCGTCTCTGACGCACCAGAACGCAGCTCGACACCAGCACCGGCAAGCACCAGTGGTACTCGCCATGCCGCATCAAAAAAGACGCTCTTCTGTTTCACACCGTGATCTCCAAGCATGTCGCCGTGATCTGAAGTGAACAACAAAAACGTGGTTTCAAGATTGACAATTTTCAGTGCCTCTCCGACCATCGCATCTACGTATTCGACCGTTGCGCCGTAGCATGTACGCTCATACATATGAAATGGTGCAAAATTGTCCGTTTGCTCGTTCCATTCGGCAGGCGTCAGGCGCAGCGCAGGACAGCGTTGCTCTGGAAGCGGCTGCCATCCAATTGGCAGGTGTTCGCACAAGTTTGGAGGATGAGGGTTGACAAAGCTCAAGTGCACAAACCAAGGTTTGTCTGGGCCATACGCGCGCGCGCTGAATGCCACGGTCGCATCAAACGCGCGAACGAGAAGCGCTTCCAAGGTCTCATTTGCCATTCTGCTAGGCGCGCGCCATACATCGGCTCCCTTTGTGACATTCGTGTTCCAATATGGCCAAAACACGTTGATTCGGTCAGACTCGGTCAACTCGGGTCGATAGTGGGTCTTTCCAAGCATCGCCACAGTGTAGCCAGCGTCGGACGCGGCGCGATAGAGCAGTGGCCGTGTGTCTGGAAATCGCAAATAGTGGTTGTTGTAGGACCCATGCTGGAGCGGATACCGGCCGGTGAGCCACGTAGTGCGCGATGGCACGCATTCGGGCGCTGCCGCATACGCCTGCTCAAAGCGCACGCCTTGAGCAGCAAGGGCGTCAATGTTTGGGGTCTTTGACCACGTGCCGCCGTAGCACCCTAACGCATCCGTGCGGAGCTGATCTACGGTGAGAAACAAGACGTTGGGTCGTTTCATTTGCGCGCCTACGCGTGTCTCTTTCTTTCAAATCGCATACGCGTGCTTTAGCGAACAAACGCGGTTGCGCTAAGTTTTGATTAGTACGAACAGGAAGCCCTAAAAACAGGTGTGAGATTGAGCTACATGACAACTGCGGTATTCACGTGGGAAGGTCCGGTTGGCGGCAAGGCAAAATCGGTCGGCGCGCAGCGCAGCATGGCGCAGCTTACGCTGTTTGATGTGACATTTGAAAAGAACCTTGAACGGTCGGAGCCGGGCGAACTCAAGCCAACAGAAGACCTTTTTCCAGTGCAGACGACGCTGCACGCATTTTTGAAAATGCCAGAATCGTCCACGCGTGCTGGAGCGAGACGCATCGCTAGTGCGGCAGACAGTAGTGCGAGTGACGACTCCGTATTAGAATAAAAATAAAACCGTAATGGCTTCCCACAAACACGCCCAAGACGATGACAAAGTGTGCTTAGACGAGGTTATGAGCCCTGACGTTTTCAAGAGTCGCCGAAGAGCAATCCTGCAAACGCTACAAGCGCTGCCGCTGGGAACGGACCCCCCTCCTCGCCTGGTCACGCCCGGAGCTGGACCCCCCTCTACGCCATTTGAAAATGCCCTTGGGGCGCTCCGGTCCCAAAAGTATGTCAACGCGCGCCTCGTTCGCGGGTACCGTCTCATACAAGTTCCCCTGCCCGTATTTGTATGGAAGGCCTACTTCCACGTCGTCATTTCAAACACGGTAGAGGTCCACGGCAAGGCAGAAGAGCAGTACGCGGACGTGACAGCAGCTTACAATAATGAGGACAAGGGAAAGCGGTACGTTTTCGTGCCGTCTAGCCGGGCGCACAAGGACTTGGACGAAGATGCACTCTTTGGTGGTCGGTTTTACTTTGGGGCGGTCGTTGGGGGGCACGAAGCTTACGTCGATGCCATCATCCAGCACTACCGCTTTCACGGATTGCGTCGGGACATTGTTGCCGATTCACCGGAGACGTGCTTGGCCCGCCCTCGGGTCATGGTCACAATGTACCACTACTTTCAAAGTTGGCACAAGGACACCAACAAGGAGGAGGCCTTGGACGGGCTCGGTGAAAAGATGGGGTTTTTGACTGCAGAGTACAATCCCGGCGTTGCGTTGCAGCTACCGTCGGCACGCATGTGCGCGTCTGCAAATGCCGACGTTGGGTTTCGCAAGGTCAAGTTGATTTCCAATGCCGCAGACGATCTGTTGGACCCCGAGTCGGCTCCTCCGGGTACAAACAAGGAACTCCGACTTTGCGAAAGCGCTGCGACCAAAATGTTAAAGGCAAAACAGATGAAGGATACTTTTGCCGTGTTGAGTGGGGTCGAAACGCTCATGCTGGTATTGATGGTGGAACGACACAAGGCGCTTGGGTGGAAGGGCGCGATGAGTTGTGAGAAGGAAAAGCAGTTTTTTTACGACCACTACGACAATCAATACGCCACTGTGAAGAAGATTCTTGAACGACGCAAGGAGACGTCAAGTGCGACTCTGAGTTTGGGTCAGGTCGGAGCTAGAGCTTCAGTTCACACATTTTAGAAGCGAGTGCATCCGTTGGCACCCTACCTGCTCGTATGTTCCTTTGAGCGATTTGCGACAAGTGGGATTGCGGACGGTCATCTTCCATCATGCCGTCTTCCACAGCGCTGACGAGGCCCTCGGCCTCGCGGTACCTATAGACCAGCTTGTCCACACCTTCGTATAAAGAACGAACCCATTCCCACTTTTTTCTGAGGTTGGGGTTGTAGCTTGGGTTGATCTGCATGTGGGACTTTCCAGATCTTAGCCAGTTGGATGGCCTTCCGTCATCGCCTAGCTGCACCACGACAGGTTCAATGTCGGTTTTGACAAGCTTCAGAATAAAGTCGAGCCACGTTGCAAATAAGGAAATCGCCTCAGCCTGCTCACGAGTGAATTGCATGTTATCGAACTCGCTTGATATCGGTTTTCTCATGTCTATGCGTATGTCATCTGCAGATAGGTTTTGGGTTTCGCCCAGCCAATGCAACGACTCAAGCACAGTTTGCCTGACCATGGGCACCTTCTCCCTGATGCCAGTATCTGGATGGACGTAGTCCTCGGCTCTGGCCCATAAATTCCACCGCTTTGAGTAATCTGACGCTGACAATACCGAGTTTTGATTTTTTGTAACTCCAAGGTAGGCTTCTTGGCAGAACAAATACAGTATTTTGTAATTGGCGTGGAATATGGGACGATAGCGGGCTGGTTCTGGACTTATTGAGATTTGCCATATGTAATCGGAATCGGACACGGGGATGACGAGTTCCAAGTTCCGAGGGTTGGCCATCCAATCCTTGTGCAAGGGTTGCCAGTTAAAATCTTCATATTGAGTGTACCTTTCTTTTGTTTGAACATCGGTAGTAAAAGCAATCAACAGAAACCTCAAGGCAAAGTTCCACGTCTTGCCCGATGATTGAACAATATCGCGAAACCGATACTTTGCGTGCGGATCTCGCTTCAGGTCGTGAAAGATTTTAGTCATGGTTAACTCGTTCAGAATCATGAATTGCATAGCTTTTCCCAAAGGGCTGTCAGCAAGCTCATCGAATGTGGAGTATTGGCCTTCGGCTGTGCCAACAAGTGCAAATTGCAAGAGGTTTAAGAGCGCGTGTGCAAAATTGTACCGATAGTAGTACATGAAGCAGTGCCGAGAGTCAAGCCAGGAACCCTCGTGATGGCGCACTTCTTGCAACTGGGCCGTACTAAGTACCATGCTAAATGGATTGTTTACGTCCATTGCGTTCAAAACAAAAGGCCAGTTGTTGTAAGGAGTCTGAAACTCGGCATCTTGAAACGGCCATTGCTTATTTGCAATCAAACTCGTGAAAATGTTCTGGCCATTTATGTCAGCTTGCCACGTTCTCACGAATTCGTTCGCAGAAAGGTCTTCCCATTCCCAGCTGTTGTTTCTCCTGTAGAGATCGACAGGGCCGTGATCCAGGTGGCAGGAGCTTTCATCGATTGAATGCGCCATTAGGACGGCAAGTTGTCCATGCGACTTCACGACCATTTCCCTAAAAAACACAGTCTTTTCTGGGTCTGAAGGCATGTCCACAAAACATTGCATCCACGAGTGGGGAAAGGCACTTTTCCATATTGCTTCGCGAAACACGCGGCGATTTAGCTGCATCTCTTTTGGAAACGTGTAGTATTGATGTTTGTAGTAACGTATACAGTCCACGCAAGCCTGCTCGTAAGATGCAAGCTGTCGATAGTCACGGTCTACGTTCTCGCCTCTGACGATCTTTGCAATGTAGCAGTTTTTTCTTTGTTCTACAGTAATAAAGGAAATCATCCAAGCATTGAACGCTCTCAGCAACTGGTTCATCTCTTCGGCGTCGACCATCCGAGCATCACGCCCTCGGCCCTCTGACCCTAACGTCCCAGTGGGAGCGCCTTGCTTCAGGGCCAGCAACGGCAACTGCTTCGGCATGTTGCCCAAACCGTCTTCTTTCTCTTTACGTTTTCTACGACTCCCTTATCTATTCTTTTAAGGATGGGCGACTTTTGAGTGCGCGGAGAGCATCCCGGCGCCGTGGACGCTTGTGGGGGCGCACGGCGCGAGCTTTCGAATCGCTTCTTCAATGCGCGCCGCGTCGCTGATGGCACTGTCCAAGAGCGCATCTGTAACTTTGCCGCCTTCGCCGTCTCCTATGCGGTGGCGCAAGCGCTCAAAGATGCGCGCCTTTTCGGCTTGCTGGTCGATTGCGTCTCGCTTGCACGCCGTCCTCGTAATGTGCATGTCCACGACCAGTCGCTGTTCGCGTTGGTTGGCCTGTCGCACAATCGTTCCAATACTTCGATTGACCTTGAGGGCCGCTCGTCGCAGCTTTGTCAAGTCTTTGCGTGAGATTGACACGACCTCCTCCGAACTTGCATCCAAGTGTTCCTTGACGCTGTTGAATAGGAAGCACGAAGCGTGCAGTGCTTCGTTGAGCGCGCCGTCGGACGAAGCTTCTTGCATGAGATTGCCGACGTACGCCCTGGTAATGGTTGCACGCACCCCTTTTTTAAAGACGTCTATGTTAGCGCGCGCGCGCGCGCGCGAGCAGGTGTCTAGGCCGTCGTTGGTGGTTGGAAACACATAAGCTCGCCAACGTGCTATGAGAGTAGGTGTCAGCGAATATGTCGCGACTCAGTCGCGTCCTTGCGGTGGGATGGGAGGCGCAACGCAAGCAGGAAGCCGTGTTCCGGTCAATGCAACTTCAAGGCGAAAACACTGCTGTGATTCTAGATGATACGAATTTGGACGCCGATGCACTTTCCAATATTTTCAGTCATCTCACAATTGCAGACAGTCGCTTTTTTTCTGTCAGGCTCCGCAAAACAGTCGAATACATGCTCAGATTCGAGAAAGTGTCAAACAGAACAAAGGACGTCATAAACGCAATGTGGGAACGCATTGCAGAGCGCTTTTACATTCCCGCAGTGCTCCCCGCTCTAACCAATGGATACTTTACACTTGCAAACGCCAACGCCGAACCCGAAGAGCAGCTTGGGGATGAAGTGCAGAGATCCGAGTATGAAGAGGATCAGGAAGCTGAGTATCAGGCCGCCGTGGCAGCTCGAGATGCACAGTTGGCAGCGTGGCACGTGCGCCGACGAGTGATACAATGGACAAGGTTGACAACAAGAAGGCAAATTGTGAGTGAGGAAGAAGGCGAAGAAGAAGAAGCGGACGAACCTGAAGACGAAAGCGGCGGTGAAGGCGATAACAACCAGGACACCCCCGCCGATCGCTACAGAGAACTCACCATCGCTCTGGAAACGCTTACAAAACAAAGATTGGCCATCATGGAGGACATGTGTAAACAACAACTTGAAGCTTCCGGTGGCCCGACCGAAGAAGCCCAAAAACAAATGGACGGGCTCTGGGAATGCCTTCAATTCCTAGCACACCACAACGATCTGTTCCACACCGACGAAACGTCTGTGCCGCTGTTGCTCATACCAGCAATAATGAAGGTGGCATTAAACTGTCGACCCTTCCCGACAACACAATTCAACAAATTGGCGACGACACTTTCTGAAAACAACCGCAAGCATGGGCTAATCGGTCCATCCCTAGACAGAGCTGTTTGTCGGAGAATCTTGCTCATGGCTGCAATGAAAGGGTCGCTTGAAGCGCTTACGCGATTGCTGACAGAAATGCCGACTCCAACACATGATGTCATCAATCGGTCCATCGTCTTACTGACACGGGCAAATCCAATGCCCCACGATAGTTCAAAGGACTGGATACCGTACGACACTAGAGAGGAAGTGCTGCGCATTTTGAGCCGACTTCCTAATTGGGAATTGGGCGACCGCTTTCAAGTCGCCCGCAACCTACTCCAGCAAGAAGGAACAGGACGTGTCTGGTTAGCGATCAACGACTTCCATCTATTTGTGCAGGACGGCGACGATGTGATGTACGATTTGATGTTCACCCTTCATGGTACCGCCACGCACGGGCTAAATTACCTGGTGCATCTCATTAATCGCGACACCAACATTGCACACGACACCTCCAACTTTGTGGAGTTGTTTGCAAACGAATGGTTGCGTCGATTGGGAATTGCAGTGTGGAGCGCATCCGACGTGAACCCGTCGGCTCGTAACGTCTTGAAAAACGGAAAGCTGAGCATGCTGAAAGTTCTGTTCAAACTGCCTTGGGACATTCCCGCAACGTTCTTTGAGTTCATCGTGGAAAACCTCAAACACGCCGCTGTTCGCACGGATGACAATGGAGAAATGTTTCAGTGGTTGCTTGCCAATGACAATATTCGTGGACACCGAGCCGACGTGGAAGCAATTTCCAATACAATCGTGTACACTGGCACGTTTGTCATCCGCAACGAAATGGGCCGCAACCAAAGGGGAATTCTATTGAGAAATATCCGCTCTTTGAAGGCGCTTCTCTACAATAAAGTACAGGACCCACAACTTTCTTTTAATGAATATGTGCGTCAAAGGATTTACTTCGACAAGATCGTGCGGAATACGCAGCCACACTCCAATTCCTCTGTTGTCCTTCGTGAAGTTCGAAGTGTGTTGCTTGATGCCTGAAAGGTTTGTAAAAAAATTAAGAGTGTAATCTTACGACCCAAACACGGATTCCAGCGCGCTTTCAGTGACGAGTGGTATCACCTCGTCGCCGACTGCCCGTTCCTGCACCGGCAGCATGACTTTCATCAGCGGCACTTCCTTGTGTTCGCTGACGCCAATGTCCATGAGATAGCCAATTCTGTTTGCCTTGATGGAGGTCACCGTAGGCTTGGGGCTTCGACGGGCGATCAACATGCCGGGGCCAGTGACTTCGGCCAGTTCAAACTTGATCTCTTCGACCAAGAGCGCCTTGGTGCTGCCCATGCCGTGTTTCTTCTTATCCTTTTTAATGTCAATGGGTGCGCAGACAAGCATGGCGTGGCACCCTTTGGCCGCGATTTTGCTCTTGTGCATGAGCTGCGCCGTGCTCAGCTTGCTCAAAAGGCGCAAGAGCTCTTCTGCCATGGAGCCGCGCGCTCCGATTGGGTCGTCGACGCCAACGAACGTGCCGTTGAGCTGAATGCACGCGGCAATCATCTCATTCGTGTCACCCACTTGTGCAATCGACACGCCGAGAATCGACGTCATTGCAAAGGCTGCTGGAATCATCGCTAACGACAGGGTCTTGTAGACGCCCTCTGACAGTTGCTCTGCAGTTGTAAACCGAAAGCTCGGTAACTCCTTGGCCATGACCCGGGCGTTCATCAAGAGCGGCTCGTCGGAGTTTTGGAGCCGTAACTTTGAAGCGCTGTGTGCTTGCACGTGCTGGTGAAACACGCAGTTTGCCGGATGGCCGCGTTTGTGCGCGAGCAGCTGGCATTCCTTACTACAGTACGGTGCAAGTTTGCACCGCGCGCAGCGCTTTGATGTTGGCGTGTTGCATATGCTACATGGCTGCGTTGCGTCGATCAGCGGCGCGAGTCTCTCGCCCGGATGCCGCGTCGAAGGCGTCGTCATGGCGGCTCGTTTTCTTTTTTTTAAGTGATTTGCATTACTAAGGAAATGGCTACAAGTACCACTCGCACACATTTGCAACCTTGTGGTGGCTGCGATTTCTGCCGCCACGCGTGGTCACACTCAGCCCCAGATGAGGAAGAAGCAGATCCAGTACCAAATGACGTCGAACAGATCCTGATCCTTTGACTCCAAGTACAGTGTGTCTTTTTCATCGTCTGTCAGGTTGATGCAATCTGGGTCATCATTAAGCACATGATCCCAAGTCGTACACGCCGACGTGGAGCAAGGGTTTCTGCCAACGTCCGTCTTGAGCATCGTCCGTTTGAACGTGGCGAGTCCCCTTTTTTGTTTGGGTGTCAAGTTTGGTTGTTGTTCTACAAGACACGCAAGCCGCCGCAGAAAGGTTTGCACGTTCTTGTTTTCAAGCACGCTTCCTGACATAATGCCAAAGGGTACCAATGCCGCCCTGACAGCTGATTTCACTCTTCCCATTACTTTGGAGTTCTTGGCATCTTTTTTCGCCGCTTTTACCATTTTGATAATCTTGTCAAACGCGGTATCAAAAATCTTGACGCCCGTGTCGGCCTCGTGCCCGGCGGAGAGCACGAGGTGCAGCCGCGACCGGGGCTGGTTCCATTGGCCCGTGGCGGTGCCACTGGCAACAAGGCGCAGCGGCGGTTCGGCCGCGCGTACGCTCATCGACAACACCGCCGCTTGTATCTTGCATTCAGCCGCGCCAGGATATCTCCTATTAATAACGTCCACGCGTGGCAAAAGTATCGACGCCACAAGTCGCACGTTCCGTGCTTGGGAGTTTTGTTAGGTGCGATTGTCAGTATTATTGTCAGCATTCTTGCACACACACCCATTTGCGTCTTCAATGTCCGCTACCATGGCCGATTGCAACGTCACGGCCTTGCGCGAAGAACCCGAACCTAAGGCCATGAAGTTCACGTACCACCCGTTTCCCTTGGATTATGGCTGCCGATTTGTAGATGCTTGGATGAACGATCCCAGCAACGACGGCACGGCCATGGGTACCCGTTGCCTGCTCACCGCCGTTTGCACATTCTTTGTTCTTGGCATGATGAAGAAGGACATTTCGGAGGTGCAGGACACGCTCAATGCGATGCCTCCGGAGTGTTTCCAGAACTTGTGGTTCTTGTCCAAGGGGCAAGCTGCCGGTTACTACTTCAAAGTCATCTGCCCTTTGACTCAGCTTCCAATGGAAGTGCGCCCCGAAGTTGCCGCCAAGGCCAATTCCGTGGGCGTCAAGATTGAGGCGTTGACACAAGGCGCATCGTCAGACGAGCATGCGGACCAAATCAACAACTTTGTCAACGAAAAGACGGAGGGCATGATCAAAAAGCTTGTCAGCTTCTCCGACCTCGAGGACTCTTCGTCAGTCATGGTCGCTGCGGAGGTTCTCAAGCGCCACTGGGCGTACGTTTTCAGTGAGGAGCTGACACAAGAGAATGAGCCGTTCCACTGCTTGGATGGCACCAAAGGCACGTGCCACTTGATGATGCATCCGGAAAAGCGCAAGATGCTGCCATACATGAAGCTGCAGACCGGCGGCCTTGTGCTGCTTCCCACGTCGGAGAAGAAGGGCGGCGAACAGGACACTGCTTGGATGGCGCTCTTTCTGCCCAACTGCGAAGACGGCGACCCCACCAAGAGCAACCTTAGCGATCTTCGCAAGGGTTCCAAAGAGATCAAGGACAAGATGCACGACATTATCAAGCTCGTGCACAGTGAGCGCCATTGGTCGCTGGTTTGCCTCAAAATGCCGCGCATAGACGCCCAGACCAAAGAGCCGGCGGACGTTACCGATCTGCTCTGCAAGAATGGCTTTAGATCGCTGTTTCTGCCCGGTGCCATTGCACACGGGCTGGCAACTCCGATGGACAACGGTTCGGGAGAGGAGGAGCTTGTGGACATGCCGCAACACGCAGCAAAGGCACTCATGGCGTCGGTGGTAAAGGTGCACGAGCGCGGGTTTGAGGCGGCGGCGGCAGTGGCCATCATCTGCTACCGTTCGTGCGGAGCGGATACCCAACCCAACGTCATCATGGAATGCAACCGGCCCTTTGCGATGCACATTCTGAAGCTTCCTACGCGCCGGGGAGTCGGCAGCGAGACGGGTGCGGACGTGACGCCGCCCCAGTTCCTCTACTCGATGAATGTGACCAACGACCAGATGCTCAAGGATGCCAAATCTGCTCTGGAGCTCTTTGGGAAGTAATCGTGGCGAATTCAGCGGGCCCCGCTGCCTATCACCCCACCCTCGGGGAGGCATCCAGCGAAAAGGGAATCATTTACATGAATCTGCGAGCGGGTTCTAGCTCCGGGAAGCGAGTCACTTTTACAACCGGTCGGTTGTAACATGTTG
>PAAT01000054.1 GCA_002698965.1 Rhodopirellula sp. | reverse complement strand
TTGAATTAAAGGAAGATACCCATGTTATCGTGGCTACTATCGGCGAAGATTTAAAGATCGGACCTGTGCAGGGTGAACGACGGGGAGCCGATGAACCGACTGCCGTCGCAAATCCGGTCTTCATAGATATTGATGGAAACGGATTCCAATTCAACAACGACAATCTAGGTATCGATCTCGACGCGGAATAAAAACAGGCAAAAACTATGGATCTAGGATTAAGCGGCAAAGTTGCTTTGGTGACAGGCGGCTCAAAAGGTATTGGCGAAGCTATCACTCGTACGCTGCTGGCAGAGGGTGCTCACGTCGCCAATGTAAACCGCTCTTCGTCGGAAGGTGAAGCGTTGGAAACTGAGTATGCCGTGAAAGGCCAGCGATGTAAATTTATTCAGGGTGACCTGACTGAGATGGCGGCTTGCGAGCAGGCAGTCAAAAGCACTCTGGCAGAGTTTGGGAAAATCGACATCCTGATCAATAATGCCGGCGTGAATGATGGGGTCTCGTTAACGGATGGCCCGCAAGCATTTCTGAGCTCACTACAAAACAATTTAATCCATTACTACGCGATGGTTCATTATGCTCTTGAGGCGTTGAAAGAATCGCAAGGTGCCATCATCAACATTAGCAGCAAAGTTGCCACCACAGGGCAGGGAGGTACGAGTGGATATGCAGCCTCTAAGGGGGGTATTAACGGGATGACCCGTGAATGGGCATTAGATTTAGCTGCCGACAATATTCGAGTGAATACGGTTGTCCCTGCTGAAACCTGGACACCTTTGTACGCTGAATTGATTGAACAATCGGCTGATCCGACCGCAGCACGAAAGCAAATCGAAGAGATCATCCCTCTGGGAAAACGGTTTACAAGCTCACAGGAAATCGCGGATATGGTGGTTTTCCTGGCCTCACAACGTTCACTACATACCACGGGACAAATTCACTATGTGGACGGTGGATATACACATTTAGATCGAAAATACACATCCCGATCAAATAACGTCGACCTCTCCAGATAGTCGTTCCCTTTAGAATCCAATTGAGTTTTTATCTCCCCTAATTAGGCTGAATGCTATATTTCAGATAGTTGACACTCCTCAGGATTCACCCTTTACGGTACTCATCTTGTTCCTATCAAGACTAATTGCAACATTCTCTGTGGGCCTCATGGGCGTCGCTTTGGTTGGCTGTGATTCCAAACAGGAATCAACCACCAACCCGACGGTCGATGGCACTGGGTCGGCCCAGGCTCTGCAAACGACTGAGAATGATCAAACACTGGCAATCTCTGAAGAAGATGCAAAATACCTACAGGATGTTGAACACTTCGGCGGCTTCGTATTGGGTGACCTGGCATTTCCCAAGATTAATAATTCCATCAAACAGCAGGATTGGGAAACCTTCGAGAGTTTCTTTGCTCCCGATTTCGAAGGGGAGATGTTTGTTTGGGAAAAGGCAACATCCCATCATTTTGATTTTGCTAATTTCCAAACGTGGACTTCCAAATCGTCCCGGACACCATCATTAAACCGAACTGAATTTGTAAATGAGGTCAAAGAATTACGGGAACGTTTTACGGAACTGGAACGCTCCGGATTCAAAGTGATGCAAATGAAGCCGGAGCATCATGGCGAATTCGACAGACCGTGGAATGGCAGTTTTAAAATTTCAATGGCCGGTAAGAACCCGGATGGCAACATCGCCTTTCTCTCGCTGAAATTCTCGTGCCGCATCACAGCTATCTCGGAAGAAACTCCCGATGCCAAAGAATACATCCTCGGCTGTGTTCCGTATGAAGGGAAATATGGCGCGGCTGAGAAATTCCTGATGGAAGATATCACCAACAGCACTGGCATCACCAATCTGGGGCTACGTGATAATTGGAAGCATGATTACGGCGAAGGACAAACTCGTCCCTTTGTCACCGGCGGTATCTTTGCGAATGATTTTAATCAGGACGGAAATACAGACTTCCTGATAACCGACCTGGATGGCCTATTCTTTTATGTTGGTGATGGCAACGGGAAATTCAAAGAACAATCCATCCAACTCGGGTTACAACGATTCATCAAAGAGCCAGTGGCTGTGGTTGCTGACTTTAATAACGACACCTATGAAGACCTGATTATTGGTCAGTCAATGTACGTTAATGAAGCCGGCAAAACTTTCCGCAAACTGACCCCGGAGGAGTTTGACGTTTCACTCGCTAAACGCCTCGGAAGTATCGCTGTCGTCGATTTCGATAAAGACGGAATGATTGACTTTATGGAAGTTGGAGTGATTGTAAAAGAAGGTGCTCACGGTTGGGTTAACGCGACCGAAGAAACTGAACGGGCAACTGAAAATCGTCTCTGGAGAAACCTTGGCAATTTCAAATTCGAAGATGTTACCGAACAATCCAACACTATTGGTCTGGGGACGGGAGCGTTTTCTGCGGTTTGGTTTGATGCCAATGGTGACCAATGGCCCGATTTTATGTCTGCTTGTGAATTTGGTCGGAATGATTACTTCCTCAACCAAGGTGATGGCACATTTACTTTGGCGGACCTTCCTGGAACCCATGGAGGTTTTTCCATGGGAATCACGGTCGCCGATATCGATAATGATGGATTCGGTGATCCTTATCTGGCCAACATGTATTCCAAAGCAGGCGAACGAATCGTAGGAAATATCCGAGCCGATCTTTACGAAAATTATGCCCATGACGTGGCAAAACAGTTGGAAGAATTCGTTTCCGGCAATGAGTTATATCACAATAACGGCGATGGCACATTCAAACGAATCGGGCGCGAAGTCGGAGTAAATGATGTCGGTTGGGCTTACGGAACAGGAGCGGTCGACCTGAATGGCGATGGTTATCAGGAAATCTATGCTCCGGTTGGATTTCAAAGCGTTACCGAAGATAAGCCGGATGGCTGACGTTGTGTTTGGTTGGCTGTCGTGTCACAGCCATTTAGCTGTACTACTTCAGTACCTGAACTTCGCGATGTGGATGAAGATAATGGCGAGTTCTGGGTGGGCAACCCGTTTATGTTCTCCAATGTGAAAGAAAACCTGAGTGCTTACGAACGCAATGGATGTTTCCTCAACGACCAAAACGGTTCTTTTCTAGATATATCTTATCTCTCTGGCAGTGATAACCGCGGAGATTCACGAACGATCGTCAGTGCTGATATCAACAACGACGGGATGCCGGAGCTATTTGTGCGGCAAGTGGGTGGCGGAGCGATTGTTGTTTACCAAAACAACTTTCCCAAAACAAACTGGCTTACCATCTCGCTGCGAGGTGAGCAAAGCAACACTGCCGGAATCGGAGCTAAAATCATAGTCACCGCCGGGGATCTCACGGTAAAACGTGAACTCTACCCGGTCGTTAACTTCCTTTCTCAAGCACCGGCCCATGTGCATGTTGGTCTACAAAATCATGCCAAAATAGATTCCGTAAAAATCCTCTGGCCTTCAGGGGAAGAAACAACATTGACGGACATCCACTCCAATCAACATCTGCGGGTTTTTGAAGTTGACGGGCATACGGAAGCCCTCTAATCTCCTATTTTCCTGATCAAATCCAAGTTCCACTCGAGCTAATTCGTCCGCTATAATAGAGGGACTGCACTGGGTAGCGTGTCTTCATCTACATGCGAAGTGCGTTTTCGAAAATTGAAATTTCATTGCTTTCGTAACTGGTGATTTACAATGGCCAATCGTCGTTTTCTGGCTCTATCATTTGGACTCTGCATTAGCATATTAACGCAATCAGCAGCCTCAGCTCAGCAAGTGGACTTTGATAGAGACATTCGCCCCATCTTATCGAATAACTGCTTTGCCTGTCATGGCCCTGATGAAAACGCACGCCAAGCCGAGCTTCGTCTAGATGACAAAGACAGTGTCTTTGCTCAACGGGACGTTGCTCTTATTCAACCTCACAAAGCTGCTGCCAGTGAGCTGTTTCGACGAATTTCATCGACCGACGAAAATGAAATGATGCCGCCGGCTGATTTCCGTAAAAAACTAACTAGCAAGCAAGTCGAATTAATCCGGAAATGGATTGATCAAGGAGCTGAATGGAAGCAGCATTGGGCCTGGACTGCGCCTAATCGCCCGGAGATTCCAAAGTCCGGCAAAGATGGAGTTCCTAATGTCATCGACAGCTTTATCATCCAGCAATTGACCAAGGAAACGTTGACTATGAGCGAGCCCGCTGACCGGGTAACGCTGATTCGTCGTCTCAGCTTTGACCTCTTAGGACTTCCTCCAAATACCGAAGAAGTTGCCGAGTTCGTAAACGATAAAGACCCTCAAGCCTATTCGAATCTCGTTAAGCGATTGCTGGACAAACCGCAGTATGGTGAACGACTCGCGATGTATTGGCTGGACATCGTTCGCTATGCAGACAGCAACGGCTACCACGCCGATAAAACGCGGCAAATCGCTCCGTACCGAGATTATGTCATCAACTCTTTCAACTCCAACAAGCCATATGATCAATTTGTTCGGGAGCAGTTAGGAGGAGATTTGATGGAGAATGCGACCATTGAACAACAGGTTGCCTCTGGATTCAACATGCTGCTTCAAACCACCGACGAAGGTGGTGCTCAGGCAAAAGAGTACTTAGCGAAGTACTCCGCTGACCGCGTGCGTAACACTGCGTCCATCTTCCTCGGAGTCACGCTGGGATGTGCCGAATGTCATGACCATAAGTATGACCCTTTCACGACACAGGACTTTTACAATTTCGCATCGTTCTTTGCTGACATCAATGAAGTCGGAGTAGGAAATGCCCCTGCATTTCCTGTGATCAACGGAATGCTGGCTGACCAGATTGCTGAAAAGAACAGAATCATTACTGAAAAACAAAACACCTTGAATATTGCAGCACGTGAGATCTCAGATTCACGCAAAGCATGGGAAGCCGAACTGGTAAAACAGGCTGACACCAGTATCACCGTCGGCAAGTGGCAGTATATTGGTCCAATCGGGGCCGCAAGTTTTGACGAAGCTCATGATAAATCATTCTTTAACGAAGCCGAAGTAGTTGATCCGGCTGCGCCCATTGGTGACAAGCAATGGGGTGAAAAGGACTTTGCCGATGGCACGATTCATGCCCTCGACCAGACTCCAAATAGTGCTCATTATCTGCAACGCACTCTCACCGTAAAAGCTGCTACCAAAATTGAACTGCGATTTGGCAGCGACGATGGAATTCGGGTTTGGCTTAATCAAAAAGAGGTTTTAAACAATAAAGTTACCCGAGGCCCGGCTGCCGATCAGGAAAAGGTGACGGTTGACCTTACCGAAGGTGATAATACGCTGCTGGTGAAGATTTCACAGGGCGCCGGGGGAGCCGGATTCTACTATGCTCATAACAATAGCGGTGTTCCCGCCGATATTGGTGCGATCCTTGTGAAGACTGAGCGAACAGAAGCTGAACAAAACAAGCTTTCAGATTACTATCGTGATAACAGTACAAATCTGAAGCCCCAACGCGACGAGCTCGCTCAGTTGCAAAAACAATTGGAACAATTGAACAACTCAGCCCCACGTACTTTAATGACCCGGGTTCGGGAACCCCGAATGATTCGTGTTCTACCTCGTGGTAACTGGATGGATGATTCCGGCACCGAAGCGTCACCGACAGTGCCCGGTTTCATGAAACCGATGGCTATCGATGACAGACGTGCCAACCGTCTGGATCTGGCCGACTGGATGGTGGATCCGGGTAACCCGCTTACTTCCCGAGTCGTTGTCAATCGGCTTTGGAAACTGTTCTTTGGGCACGGATTGGCAGAACCTTTAGATGACTTGGGGGCGCAAGGTACTCGACCTACGCATCCGGAACTACTCGATTGGCTATCAGTGGAACTTATTGAAAGTGGCTGGGATCTCAAACACATCGTCAAGCTGATTGTGAATTCCAGTGCATATCAGCAATCTTCAACGATGACAGCCGAGTTGGCAGCGCTCGACCCCTACAACTACAAATATGCGCGTCAAAGCCAGTTCCGTCTGGATGCTGAAATGATTCGCGATACTGCCTTGTCCATTAGTGGCCTGCTTTCAGACAAGCTCGGAGGATCGAGTGTAAAGCCTTATCAACCGGCCGGCTATTGGAAGCACATGAACTTCCCAAAACGAACCTGGCAGATGTCCGGGGGTGACGAAATTTATCGGCGAGGCTTATATACCCACTGGCAACGAATGTTCCTACACCCCTCCCTCTTAGCATTCGACGCTCCTAGTCGTGAAGAATGTACTGTCAGTCGCCCTCGTTCAAATACACCCCAACAGGCTTTAGTATTACTCAACGACCCCACTTACGTCGAAGCAGCCCGGGCCTTTGCTGAACGCATTATGATGGATGGAGGAGCAGATGATTCAAGCAAGCTTAACTGGGCCATCCAAACAGCACTGTCACGAAACGTGAATCCAAATGAAGCCAACGTGTTACTAAATGTGCTGGCAAAACATCTGGAACATTATAAAGCTGATCCACAAGCTGCTGATGAATACCTGACTGTTGGTCGTCGAACGGTAGCTGAGAACATCGATAAGAGTGAACTGGCTGCCTGGACATCTGTCGCTCGTATTATTCTCAATCTGCATGAAACAATTACCCGCAACTAAACTTTTTCGTTGCGGCTACGAAATAAACCGGAGGTCATTCCAATGGCTAAAAATTCATTCTCGTTAAACCGTCGTTGTTTTCTGGGACAAGGTGCGCAGGGAGTCGGTGTTTATGCACTCGCATCACTCTTTGGACAGACACAAGGTGCGGATGTCGAGGTTCCTCGCTGGCCGGGCATTCTCAATGGTAAACTTCACCGGGAAGCCAAAGCAAAACGGGTGATCTTTCTGACAATGGCCGGTGGAATGAGCCATTTGGAAACATTTGACAATAAGCCCAAACTTCGAGAGCTTGATGGGCAGCCGATGCCTGAATCCTACACGAAAGGCCAGCCAATCGCTCAGTTGCAAAACCGTGAATTGCGATGTCTAGGTGGTCAACACGAATTCAAGAAACATGGTGAATCCGGCAATGAACTTTCTGCAATCTGGGAGCATCTCGGTAGCGTGGCTGATGATATTGCAATCATTCGATCATTGAAGACTGAAGCTATTAATCATGACCCGGCTCACACTTTCATGAATACCGGAACAACCATCAGCGGGCGTCCGTCGATGGGTTCCTGGCTAACCTACGGCCTCGGATCCGAAACAGAAAATCTACCAGGCTTCGTTGTTCTCACCTCATCCGGCGGTGGACAGGACCAACCAATTGCTTCACGGCAATGGCACAGTGGTTTTCTGCCAAGTCGTTTTCAGGGTGTTCACTTTCACAGTCAGGGAGATCCTGTACTCTATGTAAACAATCCTCCCGGAATTGATCGGGAAGGGCAGGGCGACATTGTCAAAGCGGTGCAGCAATTAAATCAGTTCCGTGGCGCGGTGGTAAACGATCCCGAAATTACCACCCGCATTAGTCAATATGAAATGGCATTCCGGATGCAGGCAAGTGTCCCCGGACTGATGGACACTAGCGATGAAACCCAGACCACATTAGATCTCTATGGGACCAAAGGTGCGGATGGAACGTTTGCGGCAAACTGCTTGCTGGCTCGCCGTCTGGCTGAACGCGGTTGCCGCTTCATTCAGCTTTACCACCGCGGTTGGGACCATCATGGTAATGTGAAAGGTGCTAGTCAAAACACGGCTAAACTAATCGACCAGGGGATCTCCGCGTTGATTAAAGACCTCAAGCAACGTGACATGTTCGATGACACGTTAATCGTTTTTGCCAGTGAATTCGGTCGAACACCAATGGCTCAGGGCAACGGACGGGATCACCATATTAAGGGGTATTCAATCTTTTTGGCTGGTGGAGGAATTAAGCCCGGAACGACGGTAGGGGCCACGGACGACCTGGGTTATAACGCGGTCGAAGATATTGTCACCGTTCATGACCTGCATGCAACCATGCTATACCTGTTGGGTATCGACCACGAACGCATGACATTTCAATTCCAGGGACGAGATTTCCGTCTCACGGACGTTCATGGAACCGTCGTCGACAAGCTGCTGGCATAGGCTAAGCCTGATGCTTACAAAACAATCTCGTCTATTACTCTACCACCCACGTCCGTAAGCCTGAAGTCACGTCCCTGATGACGGTAAGTCAGCTTCGTATGATCCACTCCCAACATTTTAAGAACCGTGGCGTGAATATCATGCACCTCAATTTTGTTTTCTTGTGCATGAAATCCAAATTCGTCGGTCGAGCCGTAAACGGTGCCACCTTTGATACCACCGCCGGCCATCCACATCGTAAATCCATGTGGATGATGATCACGCCCCCAATTCTCACCACCGCCCTGAATCACTGGCGTCCTGCCAAACTCGCCGCCCCAAATGACGAGTGTCTCATCAAGCAGACCACGCTGCTCAAGATCCTGAAGCAATGCAGCAATTGGTTTATCAACGGCGTTACACTGACGGCGATGCTGTGATCGTAAGCCATCATGAGAATCCCATCCCATATCATATAGCTGAACGTATCGGACTCCACTTTCGACCATCCGCCGAGCGAGTAAACAATTCCGGGCAAAGGATGGTTTTTTCTCCTCCACTCCATATTGTTCCAAAGTCTCAGTAGTTTCCCTTTTCAAATCCATCAGGCGAGGTGCTTCTGCTTGCATACGAAAGGCAAGTTCGTATTGCTTCATACGCGCCCTAATCTCAGGGTCACCTGTCTCTTGAAATTTCCGGTCATTCATCCAACGCATCAAACTCAATTGGCGTTGTCGATCTTCTCGAAAAATCCGTTCCGGATTCTTCAGATACAATATGGGACTTCCCGTATTTCTCAGTTCAACTCCCTGATGATTTGTTGGCAAAAAGCCACTCGACCAATAACTGGTAAGCAAAGGTTGTCTTTTTACACCTGAAGTCATGACGAGATAAGCCGGCATCTCCTCTGTTAAATTCCCCAGGCCATAGCTGATCCAGGAACCCATCGTAGGTCGACCTACCCGCGAATCTCCTGTATTGAGAAAGCTCACGGCAGGATCATGATTAAAAACTCTACTGTGAACAGAACGCAGGACCGCTAACTTATCGACTTGTGTTGCTATGTGAGGAAAAAGCTCCGACACGGAAATGCCCGACTCACCATAGCTATTGAATTTAAACGGGGAACCCTGCAGATTGGGTTGCCTGATGGAGGATGGAATCATCGCAAAGTGTACATCTTTAATGTAGGACTCAGGGATGGGCTGGCCACTAAGCCTGGCCAACTCCGGCTTGGGGTCCCAGGTATCAACGTGCGAAGGACCTCCGGACATGAAAAGATAAATAACACTTTTTGCTTTGGGAGCAAAATGCTGACCGGTATCTTCAGCAAAAACGCCCATACTCGACAATGCCGCTAAAGACAAAACACCAGAGGAAGTCGTCAGCATTTGGCGACGAGTTGCTTGTTGTTTACTCATAGTATTACTCCCTCGTCAAAGCCTCGTCGAGGTTTAACAGCACCTGCACAATTTGAAACAACGAATCCGACTTGTTAACGGTTAAGTATGAGGTAAACGCCTTGAGCTCCTTGGAATCGGGAGGCCTGGAAAGTATTAGCCGGAATGCCAGATCAACGCGGTCTTCCACATCGGAGGACGCTTGGCTTACCCTGTTGGCAATATCTTCAGCATAACGCTCCATATTAAAGTCATTCATCAAGGCCAACGCCTGCAAAGGCGTATTTGTTGTGAAACGAGTCACTACACAACGCTCGCGACTGGGAACATCGAAAAGGACAGACATCGGATAAGGTGACATACGCTGCCAAAAAGTGTAAAGAGAACGACGGTATTGTTCCTGTTCACTCGAAGCCACCCATTTACCTGCGGTGGTATCACGATATTGCCCAACTCCCTCTGGCTGTACCGGAAATACGCTGGGACCACCAAGCAGGGGGTCTAATCGACCGCTGGCCTGTACCGCGATATCACGAATTTGCTCGGCTGACAATCGGAATCTGGAGGCCCGGCTCAACAGACGGTTCTCCGGATCAATTCTATTTCTCGAATCGGCCCTGACAGATGCTTGCTGGTACACCGCTGAATTTAAGATCAATCGGTGAATATGCTTCATATTCCAGCCGCTTTCGATAAATTCAATCGCCAACCAATCTAACAGATCCGGGTGACTGGGATATTCTCCCTGAAGTCCAAAGTCGTCAGCAGTGCCGACTATCCCCTTTCCAAAGTATTGTTGCCAAATTTTGTTTACTGCCACACGTGCAACAAGAGGGTTCTGTCGGTCGAATAATCCTCGGGCAAAGGTAAGTCGTGAAATCGGCTGATCTCGGCCGTGACCCAGAATGGCTGGAACCCCGGGGGAAACACGTTCCCCCCGATTTTCAAAATCCCCCCGTACATGCACATAGGTTTCCCGCGGTTTCGGCAACTCATCCATAATTTGAGCTTCAACGAATTGAGTAGATAATTTCTTAATCGCCTGCTCGTGCCGTTGTATGCTCCGGGTTGGTTCATCAAGAAAACTTTCCGTCAGTTGCTGGTAATACCCCAGAAGCTCATCTGAAAGTAAATCCGCGGCGAAGGCATCATGGATTTCCCGATGTTTTGTTTTCGTTAAACCGATTAACTGCAGGCCTGACAGCGGTCTGTCAAATACCATAAGGTCTTTGATTTCCCCTTTCAAAAAGAATTGGTTTGGGGTGGAAGAATTATCAAAACCACCTCCAATACTCAGGGGCAAAGGGGATGTGGCAATGGAATTCACAAGTTCTCCTGTCAATTCTGCCTTCTGATCCAATTCACCATCAACGTAAAACCTTAAAGATTCTCCAGCATCGTAACTTACAGCTACATGATGCCATCGGTCATCATTAACCGGAATCGAACCATAAAGGACGGCTCCGCGAAATGGATGTTGGTTCTGTGATAACCAGACATAGAGATTGCCTGGTTTACTTTTTGGATCTTTTTGGCCACCAATCCCAAACACATAGGAACGGCGATCAGATTTCCAATCGTACTTACTGACGAGATCAGCTTCTGCTTGCTTCGTTTTCACCCACATCCCGATGGAGAAACTATCTGATATTTCCGGAGTCTCTTCTTCTCGAATTAGATGAGCTTTTGAACCTTTCAGGGATAATTCATCGATTATCAATGCGGGACTCTGAAATGCCTTGATGAGTTGGGGGTTATTACTCCAGCGATGAAGAAAGGATAAAATTTCAGCTCGATCGTTTGTTTGAAATTTATCGGTACTCGATGGTGTTTGCTTCAAACGAGCTAGTTCTGATTTGTTGTAATTAATTAATCGTTGAACGGTAGGGGATAATACATTGATCCTCGGACCATGGACATCGAAACGTTCTCCGAGATGCGGAACGTTATTAAAGACCGCGAACAACTCGTAGTACTCTTTCTGCGAAATTGGATCGTATTTATGATCATGACATTCAGCGCATCCCAGCGTTAGCCCCAGCCAAACTTTCCCGGTAGTCTCAAGACGATCCACGATTCCTTTCACTCTAAATTCCTCTTTCCGAGGATTATTCCCTAATGCCTGCATCGAATTGCGATGGAAGCCGGTTGCAATCAGTTGTGCTTCTGTCGGTGATTCCAGCATGTCACCAGCCAGTTGCTCGATGGTAAATTCGTCGTACGGGATATTACTATTAAATGCTTTCACTACCCAATCGCGGAATAGCCACATCGTTCTTGGTTTATCAGCAGCATGCCCACTTGTGTCTGCATACCGCGCAGCATCCAACCACCAAACCGCCTGATGCTCACCATAAGACTCCTTGGCAAGAAAGTACTCCACCCATTGGGGCCAATCTTTGCGTGACTGATTGAAATCTTCCATTTCTCCAAGGGTTGGTGGAAGTCCTGTCGTATCCAGAGCAAGTCTTCTTAGAAGCGTGGAAACATTAGCTCTGGAAGCAGGTGATAATCCGTGGTCATCCAGCTTTTTCAGCACGAAGTAGTCAATCGGGTTGAGGGGCCACCTTCTGTTTTTTACGGCTGGCACGTCGGGGCGCACTGGAGGAGTAAAAGACCAGTGTTTGGTTACTTTGGCTCCCGCCATAATCCATTTTTTAACCAGCAACTGTTGAGCCTGGGGTAGCGGATCTCCATGGTCCGGCGGCGGCATCCTGTTTTCATCCTGGACAAGAAGACGCTGCCAGAGAGGACTCGCTTCCACAGCACCTGGACGAATCAAAACCCGACTGCGCTCCGGATCGATGATCTGACTAATCTCATCCAAACGCAAATCAGCCTTTCGTGTTTTGGCATCAGGACCATGACACTGATAACAGTGCCGGGCAAAGATTGGAGCAATGTCACGTGAATAGTCAACCTCAGCCATCTGCCCAAGTGCCGTATCGAAATACATACAAATGTAAAAAAATGCTAACCAACGATGACTGGTGCTCAAGACTGCCTGTAGATTCATGATTCAAGCCCGAAAAGGGAGAAGACTAAAGTTCACTATAACAAATGCTTAAACCGGTTCCTGCCCATAGAGTTAATTCCACTGCTACTTGTTGACTGCCAAGGCTGACCGGAATAGGCTAAATACTCCTACCTAAAAGAGTGATGACTTCAAGAGGAAGCCATAACCAACGTCACGATGACGCTTACCCTTATCCATCAGAGCTATGGCGATGATGGCCCCACCAGGGCACTCATGAAACCTTCCTACCCGATTACATTACCAGCATTGCTGGTTCCTGCTTCTACGGAACTAGAGACTCCTGTGCGCCTGAACAAATACCCCGTGTTGCTGGGTCGTAGTGAGTCCGCTGATATTCGTCTGGATGACCGCTGGTTGAGCCGCAATCATTGTGAAATTGATGTTACCGATGGTGAATTGATTATTCGTGATCTCGGCTCAAAGCATGGTACTTATGTCAATGAATCACCGATTGATGAAACTACGATTGAATCAGGTGACGAGCTACGAATTGGAATCACTCGGTTTGTCGTCGAGATTCCAAAAGAATAGAATCACAGTATTGTTTAAACGATCCTCGACGCAGGATCTTCCAGAACTGATCAATACAGGATTCTCACCGTGGTTAAAACTGCAAGTACAATGCTGCCGCTTGGCACACAGGCACCCGATTTCTCTTTGATAAATACCGATAGCCAGAAAGTCTCACTGTCAGACTTTTCTGGTAAACCAGCGTTACTGGTTATGTTCATCTGCAATCACTGTCCTTTTGTAAAGCATATTGCCGAGGAGTTATCAGTCCTGGGACGTGAGTACCAATCACGTGGGGCTGGCATTGTAGCGATTAGCAGTAACGACTCCACGAAATACCCAGAAGATTCCCCTGAGCAAATGGTCCACGAATCCGAAAATCGTGGCTATGTTTTCCCATATCTGTTCGACGAAGATCAGGCAGTTGCTAAAGCATACAAAGCTGCCTGTACACCTGACTTCTTTTTGTTCGACGGGGAGCAAAAACTCGTATACCGCGGCCAATTGGACGCAAGCCGACCAGGCAATGGAATTCCTGTAACTGGAGCCGATTTGCGTAGTGCGCTTGATGCCATTCTCAGTGGTCAACCTGTCGCTGAAAATCAGACTCCAAGCATCGGCTGTAACATCAAATGGGTGGAAACTAAGGAACCTGAATACTTCCTTCCCAATGGAATTGACGGTTAGTAGAACGTCCGCAGTCAATATGGCTAATCAAGGCGGAGCCGTTTTAAGTGTTTCTAGCTGGGAAATCCAGAAACACTTTTAGGGCTCCGTCTTGTCGTTGACTGAAAACTTCAAAGGCTTCCTGGATATCTTTAAGTTGCATGTGATGGGTAATGATGGGTGAAACATCCACACGACCTTCAGCAATCCAACGCATCGCCAATGGAAAGTCGATTTCGAAATCCGGAACGACACTGGCATAAAGTGTAATATTCTTCCAAAAGAGCTTATATAAGCTGATTTCCTGTAAGGTCTGAGTAGGGACTCCAAAGAAGAAAACATTACCATGCTCTTTGCAAATTTCCAGACAAAGATTGACGACCTGTTCACGGTGGCCAACGCACTCAATAACCAGATCCGGCTTTTGACCACCGAGCGTTTTCTGGACAGCGGCAGCAATCTCCTCATCACTCTGCCCTGTACTCACCTGTAAGGTCTCCGTAGCTCCCATTTGAGGAGATACCTTGAGACGTTCAGCATTCAGGTCAACTCCAATAATCTGGCGACAACCGAGTTGTTTTAGGGTAACATTCCACAATTGCCCCATTGGTCCCTGACCGATGACTGCCACATTGAGTCCCTGTAGGTTTGGCAAACGACGTGTTGCAAAGAGAACTGTGCCTAGTGGCTGAGCGAGTAACGCTTCACGGAGGTCGGGTCTGGCATCCACAGGGATTGCCTGCTTTTCGGTACAAACAAACCGCTCCTGAAGCCCCATTTGACGATACGGGACGCACAAGACCTGATCACCCACTTTGAATTTACTTCCGTTGGTATCAACAACTGTGCCGATCATTTCATGTAGTGAATGACCAATCTCCGGCTTATAGGCAGGGTTATCTGCCTCGAAGTAGAGAAGGTCTGACCCGCAAAGACAAGCAAGTTCGGGTTGGAAAATGATATCGCCGCCTTCACTTCCCTGAAGCGTCGGTTCTTCAATATCAATCATCCGAATCTGTTTTTCATCATAGATTTCAGCAGCTAACACAATTCCATTCCTAACCTGTTACAAGCAAACGCAAACAATAAAAGTTCGTCTGCGTCTTAAACACTTTTCTATCTACCGTTCAATCTACCTTTCTCTGGAAGTGGAATACAGTACCACGCAGGGCATTCCTCTTGAAAGCAAGTGAAGGAATCCCGACTTGGTATACTGTTCTTTTCTTTCTCATCGTTCTTCTTGTCTTCACAAAGGCATTCCATATGGCATTCAAGATTCGTGCTCTGTTTTCAATGGCTGCTATCGTAATCCTGAGCAGTCAGGCTCTCGCTCAAAAAGAAAGACTGTTCGAAACGATTGAGCAACGAGGGGAGTCAGCCTGGCAACGGGCGAAACAGATCTGGGCATGGGCAGAACCTGGCTATCAAGAATCCAAAAGTAGTAAGCTACTGGCGGATGACCTAGCTGCTGCGGGCTTCACCGTTAAACGAGGCGTTGCGGATATTCCAACAGCCTTTACAGCCACCTATGGTAAAGATAAACCGGTCATCGGAATACTCGGTGAGTTCGATGCGTTGCCTGGCCTTAATCAGCAAGCCAGTCCCGAACGAGGAAAGCTCGAAGATAGTGATACGAATTATGGCCACGGCTGCGGACATCATTTGTTCGGAGTGGCTTCAGCAGAAGCTTGTGTAGCGATCGCCCAAGAAATTAAAGCTGGAACGTTCACAGGAACCGTCAGATTTTACGGCTGTCCGGCAGAAGAAGGAGGCAGCGCCAAAGTCTTCATGGTACAAGCCGGACTTTTCAAAGACTGTGATACAGTACTGCACTGGCACCCGAGCAGCACTAATTCGGCTGGTGACCGAAGTACACTTGCTCGTAACGCTGTCAAATTTAGATTCCATGGAAAGGCGGCTCATGCAGCCGGAGCCCCGGAACAGGGGCGTAGTGCTCTGGATGCTGTCGAACTTACCAATTTCGCCGCTCAGCTTTTGAGAGAGCACACCCCAGACGGAACTCGGATCCACCATGTGATCACAGCCGGAGGAGAGGCTCCGAATGTCGTGCCTGAATTTGCTGAAGTTTATTACTATATTCGCCACCCAAAATCACAAGTAGCTCGCGAATTATATGCCCGACTAGTTAAGTGCGCTCAAGCGGGTGCTCTAGCCACTGAAACAAGATTAGAAATCGACTTTCAGGGTGGTATTGTTGAAATCCTTCCCAACAATGTTCTCGCAGATATTACTCTCAAGAATTTGCGAAACCTAAATACGCTGGCATGGGATAATGAAGAAACCCAGTTTGCCGCGCGTATCCAAAACACTCTTGCTAACCCAATTCCTTTAACATCTATCAAACACGTCGTCGATGTAAGTGGAACGATTGGTATGGGGTCGACAGACGTGGGAGACGTGAGCTGGGTAGTTCCAACAACCGGATTTAATACGGCGTGTTTCGTCCCCGGCACACCAGGACATAGCTGGCAAGCGGTAGCCTGTGGTGGGACAACGGTTGCCCGGAAAGGCATGCATTTGGCGGCAAGAGTATTAGCAGCAACAGCCTATGACTTGTTTTCCTCTCCCGAAATCATGATGGCGGCACAAGCTGAACTAAAACAAAGACTTGGCGGACAGCCTTACCGCACACTGATGGTTCCTGGACAAAAACCACCTCTGGGATACCGAAATCCACCGAAGCGATAGTCTTGGGAAAATCGAGTGCTTCGCTCTTATTTTTGAGACTAATAACGCTATCACAGGCCTCCTAAACAATTTCTTACGCCGCACCTATACCCGTCTTAAAAAGCCCAACCTATCCTCCCTGTCTTTCATAATTAGATTTACTAATACAGCGTTGAAAGCGGCTAATTATTAGTTATAGGCCGTTGACGGTACATTTTATCGGGGATATTCTAAATGATTGCCTCCAACTATTAGAGGCGATTATATTAGAGATTAATCCCTTAGGCGGTGCTGTTTTCTCTCGAAAACGTCGGGCCTGAGTTTGAAATAGGTTCGTCGTCATATGCAGATTCGTGCATTAAAGATTTTTTGTGACGTTGTTACCCGACGCAGTTTTTCCAAAGCAGCTGAAGATAACGGGATAACACAATCCGCCGCCAGCCAGACCATTCATCAAATCGAAAGCCACTTTGGTACAAAACTTCTTGATCGATCAAAACGTCCGTTCGTTGTCACTGAGGAAGGAAAAGTCTGCTTTGATCACTGTATAAAGTTAGTGCGCCAGTTTGATGAACTAATTGCCAGACTTAATAACGTTCACAGCCACTCAGCAGACACTGTCAAAGTCGCCTCCATTTACTCCGTGGGACTAAGCTACATGAAACAGTTTGTCCAGCGTTTCACGGAATTAAATCCGGAAATCAATGTGCAACTCGAGTATCACCATCCAAGTGAAGTGTACAACCTCGTGAAATCGGGGGGCGCCGATTTAGGTTTGCTGAGCTACCCAACCGCAACGCATACCATGGCAGTCATTCCCTGGCGGGAAGAAGAGATGGTGGTAGTCGTCGCACCCGGACATCCGCTAGCTTCGGATAAATCCGTGGCGCTGCAGGACCTCAACGGGTTTGACATGATCGGCTTTGATCAAAACCTGCGTATCGGACAGGAGATTAACCGGGTGTTGGCAGATACTAATACTACTCCCAATGTTGTCATGGAATTTGACAATATTGAAACACTCAAGCGAGCCATTGAAATTAACGCTGGTTTCAGTATCCTACCCAAAGCTCACGTTCAACGAGAAGTAGCCGGCGGTACCTTAACCACTGTTGAATTCCACTCTCATTCACTGCTTAGACCGGTCGGTATTATTCATCGCGAAAATATCAAACTCGGCGCGAACACTGAGAACTTCATTGAACTTCTCATCGGTGACACCCACACCCCAACGCTGACGACGCACCACCAAATTAACTCCCTAAAACAACAATCTGATTTAGATTCACAATCTGAAGTTATGCCCTCCTCGAAATAAGCTGGGCTGGTGAACAGATAGAAATAGAAATATGACGATCAACAATATTGCGAAATTTGGTTTACCTGAAAAGCAGGGCCTCTATGATCCTGCATTCGAAAAGGATGCATGTGGTGTTGGCTTTGTAGCTCACATCAAAGGACAGCGGAGCCATCAAATCGTTCTGGACGCTAATGAAATCATGATGAATATGGAACATCGTGGTGCGTGTGGCTGCGAGGCAAACACAGGTGATGGCGCCGGAATGCTGACGGGGTTTCCGTACGATTTCATGCGTAAAGTGGCTAGCGAAGAACTCGATACAGAGCTCCCGGAAGAAGGACGCTTTGGCGCTGGGGTTGTCTTCCTGCCGCAAGATGAAGTGCAACGGGCAAAATGCAAGGGCATTGTCGAACAGATCGTTGCAGAACAAGGTCAAACGCTGGTTGGCTGGCGAACTATTCCAACCGATCCAACCGGCGCAAACATTGGATCCACTGCTTTATCAGCTATGCCTGTTTTTAACCATCTGATCATTGCGGCAGCTGACGATATCGGACACGAAGACTTCGAACGGCAACTCTACATCATTCGGAAGCGGGCCAGTCATGCATTACGCAGTGATGACTCAATGAGTGAATCCAAGTTGTTCTACGTTTGCTCACTATCATCCAAGGTAATGATTTACAAAGGCATGATGACAACCTATCAGGTTGTTCCATTCTTTTACGACTTACAAAGCGAGGACTATACCACGCATCTAGCCATGATCCACTCTCGCTTCTCCACCAACACCTTCCCCAGTTGGGACCGAGCACAGCCATGCCGTTTCATGGCTCACAACGGCGAAATCAATACGCTTCGAGGTAACGTTAACTGGATGTCCGCTCGTGAGGGGGTGATCAAAACCAACCAATTTGGTGACGATCTTGAAAAGCTCTTCCCAATCATCGAAGCTGACTGCTCGGACTCAGGCAACTTTGACAACGCCCTGGAATTCCTGCTCATGTCAGGACGTACCCTGCAGGAAGCCGTCATGATGATGATCCCTGAGGCCTGGCAAAAACACGACACCATGAGTGAAAACAAACGTGCGTTTTACGAATACCACAGTTGTCTGATGGAGCCGTGGGACGGACCCGCATCGATCGTCTATACCGACGGCAAATACATTGGTGCAATTCTGGACCGTAACGGCCTGCGACCAAGCCGCTTCTACCTAACACACGACGATCGCGTGATCATGGCAAGTGAAGTCGGAGTGCTAAAAATCGATCCTGCCAACGTAAAGTACAAAGGGCGTCTGCAACCTGGACGTATGTTCCTGATTGACTTCGAAGAAGGGCGACTTATTCCCGATGACGAGCTAAAAGAAGAGTTCGCCAGTCGCCAACCTTATGCAGAATGGTTAAAGGAGAACCGAATTGAACTAACGGATCTGAGCCCCAAAGAAGATCACAAATCCTTTCAACCTGACTCGCTGCTATCTCGTATGCAAACCTTCGGTTATACCACCGAAACCATGCAATTCATGCTTATCCCCATGCTTCATCAGGAAAGAGACCCTGTTGGATCAATGGGAAACGACGCTGCTCTGGCCTGCCTCAGTGATCAGCCCCGCATGATCTATGACTACTTCAAACAATTATTCGCTCAGGTAACTAACCCGGCCGTAGATTCGATTCGTGAAGGCATTATCATGTCGCTCGAATGTTACATCGGTCCGGAAAAAAATCTTGTCGAAACAACGCCCGAGCATGCCAATCGATTATTGATCCCGCATCCCATCCTCACTAATGAAGAACTGGATGCAATCTCGAATATGGATCATCGCGGCTGGAAAACAAAGACCATCGATATTACCTATCCACGCAGTGAAAGTACTGCTGGCTTAGCTCCTGCTCTTGACCGGATCTGCCAGGAAGTCGAACAAGCCATTGCTGATGGCTATAGTATTGCTGTTTTGTCAGATCGCAATGTAGGTGCGGATCGCATTCCGGTCAGTTCCCTACTGGCAACCGGTGCAGTTCACCATCATCTGGTCGGGCAGGCCAAGCGAACTCAGATCGGCCTGATACTTGAGTCGGGTGAAGCTCGTGAAGTCCATCACCACTGTCTGTTGATCGGTTACGGTATCGACGCCATCAACCCCTACCTGGCCTTTGAATCTCTCTGGCAGGCACGACGAGATAATCTACTTAACGAAAACATCATGGACGACAACAAAGTCGTGTCTTTATACAAGAAGGCTGTCGGCAAAGGCATGCTGAAAGTCATGGGAAAGATGGGAATCTCAACGCTGCAATCTTACAAAGGGGCTCAGATCTTCGAAGCCATCGGACTTCAGGACGAAGTCGTTGAACGCTGCTTTGTCGGAACCGCCAGTCGAGTCCAAGGTGTGAATTTCAGCGTTCTCGCCACAGAAACTGTTCGTCGCCATAACCTTGGATTTCCCGAGCGGGAAGATGACGGCTTGCCTATTCTGGCGAATCCCGGGGAATTTCACTGGCGTGCAGAAGGTGAACGACACGCATGGGATCCCTCTTCGATCGCCAATCTCCAAATCGCTGCTCGCACCAACAGTCGCGATGACTATTGGAAGTTTGCTGAACATATCAATAATGAGGAACGCAAACGTGCTTCCTTACGGGGATTGCTTGAATTCAAAGACGGTGCTAATGGTGCCTCAATCGATATCGATGAAGTCCAACCCGTCAGCGAAATCGTAAAACGATTCGTGACAGGTGCTATGAGCTTTGGTTCGATCTCCGCAGAATCACACGAAACTCTGGCGATCGCCATGAATCGACTCGGCGGCAAAAGTAACACCGGGGAAGGGGGGGAAGACCCCAAACGATTCACTCCATTGGAGAATGGTGATTCGAAACGCTCTGCTATCAAGCAGGTAGCCTCGGGACGATTCGGGGTAACCATTTGGTATTTGGCGAACGCTGACGAAATCCAAATCAAAATTTCACAGGGGGCAAAGCCTGGTGAGGGTGGTGAACTTCCCGGAAAAAAAGTAGACGATAACATCGCCCGGATCCGCTATTCAACTCCCGGAGTAGGTCTCATCAGTCCCCCCCCTCATCATGACATTTACTCCATCGAAGACCTGGCTCAATTGATTCATGATCTCAAAAATGCAAATCCAAGTGCACGCATTAGTGTGAAATTGGTTTCTGAAGTTGGTGTGGGAACGATTGCATCAGGTGTATCAAAAGCACATGCTGACCATATCCTCATCTCCGGGCATAACGGTGGTACTGGCGCTTCTCCACTGACAAGTATCAAGCATGCCGGCCTACCATGGGAATTAGGGATCGCTGAAACTCACCAAACATTGGTGATGAATGACCTGCGTAGCCGAACCATTTTACAAACAGACGGTGGTTTACGAACCGGGCGGGATGTTGCCATCGCCGCCTTGTTGGGTGCTGAAGAATTTGGTTTCTCCACCGCACCCCTGATCACTCTTGGTTGCATCATGATGCGTAAGTGCCATCTCAATACCTGTCCGGTTGGTATCGCAACTCAAGATCCGGACCTGAGAGCAAAATTCAACGGCAAACCGGAACACGTTGTAAATTATCTGTTCATGGTTGCTGAAGAAACTCGCCAAATCATGGCGAGGCTTGGCTTCCGGACCATCGATGAAATGGTCGGTCGCGTTGACTGTTTGGAAACCAAAGCGGCGATCGAACACTGGAAGGCTGACGGCCTGGATCTCTCATCAATTCTGGCTCCGGCTCCAAAGCCTCATGATAATGTCGACGTTATCTGTACCATTAAGCAGGACCATGGTCTGGAAGAAGCGTTGGATAACCAGCTAATCGAACTGGCCAAACCTGCCCTCGAAAATCAGGAGGCGGTTTCTATTGAGTTGCCGATTGTAAACACCAATCGTACTGTCGGTACAATGCTCAGTCATACGCTGGTGACCTCCATCGGTGGTAACCACCTGCCTGATGAGACCATCAAAATTAAATTCAATGGTTCAGCGGGACAAAGTTTCGGTGCCTTCCTGGCTCAGGGAATCTTCTTGGAAATTGAAGGGGATGCCAATGACTATGTTGGAAAAGGACTATCCGGCGGTCGCATCGCTGTCTACCCACCAGCCAGTAGCACCTTCAATCCTGAAGAAAACTTTATCAGTGGTAATGTTTGTCTCTACGGGGCAACCGCTGGAGAAGCGTTTTTCCGCGGACAGGTTGCTGAACGTTTCTGTGTAAGAAATTCGGGTGCCCGCACCGTTGTGGAAGGCGTGGGTGACCATGGTTGTGAATACATGACCGGTGGACGCACCGTAATCCTTGGCCCCACGGGGCGTAACTTTGCCGCCGGAATGTCAGGTGGTATTGCGTACGTCTGGGACCGTGATGGTGACTTCAACCTGAAATGCAATCTGGAACTTGTCGAACTTGAGAAAGTCGAAGGGGAAGATGACATCGCTGAAGTTCGAGAACTGATCGAAAAACATCACCAATACACCGGTTCGACCGTTGCCGAATCGGTGCTGACTGATTGGGATAGGTTCCTGAGCCAATTGGTGAAAGTCATGCCAACCGACTACAAGCGAGTACTGGAAGAACAAAAAACTAAGCAGGCTGCCGAAGCCAGCTAACTGCATTTCCAAATACGCTTGATTTATAACTTACAAAAAACGCCTGCTAAGTCAGGAATTATCACAACAAAGACGGTAAATACTAATGGGAAAACCAACTGGTTTTAAAGAATTTCAACGCGAGACGATTCCATATCGTCTGCCGCTAGTTCGTATCGATGATTACCAGGAAATCTATACCACTCCATCTGACGAACATCTAGCAACACAGGGTGCACGCTGCATGGATTGTGGAGTGCCATTCTGTCAGTCCACCAGCGGCTGTCCAATCGATAATCTCATCCCGGAATGGAATGATCTGGTTTATCGCGGACGCTGGGAAGAAGCACTCGAACGACTTCAGAAAACCAACAACTTTCCCGAGTTCACCGGACGAGTCTGTCCGGCACCATGTGAAGGCTCTTGCGTGTTAGGAATCACCAATCCTCCAGTAACCATCAAAAACATTGAAAGTACGATTGTTAATCGTGGTTTTGAAAACGGATGGATCAAGCCTGAACCACCCGAAAGCCGCACTGGTAAAAAAGTAGCGGTTGTTGGATCAGGTCCTGCAGGACTTGCTGCCGCTGACCAACTTAACAGCGTGGGCCATGAAGTCACCGTCTACGAGCGAGCAGACCGAATCGGTGGCCTGTTAATGTACGGTATCCCAAATATGAAGCTGGAAAAAAGCGATGTTCTGCGTCGTGTCAGCTTGATGGAAGAAGAAGGTGTTAAGTTTGTCACCCAGGCCAATGTCGGTGTTGACATTTGCCCAAAAGAACTCCTGGACAACAACGATGCCGTTTTACTGGCCACTGGTGCGACGAATCCTCGGGACCTGCCAATTCCGGGGCGTGAATTTAACGGCATTCACTTCGCAATGGAATTTCTTACAGCGAATACCAGAAGTCTGATGGACAGTAATCTTGCCGACGGAAATTATATCTCCGCAAAGGATAAGAAAGTTGTTGTTATCGGTGGTGGTGATACGGGGACTGACTGTATCGCAACTTCGCTACGCCACGGTGCCAAAAGTATTGTCAATCTGGAGATCGTTCCGCGCCCACCGGAAGGCCGGGCTGCCAATAATCCCTGGCCTCAGTGGCCCCGCATCTACCGTGTGGATTACGGCCATGAGGAAGTCGCGGCAAAATGGGGTGAAGACCCACGTGAATATTCAATCGAGTCTGTTGAGTTCCTTGCAGATGATAATGGAAACCTCAATGCGATTAAAGTGGCTCAGGTTGATTGGGGCAAGCCCGTGGAAAATGGCCCTCCTTTCTCACGTGTCGAAGGTAGCGAACAAATCATTGAGGCCGATCTGGTGCTACTCGCAATGGGATTCTTAGGTCCTGAGCAGTACATTCTGGAAGCCTTTAGCGACAGCGTCGAAACCGATGCTCGCAGCAACTACAAAGCTGAACACGGTCAGTTCGCCACCAGCGTGGACGGGCTTTTCGCTGCCGGCGACTGCCGCCGGGGACAATCATTGGTGGTTTGGGCTATCAACGAGGGTCGAGGGGCCGCTCGGGCTATTGATGGTTACCTGATGTCTACCAGTACATTACCTGCTCCTGGAACGACTATGGGAAGCCCCTTACAGCCTAGCTAAAAAAAGCTGGTACTGAAGAATCTTCGATCGACTGGACGAAACGCAGAGCTCCACTCTCCTTTTTTTGTGGTATTCAATTGTTGTCGGGATTGCAAACTGTGCCCATAATACGACTACCTGCCCAGCAGGCAATCGTTTACTTCTCTAAATTTAAAAACCGATGTCCGTTCCTGCTGAATCTTTGATTTCTCTACAAAATGTCACCAAAAGGTACGGCAAATTCCTGGCATTAAATGACATCACTGCAGAAATACCGACAGGTGTCATTGGACTGCTAGGACCTAACGGGGCCGGTAAGAGTACCCTCATCAAAACGCTCTTGGGACTGGCCGCCTTAACAGAAGGACAGGCTCGGATTCTGGGTTACGAGGTGACCCCCTCAAACTTTCAGACTATCCGCAGTAACGTAGGTTACATGCCCGAAGATGATTGTTTCATTGAAGGGATTGCAGGCGTTGAAATGGTACAGTTCGCAGCTCAATTAACGGGTTACCCGCCACTGCATTCTTTACAACGAGCTCATGAAGTTCTAGACTTCTGCGGAACAGGTCAGGAACGCTACCGGCAAATAGAGACTTATTCGACCGGGATGCGACAAAAACTAAAATTCGCTCAGGCAATCGTTCACTCTCCTAAGTTTCTGATACTCGACGAACCAACTAGTGGACTCGACCCTGAAGAACGAATGGCGATGCTTCGTCGAATCGAAATGCTCGGAGAACGGACTGGTATGTCTGTGATGATCTGCACACATATTCTTAAAGACGTCCAACAAATCTGTGATTATGCGGCTGTTTTAGTCGATGGGACGATACCAGTTGTAGATACGGTAGAAAACCTGCGTCGGCCTCTTTCACCCTCTTATCAGGTGCGAATCACGGGCAATGCAGAGCAATTCATGCAATTAGCACGAGAGAATAATGTTGTGCCTAGTGTCAGTCCTGTCGGAGTGATCACCCTGGAAGCTCAAGGCGGCTTGACTGAGGAAGATATTTGGCAATGGGCATTCGACACTAGTGCCGGAGTCCAGAGTATTGTGCCAGCTAAAGTAAGTATGGAAGACGTTTTCATTCAGGTCGTACAGGAAATGCAGCATGGCTATCAATGATCTGGGATATCGGGAGTGGGATTTAGCTCCTACGCGGAATCGTCAACAGTGGCGAACCATTGCTGGGTTTGGAATTCGAGTCGCCTGGCGAAGTACTTGGTTAAAACGCATATTCATCATGGCTTGGATTCCTATCTTCATTATGGGGGCAGGATTATTCGTTATTGAGCAATCCATTCAGGACATCGACTCAGATGAATTTCCACAAAATGTTGGGCGTTTTTTTGTGGCAGCTATTGTGTATCAACGTCCGGAGATTAGTAATCTCACAATGATGACTCAATTCAGTAAGCAGGCCGATGCACTCACTGGATTCTTAGCAAATCTTATCAATGGTAATGAACCAAGCAATAACAACGGCGTGCAAAAACCACGTCCAACCTCACGTCGACAAATAATGCGAGGGGGGATCGATTTTTCCATAAAAGACCTGCAGTTCGTCGTCGACATGTCAGATACACAATTACAATTGGCATATGAATTTATTAACAACAATATGATGGAGCAGTTCCGAAATTCTTTCCAGTCTCGACGCGGACCTCCAACACCACTCTATAAGCAATCCTTTAGTTCAATCAAAAAATCTCAAGCGGTCGCTGCTGATCTACTGGCGTTTGATAAAGACGGTAACGAAATAATCGATTTCCGTGAATTAGTGGACTACCTGAGACCTACACTTTGGTCCGAAGTACTATTCCTCTTCTTCCGTTTACCACAAGCCTTTACAGTGATCATCGTAATTGGCATGGTTGCTCCTAAACTTATCAGTCGGGATGTGAAAAATAGAGCTTTTCTACTGTACTACTCTCGTCCGATTACTCCTTGGCAATATGTACTTGGAAAATGTGCCGTTGTGTGGGCATTTCTGGTCGGACTAACAACATTACCTGCATTCATGCTCTACCTCTTAGGGTTATCACTTTCACCTGACTCCTCTGTCTTTTTCATCACGTGGGACCTTCCATTTAAAATCCTGTTAGCAAGTGTCATTTTATGTGTTCCAACGACCCTCTTTGCTCTAACACTAAGTTCGTTAACTCGCGAAAGCCGTCTAGCTTCCTTTGGCTGGTTTGCTGTGTGGATCATGGGAAGCATTGCCTATACGATCATGACTGCTGTCGAAGCTATTATCCGTCTTCAGGAACAACAAAACATAATTCCAAGTGAGCAAGCTATGGTCTTTGTCGAAACAGGGCTTGCCGGACGCTGGGCTTGGCTGTCTCCGATGCAAACACTTGAAAATATGCAGTCCTGGGTATTCGGGATTGAAAAACAAATCGGCAGTCTCAATGTTTCATTCCTCATGGTGGGCCTGATTTGTCTGGCTTGCCTAATTATCTTACGCCGTCGAGTCGACGCGCCGATTCGAGTTTAGAACGGAGGGTGAAGGCATGTTGCAAATTGAAAACCTTACAAAACTCTATGGCGTTGTGATTGGCGTAAATGACATGAGTGTCGATTTGCCGAGTGGAGCCTATGGTCTACTGGGACCGAACGGCTCCGGAAAGACAACATTACTTAATATCATTACGGGACAACTCAAATCAACCGTTGGGGAGGTTCGGATTTTGGGTGAACGCCCCTGGAAGAATGAATCCGTACTGAAAAGAATAGGGTTTTGCAGCGCTCTAGATATTCTGCAGACTAAAACAACAGGTTTAGAATGGGTTACTCTTTATACCGAAATGCTCGGATTTCGCCACAAAGTAGCTGTGGACATGGCTCATGAGGCATTAGACCGAGTCGGCCTTTCTGCCTCAGACCGGGTTCGTGGGATCGATCAATATTCCCGGGGGATGAAGCAAAGGTGCAAAGTCGCACAGGCAATAGCTCATGAGCCGGAAATACTTTTACTCGACGAACCTTTCTCTGGGCTAGACCCTATCGCACGTTATGAACTCACCAATATGCTGACCGGATGGGTGCAAGAGGGCCGTGGTTTACTAATATCCAGTCATATCCTGCACGAAGTCGAGACCGTTTGTGAAAGCTTTCTATTGATGATGACGGGGCGACTGTTAGCCTCAGGTACGGTCAATGAAATCTACGATCTGATGACCAATGTCCCTAAGAATGTTTGGATCCGCAGTCCACAAGCTTCAACTCTGGCAGTAGCATTGCAAGAGTTAGACCACGTCTCCGGCATCGGTCTTCACGAGGATCAGGAAGGACTGGATGTTATCACAACCGATGCTAGCTCGTTCTACACTCAACTGCCAGCTATTTTGGCAGAAAACTCGCTTAAGATCCATGAGATGCAAAGTGAGGATGACTCGTTGGATTCAGTTTTCGAGAAATTGATGCAATTGCATCGGGGCGAGCTATAGTGAGGCCGGTTAAAATGTTAATAAGTAGCAGTTTGGCAGTTTTTAGATATGAATTGAAGAAGTCCTTCTCACTCGGACCGACAATCCTGTGGGTCTGTGTTATCGCATTTCCAACAGTTTTACAACTGCTCATTGATCAAGCAGGTAACGGAATACCAACTGAGTTTTCAGGCGTATTACTCGTGGGGACGATCCCGGGAGCCGTGTGTCTTTTGACCATCCTTAGTTCAATGGCACCTTATTTGAACGCTGAATTAGAAGGTAATACATGGCCATATGTGGCCGTCCGACCGCATGGAAGGACCTCGATAATGCTGGGCAAATACCTCGTATCTGTAACGAGGTCAATAATAGCCGGATTTTTAGCCATTGCCTTAGTCTTTCCGTCGACAAGTCTTAACGAACTTAATCGAGACATTCCTCCACCAATTACCGTTCCCTCTGTCGCGGATGATTCTTCTAAATCCACCACTTGGTCAGAAGCCACCGATAACGTTGCTGGGACGGATAAGATCGTGGAAATTGAAAAAGCCAAGCCCTATCCACTTTGGCTATCACTGGTCATCTTAGTGATTCTTAGCAGTTTCTGTTACAGCAGTCTGCTCTGTCTGCTGGGAACCCTCATGCATAAACGGCCGATGATTCTAGCTATCATTTATGTACTGCTTGTAGAAGGAGTCATTTCCTTGTTACCGGCAGTGGTGAATGCCGGTACGATCAATTTCTATTTACGAAGTATCTTCTTGCGATTGATGGGTTGGGAATTAAGTGACCTACCTAATGCATTGTCCTTCATTAATGACCCCAATATGTTTAGTCAGTTTTCAACCATGGGCGATTTGTTCAGCCTGTTTGTGCTTTGCTTAATCTTTCTGTTTACCGCCAATACCTTGTTGAGAAATCGTGAGTATCACGTGGGTGAAACTCTGTAAGAAACACTATCCATCGGTTTCTTCCCGGGCAAATTTGCGTGCTCGAATAAAAGTGATAATTGCCGCCAGATTGACAACTACCAGACAGCCGCCGACAAGCCATGAGACGATGGTGGAACGAGCTTCAATGGCATTGAAAAGCCAACCAGCGAATGGCAAGTGCAAAGCGCAGAGTACCGCAAAGAGAACAATGTAACGTCTTTCTGCTAGCGATTCTTCGCGTAAGACGGATTGGATAGCAGCAACACTACGGGATTCCACAATTGGCTCAGTCGCTGTTTTGGATAGGTCTGCCTTGGTTCTTAACGAGACCGTAATCTCGCGGTTACAGGAAGGACACTTCCCGGGAACTTTGAAGACCGTGGAATTACAATAAGGACAAACGTTTCGAACTTCAGCCTCTTTGACCGCTTCGAACAATCCCCCCACGGCAGCCGCCTTCACCCACTTCGCATCGTCTTTACGAAGCATCGTGTCAGGTGTGACTGCGCCACTACTTACAAGGTTCTTTAGTTCTGAATTTGAAACAGGCCCCGCCTCTGCTCCTTTTTCAGTTTGATAATACCAATCCGCCATATAGATCAGCTCTTCAAATCCTAAGATGTTTGTCGTGTACCATGGATTGCCATCTTATCGGTTTTTAAGTTTACAGCAATTAGCTTAACTCCACAGTCTGCTGAAATTCCGGTATTTCTACGTGCAGACCATGTGTATTAGAAATCCTATCGGACAATTCTAGTGCCGCATCTTCATCGCCATGACATAAAAACACTTTTTTCGGCTGCTCTTTGAAGTTCGCCACCCAATCCATCAATCCTTGTTGATCTGTATGGCCTGAAAATCCTGACAACTGGACTATTTCCGCCTGCACTTTATATTCCCGTCCATGAATACGAACAGGATTCGTACCACTGGAAATGACACGCCCCAAAGTGCCGTGTGCCTGATAGCCGACAAAGACAATCGTACTACGCGGATCAGAAATATTGCTTCGCAGATGGTATTTGATCCGTCCTGCGTTGCACATACCTGAGGTCGACATAATGATGCAGGGCTGGTTGCATTCATTGATTTGCTTGGATTCATTTCGCGATCGACAAAGTTGCATCCCTGGGAAATCCAATATCGACTTACCATCAATGATCATGTCCCAGGCATCCTGGTCAAAACAATCTTTGAATTTACTAAAGACCTTGGTGACATCAACCGCCATCGGACTATCAAGAAAAACAGGTACCGAAGGGATTCGGTCATATTGATTCAGTCGGCTCAAGTGATAGATCAATTCCTGACTGCGTTCGACAGCAAACGTTGGGATCACCACGTTGCCTCCACGCTCGACCGTTCGATTCACAACTTCTGCTAACTGGTCCTCACAATCACCATAGTCCTTGTGATTGCGATCTCCATATGTTGATTCCATAACGATATAGTCAGCCTGCTCAAACATTGTCGGGTCACGAATGATCGGTTTGTCCCATTGACCAATATCTCCTGAAAAAATGACTTTTCGTGTCTCACCATTCTCGTGCACATCAATTTCCAACATTGACGATCCCAGAATATGACCTGCTTCCATAAAGGTGATATCAAAGACACCACCACAAAGAGATTGAGATTGCGCATAGGGTACCGATTTAATCATTGGCAATGTCTTCTCGACATCCTGTTCGGTATAGAGAGGCACTACTTCGTGCGGGGGCGTTCTCCCCTCTCGCTTATGCCGTTTCTTCTTTTGTTTCGCGTCCTCTCCCTGAATCTTAGCTGCATCACGTAACATAATATCTACCAGAGCGGCTGTTGGTCGAGTCATTATCAAAGGAGCATCCATTCCTTCTGCAACTCGACGGGGTAGTAAACCGATATGATCAATGTGGGCATGAGTTAACACAATCGCATTGATCGAGCTTGCACTGATTGGCAACGGCTCCCAGTTTCTCCCGAGAAATTTTCGTTCCTGATAAAGACCACAATCAATCAGTAAACGTTGACCCGCAGCTTCCAAACAATAACATGAACCTGTTACCTGTCGGTTAGCTCCCAGAAAGTGAATTTTCATGGCTGAGTTATCTCCATCAATAGCTGTAATCACGCGCAGATAACATTCCCCACCTAAAAGGAAAAGAACCAACGCGGAAGAACTTTCGAGAAACTAAAAGCAATCTCTCCTACAATCTATATTATTGATGATTCCTCCAACGATTTTCAAATCGATCTCGAACACGCAAAACTGCTCGCTGAATACTGCGACGATTCATTCCGGTTCGCTGAGATATCTCAGCTAAAGTGTAACCAGCCAGCTTCAGGTTGATAATTCTCGCTTCCGACTCACTTATTTCGGTGAGCATTTGCCTCACAAACATCCCTTTTGCCCATTGCTTACTGTTAGATTTAGCATGATAGGCCGACTCCACATCTTGTTTTGAACCGATCGTAGGAATCTCAAAACGAATCTGTCTTCGGACATCTCTTTTTCCCAAATCCAGGTAGTCTCGATGGATTTCCTTAAGCTTATTTAACATGATCGACTTCAGATATCCTCGAATTCGTTTTCGTTCCCAGCCGTACAACCCACTGTGCTGTGTTGTCCAAGCCGATTTCCAGGCCATTTGAACGATATCAATTGCATCTATTTGGCCGGTTATATTTCGACTTTTGAGCCTCTGACACAGCCTCACAAGCTCATCCGTAAGCTGATTACAAAAGGAATTTGTCATCCCGTCTGCTATCGATTCCATTCTCTCATCCTTGAAAAAAACAAAATGGTTTCATGGCTGCCAATTTGATATCAGAAATTCTAAAAACAAACTAACAAATGGTGCTTTTAGGTTGTCTGATAGGTAGATCCTAATAATTGTCGAAGACGGCTTTTCTGGGTATATTAATAGGTTGAGAACGCCTACGTTTTTCATCCCGCCCTATTCAAAAGAGACGTTAATACTGTGTCAATTCGATACTTATTCTCAGCCCTTACCCTCCTAACTGTCGCTTTCTGGAATGTCACCTCAATGGCAGACGACGAAGCGAATATCAGTTACTACAAGGACATTCGTCCTATTTTTCAAAGCCACTGTCAGGGCTGTCATCAGCCTGCCAAAAAAGGTGGTGAGTATGTCATGACAGACTTCGCCTTATTGCTTCAAGGTGGTGAATCTGAAGAGGCAGCTGTCGTAACCGGGAAGCCGGCTGAAAGTTACCTGGTCAGCCTCATTACGCCGGTCGATGGTAAAGCTGAAATGCCAAAAGGAAAAAAGCCTCTTTCCGTTGTCGAAATTGATCTGATACGTAAATGGATTGAGCAGGGAGCGGAGAATGATGCTCCTGCCTCAACCCAGCTCAAGTTCTCAATGGATAACCCTCCGGTTTATAGTGCAGCCCCCGTCATTACATCACTGCATTACTCACCTGATGGTAAATATCTCGCCGTTTCAGGCTACCACGAAGTACTCGTCCATCATGCCGATGGAAGTGGCCTGGCGGCTCGTCTGGTCGGAATGTCGGAACGGATCGAAACCGCTCGATTTTCTCCGGACTCCGGCAAAATCGCTGTTACAGGTGGTTCTCCCGGACGCATGGGAGAGTTACAGGTGTGGGACATCAACAGTAAGAGCCTGCTGTTCGCTCAAACGATAGGGTATGACACACTCTACGGCGCTAACTGGTCCCCTGACGGAACCCTTATATCCTATGGATGTCCGGACAACACAACGCATGCCATTCAGGTTGCAGATGGTAAAGAAATTCTCTTCAACGGTGCTCACAACGGTTGGGTTCTTGATACGGTGTTCTCCGTCAACGGCGATCATCTTGTGACAGTCAGTCGCGACCGCAGTATGAAGCTGATTAATGTGCCAACCCAGCGATTCATTGACAACGTAACAAGTATTACTCCGGGTGCACTTAAAGGCGGGCTTAATAGTGTGGACCGTCATCCGGGCAAAGACGAATTACTATGCGGCGGTGCTGACGGAGTGCCTAAGGTCTATAAGATGTTTCGCGACAAAGCGCGTAAAATCGGTGACGACTTCAATCTGATCCGAGCATACCCCGCGTTGGAGGGTCGAATCTTTAGCACACAATTCAGCAAAGACGGTACCCGCATCGTTTCTGGAAGTAGCTTCAATGGTGTCGGGCAAGTCAAAATCGCTAACTACGAAGATGCAAAGGAAATCTCCTCAATCGATTTAGACGGTGGGATCTTCGCGGTTGCCTTCCACCCGGACGGTACTACCGTTGCGGCTGCTGGGTTCAGTGGCGAGGTTCATCTGATTGAAGTTGCCACTGGCAAGATCACCAAATCATTTGTACCGGTCAACATCGAAACAACCGTTGCCGGCGCAGAAGAATAAACACTATTTAAGACAAATTACCTATCAATCCTATAGCAGGCCGTCTTAAGGACTAGTTATTAATATTATGAAGAAGTTCAGTTTTTCACTTTCCTTCCTGTTTGTTTTTAGCAGCCTTCTTTCAGCTCAGGAAGAAGCTGATGTCGAGGTGCTGCCGGAAGGCCTAACAATCCAGTCGGTTGAAATCCTTCCCAAGTCGATTGAGTTGACTAACAATCAGGATTACCGTCAGGTCTTGATTATCGGACATCTGGAAAGTGGGCAGATTGCGGATCTGACTCGCATGTCCAACGTCGAAGGTAATCTTCAGCATGTCGCAGTTTCATCCGACGGAATGATCACACCCTTGAGCGAAGGTAATGAACAGGTCACCTTCCGTTTTGGTGATACCACAGTTCAGCTGGCGGTCAAAGTCACATCCATTGCGACACCTCCTTCAAACTTCGTGCAGGACGTACAGCCCGTCCTTTCTAAAATGAGTTGTAACGCCGGTACCTGCCATGGTGCCAAAGACGGTAAGGGGGGATTCAAACTTTCTTTACGTGGTTATGACGAACTTTATGACCACCGTGCTTTTACGGACGACATTGGAGCACGTCGCTTCAACCGAGCCGCCCCTGACCAGAGTTTGATGCTTCTAAAAGCGACTGGTTCTATCCCTCACGTTGGCGGAGTTCGGACAGATGTTAATTCACGTTACTACAAAACCATTCGTGCTTGGATTACCGGTGGAGCTAAGCTCGATCAGGAAGTTTCCCGCGTCACCTCGATTGATGTCTTCCCGAAGAACCCCATCATTCCACGTGCCGGCATGAAACAGCAGATGACCGTGATGGCTACATTTGCCGATGGTACGGTACGCGATGTATCTCGTGAGGCATTTATCGAAAGTGGAAACATCGAAGTTATTGAGGCCGACGCAAATGGTCTGCTAACGGTACTGCGACGTGGAGAAGGGCCTGTTCTAATTCGTTACGAAGGAAATTACGCAGCAACAACTCTAACGGTTATGGGTGACCGGTCTGGATTCGCCTGGGAAGAACCGGAACACTACAACTATATCGACAAACATGTCTACAACAAGCTGCAGCGAGTGAAAGTGTTGCCTAGTGACATTTGTTCGGATGAAGAATTCGTACGTCGAGTCTATATCGATGTCACTGGCCTTCCTCCAACAGCCGATAACGTCCGCGAATTCCTCAACGACATGCGACCTTCCAGGGAGAAACGGAATACCTTAATCGACACCCTGATTGGAAGCCAGCAGTACGTTGAACACTGGACTAATAAATGGGCTGACCTACTTCAGGTAAACCGGAAATTCCTGGGAGAACAGGGAGCCATCTCGCTACGCAACTGGATTAAACACTCGATTGCCACAAACAAAGCTTATGACCAGTTTGCTCAGGAAGTGCTCACTGCAACTGGGTCAACCATCGAAAATCCTCCAGCCTCCTACTACAAAGTTATCCGCGATCCGGCAACTTTGATGGAAAACACGACTCATCTTTTTCTGGCTGTACGTTTTAACTGCAACAAGTGCCACGACCATCCATTTGAACGATGGACTCAGGACCAGTATTACAATCTGGCGGCCTACTTCGCTCAAATCGGCCGTAAGGAAGACCCGGCATTTCAGGGTCAGCGAATTGGCGGCTCCGCTGTGGAAGGGGCAACTCCTCTTGTCGAAGTTGTCTTCGACCGAGGCAGTGGGGAAATCAACCATGCATTGACCGGCCAGGTTTCACCGCCGACCTTTCCATTTGAACACGACGATACCCTTGAAACTTCAGCCCCTCGTTTGGAACAACTGGCTCAGTGGATGACTTCCTCCAGTAATCAGTACTTTGCATCAAGTTATGTCAATCGATTGTGGGGATACATGTTCGGTAGCGGAATTATTGAACCAATCGATGACATTCGTGCTGGTAACCCTCCGACCAATCCGGAGCTACTAACTGCCATGACCAATGATTTCGTAGAGAGTGGCTTTGATGTCCAGCACATCATCAAGACTATTTTGAAATCCCGAACGTACCAACATTCAGTCAACACTAATGAGTGGAATGAAGACGATCAGATTAATTACTCGCACGCGATCGCTCGTCGTTTACCAGCAGAAGTGCTCTTCGATTCTATTCATGTGGCTTGTGGATCCATCCCAACAATTGCTGGTGTACCACGTGGATTTCGGGCAGCAGAACTTCCGGACGTTGGGATCGCCGTACCATTTCTCGATGACTTTGGACGGCCAGTGCGTGAAAGTGCCTGTGAATGTGAACGTTCAAGCAGTATGGTTCTTGGGCCCATTATGAAACTTGTTAATGGTCCGACAGTTGCCAACGCCATCGGTGACGGCGCAAATGACCTCGTAAAACTTGAAGCCGAGATCAAAGATGATGAGCTTCTTATTGAAGAAGTTTTTCTTCGATTTCTATCTCGATATCCAACCGAACAGGAAATCAAAATCGGCCAACTCGCTCTACAGGACGCCGGATCCGATTATCTAGTGCTCAAAGCTCAGCTGGATGAACTGGAAAAGCTTATCCCTGAACGTCAGGCCACCTGGGAAACGGCGATGCAAAAAACGAATCGCTGGCTTCCCGTGGAAGTTGTATCTGCTGAAACTGATAAAGAAGCCAAGCTGGAATTACAAGAAGATGGCTCACTATTGGCAACCGGTAAAAATGAAATCGCTACCTATACGGTCAAATTAAGAACGGATCTCACGAACATCACAGCCTTTCGCCTTGAAACGCTGGTCGATGACCGCCTGCCGGCCAAAGGTCCGGGCCGACCCCCAAATGGAAACTTCGTCGTTAGTGAATTTGGCGTTAGTATTCAAAATACAAACGGCGAAGGTGAGGCACAGAAAATCAAGTTGGTCAGCCCATCAGCTACCTTTAACCAGGGCGGTTATTCAGTCGCCATGGCAATTGATGGCAATCCAAACACCGGCTGGGCAATTTCACCCGAAGTCGGAAAGAATCAAACTGCGGTCTTCCAGACAGACGGTCAGGTTGGTTTCGAAGGTGGTGCCCTGCTCACCGTTATGATTGTTAATAACCACAGTGATAACATGCATCAGCTTGGTAAATTCCGTATATCGGTTTCTGATTCACCGCGACCGGTGACGCTCAATATGCTTCCTGCTGACCTTGCAACACTGCTAAAAACACCAGTGGAAGATCGCAATGAAGAACAAAAGGCTGCGTTACGAGCTAAATATATGGAAACCGATCGTGAATATACTGACATGTTGGCCATCGTTGCTGCCGCGAAACCTCAGTTCGATAACAAACGATTAACTGGGCTGCAGGATTTGGCATGGGCTCTGATTAATAACCCTGCTTTCTTGTTCAATCGGTAATCGTTTTTCATCAGGCGATCTTAGGAAACCTAAAAGAGTCAAAGCTTCATGACCTTTGTTGAAACCGATCAACTTTCAAAGAGCTTTGGCTCTTTTGCTGCGCTTTCAAGTTGTAGTCTGACCATTGAGAAAGGAACCATCTTCGGACTACTTGGGCCCAATGGAGCCGGTAAGAGTACACTGATTCGTTTACTAATGGGCTTTCTGACTCCAACAGAGGGCAGAGCATTAATCAACGGTTTCAATTGCCATCAGCAATCATTGGCTGTTCGTCAGGTTACGTCTTATCTTCCAGGCGATGCTCGGCTTGATCGGCAATACCGTGGCCGAACAATCCTGAAGCTTTTCACCGCTCTACGGGTCGATGGCTGTCTAGCCAAGGCTCTCGAGATTGCTGAATTCCTCGAATTGGATGTACGTCGAAAAGTCGGGTCGATGTCGACCGGAATGCGACAAAAACTTGCGGTGACCATCGCATTGGCTAACGAGGCCCCCTTCATCATCATGGACGAACCCACGGCAAATCTAGATCCGACAGTCCGCCAACAGATTTTAGGATTACTTCGGCTCAAAAGGGAGGAAGGGAAAACAATCCTGTTTTCTTCCCATATTCTGGATGAAGTCGAAGCGATCAGTGATACCGTTGGCTTTTTGAAACAGGGAAAGCTAATCACCACCGCTGAAATAAAAACATTGCGTAATAACCATCGACTTACAGGTTCTATCGAGCAAACATTGCCTTCCATTCCTACATCACTTTCCGACGAAATCCAACTCGTTAAACAGACTGGAAATAAGATCATCCTGGAAGTCAAAGGAAATCTCCTGAAAAGTCTGGAATGGCTGAAGCAAAGTAATCTATCCGACATCACTATTGAACCAGCGCGACTTCGCAGCCTCTACGAGGAAATCCATCCTGAACGCTCGGAATTAAAGCCATGAGAGCGCTACTCCACCGCTACGCACTTCAAGGTCGTACTGTCTTTCTGGCATGTGGGTTAGCCATGTTTGGCTTCATGATGTTACGAGTCTGGAGCATCACTCTATTGGGGAGCGATGAATTCAGTGAGATCATCAAGCACTTCAAGAACTTCGAAAAATTCTCTCCCGTCCCATTCTCATCGTTAGTTACTTACACAGGCCGAGTGGCAAGAACGTTTAATGAGCCGATTGTTCTATTTGTTATTCTGACATGGACGATTTCAAGAGGTTCGGACACGGTGGCCGGTCAAATCAACCGGGGCACGATGGAAATGCTGCTGGGGAATCCGGTTTCCCGTTCTAATATGTATTGGTCACAGTTCCTCGTAACAACCGTTGGAACTTTGCTCTTGTCCACGCTTGCATGGCTAGGCATGGTCGTTAGCGTCCATCTGAATATGGTGGAAGAAGTTATAAAGCCACCTTCGATCTCAATCCCATACACTCTGCTAGAGATACCACTCTCAACCGCGGAAGCGACTACAATTCAGAAACCCATGTCTGACTATATCAATGTCTGGAATTTCATACCTGCGTTAACCATCATCTTCGCAATGGGATTCTTCGTTGCTGGATTTGCCACCATGGTTTCTAGTTTCGATCGCTATCGCTGGCGTGCTGTTGGCATTGCAGTGGGCTTTGTCATCTTCCAACAGTCCATTCGGATTCTGGCGGTCTCCAAACCAGAATATAACTACCTGCTTAACTTCACTTTTTTCAATCCATTTGATCCGGAAGGTCTGGTAAATGTCTTGACTGAAGATCCTGAACAATTCTGGCAGTTTTGGCAGTATGGGCTTGAAGAATCAATCAGACTAAGTGCGTTAGGTTGTCATTGCATTCTGTTTGGTTTTGGATTGCTCTGTTACATGATAGGAAACTTCGCCTTCTGCAAACGTGACCTCCCAGCCCCGATTTAGAATTCTTCCTAATACGTTTGTGAACAATTCCAGATTTAGACGGTTAATGAGTGAGATGATTTAGATTCAAGTAAAGAGCCGCTCATGATACGTATTGGAACGAAACCCTCCACCTCCGCCATCAAACCGTATATCAGGCACTGTCAAACTCTAGATTTCAACTATCCCTATGTCGGACAAACAAGAAATCTGATTGACTCTGGCGATGCGCCTCGAGGATTTCGACTTGATCGTTTCTTATATCGGGTCGGTCACGGTGAAACAATATTCAAGGCTGTCACCGAGGGGATTAGCCAATGGGAAATGTTTAATCACCCAATGACTGAGCTCAATTATCTCAACCCTGAAACTAAAAGTGGAAACACTGTCGCGGTTGTTTTTGGGACGATGGGATTATGGACGGTCAATCCAGCTCGTATCATTTATGAACTGGAAAACTCCAGACAACAGGGCAAGATTAAACAAGCGGGATTCGCCTACGGGACAACGATGGGGCATATTGCGATTGGGGAAGAGCTCTTTCACGTTGACTGGAATTTGGAAACGGACGAGGTTTATTTTCGTATTACGGTGTTCTCCCGGCCTGGCTCACTACTAGCCTGGGTAGGAAAGCCATATATGCTCTATCAGCAAAAGCAGTTCCGAAGAATGGCTGCTCAGGCAATTTCAACCAAATGTAAAAAAACCCGCTAACCGCCCGTTAAAATGACGGCTAATATATCATGTGCTACATGGTTTATTGCTGACCATCGTATTCACTAAGCTACGGATTCACTGCGAAAGAACATCACATGTGGCCTGAAAACGAACAAACTCAAAATTTACTGGCACGACGTAAAGGCGGTGACCAAACCGCCTGGAATGCTTTACTTCAGCGTCATCGTTCTGCTGTGCAACGCCTTGTCAGTATGCGTTTAGATAAGCAGATACGACAACGAGTCGGGGTTAGTGATGTGGTACAGGACGTGATGATTGAAGCCAACCGTCGTATCGATCGGTATCTTCAAAACCCCGGTATTGACTTTCATCTCTGGCTACGTCAAATCGCAAAAGACCGTATTATTGATGCCCATCGGCGTCACCGGGCTACAGCAAAACGAAGTGTTGATCGTGAACATCGCCTTGTAAAAGTTGGGGTAAACCAAAGCACAATCAATCTAGGGAACCAACTTCGTGACAGCGATTTAACGCCCGCCGCTCAGGCTACTCGCCGTGAAATGGCCGATCGGATGGAAGATGCCCTGATGAAACTCAATGATTTAGACCGTGACATCATTATCATGCGGCATTATGAACAGTTATCCAACGATGAAGTCTCGCAGACGCTGAATCTGAAACCTGCCGCCGCCAGCATGCGATATCTACGCGCGCTTCGTAAACTTAGAAATCAACTAATCCCTCAACAAATCGATTCTCAAACAATTCCTTCATGACCGCTGTGAACCCACCTTCAGACAACGGCTCGAGTCATTCGAAGGAATATAACGAGCAGATCGTAAATGTGCTCGACGAGTTGCAGCAAAGAATCATTGAGGGTCAGTCCGTTCAGCCGGAAACCATTTATCAGCAGTTTCCTCAATTCGAAGAGGAACTACGAGAATTATTACCGGTCATGCTGGTAGCAGATGTCGCAGGTGGCTACTTTCGCGTACTGGAATGTGAAGCAGAGACTTCGGAGGTGGTCCCCGCACGAACGACCCCCTGCAGGTTGGGAGACTTTGAACTTCTGGAAGAACTGGGGCGCGGGGGGATGGGTATCGTATATCGGGCAAATCAACAGAGTCTTAACAGAGAAGTAGCTCTAAAAATGATTTTGCCCGGTCGATTGGCTAGTCAGGAACAACGGGAGCGATTTCAGTACGAGGCAGAAGCCGCAGCTAAACTCGATCACAATGGAATTGTTCCGGTATACGAAGTCGGTGAGCTTGAAGACTGCCCCTACTTTTCAATGAAGTTAATTCATGGGCAGACCATGAAAGATCTTGTTCAAAATGAACTCTATAACTCCCGGGATGCTGCTGAGATTGGTTTAGCGATCTCCCGAGCCATTCACTATTCTCACAATAAGGGCATACTTCACCGTGACCTAAAGCCTTCTAATCTTCTGATCGATCAGGATGGCAACCCACACATCACGGACTTTGGACTTGCTAAACAATCTACGAGCGACTCCGGCTTAACACAGACGGGAGTTATTCTGGGAACTCCCTCCTATATGGCACCGGAACAAGCAGCCGGCTCACGCGGAGATGTCGGTATCCACTCGGACATTTACTCCTTAGGTGCCATCTTGTACTACATGGTGACAGGACGGCCACCCTTTCAGGCAGCTTCTCCGATGGATACCATCATGCTGGTGCTCGAACAAGAACCGGTTGCTCCACGAATTATCAACCCGGCTATCGACCGTAATCTAGAGATGATCATTCTGAAATGCCTGCAAAAACCTGCCGATTTGAGATATTCCTCCGCGCGCGAATTGGCCAACGATCTTGAAGCCTACATCAACCACCAACCCATTAAAGCGAGCTCCGGTCGCTTTAGTCACATCATTGCTCGCTGGCTTGGAGAAACGCATCACGCTGCCGTCCTGCAAAACTGGGGCCTTCTTTGGATGTGGCATAGTCTGGTCCTACTACTGGCCTGCGTGCTTACCAATGTGATGTTTCTCGCTGATATCAACAACCGATTATATTATTCGGGAATGTGGACATTAGGCCTGGGTGCCTGGGCTGCTGTTTTCTGGAAGTTGCGTCAAAAACTCGGCCCCGTGCTTTTTGTCGAACGGCAAATCGCCCATGCCTGGGCTGCAAGTTTAGTCGCTATCGGCTTACTATTTCCTATCGAATACTTGATGGGATTGGAAGTGCTTGAAGCGGCACCGGTTATCGGACTCATCAGTGGTATGGTGTTTATGGTCAAAGCCGGTATTCTGACCGGTAAGTTCTACGCTCAGGCGATTGCGTTATTTACTACGGCGGTGGCGATGGCAGTCTTTCCTAAACAAAGCCTGTTCCTCTTCGGAGTCGTATCCGCTATCTGCTTTTTTATCCCCGGTTACCAATATCATCGACAAAAAACAGGGGCCTAAGAGAAGATTATTAGGTTCGCGTGCCAATGGTATTTGTCCCCAACCTCCCTTAGAATACAGGTCTGCATCTGCTTTTAATGTGTTAAGTAACGGCAGGAAAATCCAGACGAATCAATGCATTATCCCGATCTACGGTCTAACTGCATATAAATACCAACTCAAAGTTTCGTAGGTGAAACAATTTGTCGAATCCTTTTGAATCGACACAGAAAGGACAATTTCATGTTTAAACAACTTATCACTTCGTGCCTGTTGCTGAGCATTTTCAGTCTTACAGCTCTTGCACAAGACGAAGAAAAACCGGAAAAGCCAGCCCCCATCGCGGATGTTGTCAAGGACGGTAGCTACGCGTTTGGGGTAAACTTCATGAACAACATGAAATCCCAGGGCGTTAATCTGAATCTCGAAGCTTTCCTGAAAGGGGTCACGGACGCGTCTTCTGACAAAGTCGAAAAAAGCGATCAGGAACTTCAGGCCGCTTTCCTTGCATTCCAGCAAGCCCTACAGCAAATGGCTGCTGAAAAAGCATCCAAAGCTGGAGATAGCAACAAGAAAGAAGGCGAAGTATTTCTCGTTGCCAATGCAAAAAAAGAAGGTGTTAAAGTAACCGAGAGCGGTCTTCAATACAAAGTAATCAAGTCTGGTCAAGGAGCCACTCCCAAACCAACCTCAAAAGTCACAACACACTATGAAGGGAAACTGATCAACGGTACTGTCTTCGACAGTTCTTACAAGCGTGGCGCCCCTGCTACCTTTGGTGTAAATCAAGTTATCCCCGGATGGACCGAAGCTCTTCAACTGATGAAAGAAGGCGACCAGTGGGAATTGTACATTCCATCTAAACTGGCTTACGGCGAGCGAGGAGCAGGTGCTGACATTGGCCCTAACTCCACTCTGATTTTCAAAATTGAATTGATCAAAGTTGACGACTAGTCACGTTTATTAAGAAGGATATACTTCAATGCGTAGTCTTACTATGAAATCTCTTGCAATCGTGGCCATGATGTTTTCCACGATTGCTGTCAGCGCTGCTGAGCTAGGGGTGTCGATTGAATCTGCATTTCCTAATCTTCGAATTGCACGCCCCATCGTGATAACGCACGCTGGTGATGGCAGTAATCGAATCTTTGTAGCTTCCCAACTTGGCTCGGTTCACATTTTCGAGAAGAACTCGGAAGTGGAAGAATCATCGGTTTTCTTCGATCACGAAGAGTTGGTTACTTATAAAGACAAAGAAAACGAAGAAGGCCTATTAGGCTTCGCTATGCATCCTAATTACAAGGAAACTGGTGAATTCTTCCTTTTCTACACTACTGCTGATGCGGAGCATACATCTGTAGTCAGTCGCTTCCGCGTCTCCAAAGACGATCCCAATAAAGCGGACCCAACTTACGAAGAAGAATTAATTCGTATCCCTCAGCCATTCTGGAACCACAATGGTGGAACCTTGGCTTTCGGTCCCGATGGATACCTTTACATCGCCCTAGGCGATGGCGGCAAAGGTGGTGACCCTATGAAAAATGGTCAAAATCTGAGCACGCTCAATGGTAGTATTCTGCGGATCGACGTGGATCACAAAGACGAAGGTAAAAACTATGCCGTGCCTAAGTCCAATCCTTTCGTAAAAACCAAAGGTGCTAAACCGGAAATTTACGCTTACGGTTTTCGAAATGTATGGCGACTTTCATTTGACCGACTCACAGGTACATTCTATGCCGCTGATGTTGGCCAAAAGCTGTGGGAAGAGATCAACATCGTGAAACGAGGGGGAAATTACGGTTGGAATCTTCGCGAAGGTAATCATCCCTACGTCACTGAATCTGGTGAAAAAGGCTCTGGTCCTCGGGCTGATCTGATCGATCCAATCTTTGAATACGATCACGAAACCGGTAAGTCCATCACCGGTGGCGTTATATATCGCGGTTTAGCTGCCCCTCAGCTTAATGGAATGTACGTCTATGCTGACTACGTTTCAGGACGTATTTGGGCACTGGAGCATGATTACAAGACTGGTAAAATCATTGCAAATCATGAAATTCCAAATAAATCTGCCGCGGGTGAAAACATTCCCATCATCACCTTTGGCGAAGATCAGGACGGTGAAGTTTACTTTACAACTCAGTTGCGAGGTGGTGAGATCTTTAAGTTCAAAAAGAATTAGATTCACAATCGCCTTCTAGTCTAAGCTCCTTCATGACCGTCAGGTGGTGAAGGAGCTTTTCGCTTACAGCATCAAAAACAAACCGGGAATTAGCCCTCGCTGATAAACCAATTACCTGAGTCCAATGTTTGGCTCTCCTAACTTAAACCAACAATGCAGCAGTTTTTACCGCAGTCTTCCCGTCAAAAAGAAACGCCACTGTGAACTACTCCAATCAACACTCACAACAAATAGCATTCGTTCTTCATGCCCTAATTTTCCTTTGTATCCCGGGTTTGGCGACAGCCCAGACATTCCACGAGCTCCCTCCGATCGCCGATGCCGAAGGATTTGCCGCACCCTATGTCGGTGTTTCCGGTGGTAGTCTAATTGTCGCAGGCGGGGCTAATTTCCCCCACAAGCCTCGTTGGGAAACGGGTAAAGTTTGGTATGACACCATTTTCATCCTGGATACCCCCAATGGTGAATGGCGAAAGTCCAAAAGCAAATTGCCTCGCCCTCTGGCATATGGGCTCTCCTTTAACCTTGCCAAAAGTGATCGGTCGCTTGCTTTAAAGATTCCACACGGTGTGCTTTGTATCGGTGGAGGAGACAGCAAAGAGCATATCGCTGACTGTTTTATTCTGACACTTACAAAGAATGGAATACGAATTTCAAAGTTGCCATCGCTTCCAGCCCCATTAGCAAATACGACAGGGGTCATCCATGAGGGAATTGTTTACGTACTTGGCGGATTGCACAAACCAACCTCTGAACGTCCGGCTCAGGTCTTTTGGAAACTGGACCTGACTACCACCTCTAAAGATTTCCAATGGGAAGAACTGCCACCCTGGCCAGGTGCTCCAAGAATGCTGGCTGTTGCCGGGGTTATCCACAATACCATCTGTCTGTTCTCAGGCACAGACTTAGTAAAGAACGAAGATGGATCATTAAGCCGACAATACCTGAAAGATGGTTTCGCTTATGACCTCCAGACCCGCCAATGGAGAAAGACGGCAACGCTACCACGTCCTGCTGTTGCAGCACCAACACCAGCGATTACAACTAATAACGCCCTGCTTGTGGTTTCAGGTGACCACGGAGAGTTAGCCTCTCAAACAGACCTACTTAAAGACAAGCACCCGGGCTTTCCTACCGGTGTACTTGCATACAATCCACAAAGGGACTCCTGGAGTAAAGCAAATGATTTCCCCAAAGACGTCGGGGATAATCCCGCAGACAATCCTCATGCAGGCACTTGGCCTCCCGTGGTCACCAATATCACAAACTGGCACGGTCAACCTGTCATTGTCTGTGGCGAAGTCCGTCCACGCGTTCGCTCGCGTCGAGTATTTATGGTGAGGTTCTAAACCTCAACAGGACCAGATCCCGACTCAGTAAAACGATCAATAATCGCACATCCACAAGAGTCACTCCATACATTCACACTAGTGCGGAACATATCCAGTACTCGGTCAACGGCTAAAATCAATCCCTGCATCTCCAGCGGTAATCCCACTGCCTGTAACACAATGACCATCATCACCAGTCCGGCATGTGGAATTCCCGCTGCCCCAATACTGACCAGCAGGGCCGTTAATGCCACCGTAATTTGGAGCCCTATTGAAAGAGGTTCATTCATCGTATGCTGAGCAATAAACAATACGGCGACTGCTTCATAAAGGGCTGTACCATCCATGTTAATCGTTGCTCCTAATGGCAATACAAACGAACTGGTTTGATTACTAACTTGTGCCCGTTTTTCAACACTGGCCATTGTCAAAGGCAAAGTACCATTGCTAGATGCCGAACTAAACGCCGTCAGCAGTGCCGGACTCATTGCACGCGCAAATTCCAAGGGATTTCGTTTACCAACAAACTTTAGAATGACAGGCAAAGTCACACAAGCATGAAACAGCAATGCCAACAAGACCGTTAACATGTACCATGCCAAGGGAGCAAATACATCGGTACCATTTAATGCCGTTGCATTGAGCATCAGAAAGGCGACACCAAATGGCGCTAATGCAATGACCGCCATCGTCATCTTCATCATGACTTCAAAGCCAGCTTCCGCTACGTCGCGAATCGTCGTAAGCGTCTTACCGCCCACGAGTAATGCACACAGGGCGAACATGAGTGTGAAGCTGATAATGGACAAGAAGTCGCCTTCAGCCAGGGCCTGCAACGGATTAGTGGGTACCATTTTTTCAAGTTGTGAAAACAACATGACTGATACTGGTTCGGCTGACTTGATAACCGTATCAGTAGCCACCGTCATGGCCGATTCTGAACGTTCGCCCGGCTGAATGACATTCACAAACAGAAGTCCCGTGACAATGGCTAAAAAGCTGGTGCACAGATAATAGAACATCGTACGACTAAACATCTTGCCAATACGTTCCGCTTTCCCCAATCCAAGCACGCCCGTCGTCAAGGAGCACACGATCAAAGGAATCGCCACCATCTTTAACATCCGCAGAAAAAGGTCACCTAACCGGTCCGTCCAATCACTCACCCAACGTGCCCAACTTCGTCCGTGTTCCTGAAACATCCGATATAGTTCCGGCTGATCTTTACGAAAGGAATCCATATCTGAGTGTGAAATATCAGGATAAGCTGGTGATTTCCCGATGACAAAATGTTGCGTCTTTTCAGTACCGGTATAAGTCGTAAGCAAAGCCATCGAGTTGATGTCCTGTAGCTCCACGCGAGTAAACGATCCGGCCACATTTCCTTCAAGAGTGACAAAATGCTCTCGAGCGGTAAGATTCAGCAGAACACCTATCAAGCCACCGGCAACCATACCGAGAAGAATCTGCCAATGCAGTGCAAGTTTCGTTTTTTTTGGTTCCGTCATTTCTGGTTACCCGATAAAAAAACCCGGCCACCAGGACCGGGTTTCGATTTAACATTGATCACTGACTATTGAGTAATCATATCATCCACGCTACCGCCGGAGGGAATCATTGGCAAAACGTGTTCCTGATAGGGAACTTCAACGTCAAGTACAAAGGGACCATCGTACTCGATCATTTCCAACAATGCCGCTTCCAGATCTTCTTTACGTGAGACGGAAGCTGCTCCACATCCGTAGCCTTTGGCGATCTGAACAAAGTCGGGATAACGTTCAACGGCATAGGCGCTCGTACCTTTACCACGCGCTTCATCATCGTCGATGGGACCTAGATAAGTATGAGCTCGACGACCTTCCATGAAGCGATCTTCCCACTGAACAACCATACCGAGGTGTTGATTGTTTAATAGCAATACTTTCACAGGGAGGTTTTCACATTTACAAGTGGCAAGTTCCTGAATATTCATCTGGAAACTTCCGTCGCCGTCGATATCGATAACGAGCTTCTCGGGATGAGCGGCCTGAACTCCCATCGCCGCCGGCAAACCAAAACCCATGGTTCCCAATCCGGAACTGGACAACCAGGTTCGAGGTTTATTGAACTGATAAAACTGAGCAGCCCACATTTGATGCTGCCCTACACCTACGGTAATCACCGTGTCACGTTCCTGTGTGATACGTGACAATTCAGCGATCGCATGCTGTTGCAGGATACCATCAAATGAATGATCGTAAGTCAACGGATTCTCCTGCTTCCAAGCACGGCACTGAGCTCGCCATTCATCAATATCGTCTTTATGCTCCACAAGTGGAAGCAAACGCTGTAGTGCAATCTTGACATCACTCACAATTGGAATGTGAGCCGGTTTGTTTTTATTGAGTTCCGATGGATCAATATCGATGTGGACAATCTTTGCATTCCGGGCAAATTTTTCAAGCTTCCCGGTTACGCGGTCATCAAAACGAACACCAAGGCCAATCAACAAGTCGCAATCTCGTACGGCCCAGTTCGCATAGATGGATCCATGCATTCCAAGCATGTCCATGCAAAGTGGATCGGTTGCCGGCAAGACCCCTAAGCCCATCACGGTCATCGTGGTTGGAATTTCAGTTTTGGCGATCAGCTCACGAAGCTCATTCGTCGCTTCGCCGGTAATAATACCACCACCAGCATAAATCAATGGACGTTTAGCATGCTTGATGGCGGCCGCCACCTGATTCAGTTGCTCGGCTGGCGGCTCATCAATCACACCAAAACGATAACCTGGAAGATTCATGTCCGCATCCCAGTCAACAGTACATTGTGACAACTGGATGTCTTTCGGAATATCTATTAGAACAGGACCAGGACGACCTGTTGTTGCAATGTGAAACGCTTCTTTCACGACACGGACCAAATCGTTTACATCCGTGACCAGATAGTGATGTTTCGTAATACCACGACAGACTTCCACCATCGGAGTTTCCTGAAAAGCATCAGAGCCGATAACTGGCGTCGGAACCTGAGCTGTAATCGCAATCATTGGAATACTATCCAGTTTGGCGTCAGCAATCGCAGTTACAAGATTTGTAGCACCGGGACCACTGGTGGCAATACAAACGCCGGGAACACCGGTCGTACGTGAGACACCTTGAGCCGCGAAACCACCGCCTTGTTCGTGGCGGGGTAGAATTGTACGAATTTTGTCCTCGTTGCGTAACAATGCCTGATGTAAAGGCATACTACACCCACCAGGGTAGGCAAAGACGACTTCGGCGCCGTTACGAATCAGAGCTTCGACAAGGATGTCAGCGCCTGCCATAAAGTCCGTTTCGGAAGCCTTATCTATGGTTGCCATTTTCTACTCCTGTCTCCTCAATGGAAACGAATATAAACGTCAGGTATTTCTTCTTTCAATTATTACCCACGAGCCCTCTCGCAGTGCAGGCAAAACACCGTTTGCCCCGATTCTTAGGGTATTCCCCCTAGCGAAGGGCTCATGAGTGTCTCAATCAGTTTAGATTATTGCAAGCATTGGATTCATGCAAGCGTCGATGTAGCGATAACCGTCAGAATCACTATAATCTGACTGTTTTTGGTTCTAAATTGCCTTAGCAAGTAATGCTTGGCCGGCACTAAAACCACCTAGAACTGCCACCAGCCCAATCGCTAAATTCAACGCAATATTGACAAATGCAATCTGCCAGCGGCCATCTTGCAGGTATTGCACTGTTTCCCAACCAAAAGTCGAAAATGTTGTCAGTGAGCCCAACATACCGGTAACAACAAAAAGACGGGCGTTAGGGTTCTCCTCCAGCGCGGTGAACCCCCAACCAGCGAGAAATCCAATGACCAGACAGCCCACGACATTCACTAATAGCGTGCCATAAGCGAAACCGTCACCCATCACTTTTCCAGCGGCAGTACCCCCCAAATATCTTAGAACGGCTCCTACCATACCTCCTAATGCAACAAATAAAATTGCCTTCACTAGCTACCTCCTGTTAGGACACTTTGTAAACATTGTCCGGTATAACTGGCTTCATTTCCGGCGACATCTTCAGGAGAACCTGTCGCAATGACTTGTCCGCCGCCTGTCCCACCTTCAGGACCAAGGTCAATAATCCAGTCGGCACATTTGACGACATCCAGATTATGTTCAATCACGACGACCGTATTACCTCGATCCACCAAGCGTCCCAGAACATTGAGAAGTCGCTGAATATCTTCAAAATGCAACCCGGTTGTTGGCTCGTCTAACAAATACATCGTATTACCAGTATCTACTCTTGCAAGTTGAGTCGCTAATTTCACACGCTGCGCTTCGCCGCCTGACAAGGTCGTCGATGGCTGCCCGAGTCTGAGATATCCTAGCCCGACGTCTTCAAGACTTTGAAGGGTCCTGTGAATATTATGAAAGTTTTCGAAGAATCCAACAGCTTCACTCACGGACAAGTCCAAAACATCGGCGATCGTCAAACCTTTGTACCTTACCTGCAGAGTGGCCCGATTAAATCGTGCGCCATGACACTGATCACACTTCACATACATATCCGGCAAAAAATTCATTTCAATTTTTTGAACACCTTGCCCATCGCAGCTACTACATCGTCCCTGCTTCACATTAAAACTAAACCGATTTGCTTTATAACCTCGCTGTTTAGCATCTCGTGTTTGAGAAAAAACCTTACGGATCTCATCAAACACCCCCGTGTAAGTGGCCGCATTACTTCGTGGTGTGCGCCCAATTGGAGTCTGAGTGATTTGAACCAACTTATCGATATACTCCACACCTTTCAGCTCACCAAAAGCTCCTGGCTTGGGACACTTGTTACCCAGATGACGCGTGATAGCCCGAGCCAGCGTTTCATTGATCAAAGAGCTCTTACCTGATCCCGATACTCCGGTAATACAAACAAAAGTCTCCAGAGGCACTTTAATAGAGACACTTTGCAAGTTATTCGTGGTGGCACGTGCCAGACTTATCTGTTTACGAGCCTTCACTTTACGACGTTTTTCAGGGACAAGGATTTGCCGAGCACCTATCAGGTATTGTCCGGTAACTGACGCCGTATCTGCCTGTACTTCATCGGGAGACCCTTGGGCAATCACCTCACCACCGTTCTGTCCAGCACCCGGCCCAACATCAATAATACGATCCGCTTCACGCATTGTTGCTTCATCATGTTCAACGACGATGACGGTATTACCAAGTTGCTGCAGATCTCTTAACGACTGAATAAGCCGATCATTATCGCGAGGATGTAAGCCAATCGATGGCTCATCCAGAATATAGCAAACACCAACCAATCCGGATCCAATACTGCTCGCCAATCGCACTCGCTGCATTTCGCCACCGCTGAGTGTGTCTGCCGATCGGTCTAACGTCAGATAATCAACTCCAACTTTTGAGAGGAACTGCAGGCGATGAAGGATCTCATTGACCACCGGCCTGCCAACCAACTCATCCTGATCATTGAATTCCAGAGACGCAAAGTATTCACGAGCTTCATTGATCGATAGCTTCACGATCTCATGGATATTAACGCCCCCCAGTTTTACGCTAGTGGCTTCAGGTCGTAAACGTGAGCCTTCACAGTGATTGCAAACCACAATGTCACGATACGATTCGAGTTCTTCCAGACGAGGTTTACTAGTGGTCGTAGCAAACTCCTGCTCAACCATTCCCACCAATCCGGGATACTTACGGCCAACTCCAAAGAAGAATTGTTTCTGGATTCGCGTGGGCCACTCACCAATTGGTAAATCACGATCGATCTTCTTTGACGTCAAAAATTCGTTCAGCGTTTCTTCGTACTTTTGAAGTCGTTTAGGGGTCGCTCCTTCAAACACGGCGATCGCGCCTTCCCCTAGGGTTAAATCGACATCCGGTACTAACTGTTCAGGATCAAATTGATGAAACTGCCCAAGACCATCACATTCTGGGCAAGCGCCGTATGGACTGTTGAAGCTAAATGTGCGAGGTTCAACTTCTTCATAGCTGATATTGCAATGCGGGCATGAATAGCGAGCACTGAAAAGTGTATCTCGCCACTCTCCTCCCTCCACTTCCTGCTCTTCATCATACGGATGATAGGAACAGAGCATCATCAAACCTTCACCGTACTCCAACGCAAGTTTAATCGACTCACCAATACGAGCACGCACTCCGGGACGAACAATAACCCGATCAACAATTGCATCAATATGATGTACTTTACGGGGTGCTAATTCGGGAAATGAATCAACATCGTAAACTTGTCCATCAATGCGTGCTCTCACAAAACCCACTTTCCGAATCTGTTCAAGAATGTCCTTATGCTGGCCACGACGTCCACGTACCATAGGCGCCATGATCATCGATTTCGTACCTTCCGGCATCGCCATCAAAGCATCCTGAATTTGCTCGTGAGATTGCTGACGGATGGACTCTCCACATTCGTAGCAGACCGGCGCACCGAGCCGGGCCATCAAAAGTCTAAGGTGGTCATAAATTTCTGTGACCGTGGCAACCGTACTACGAGGATTTTGCAGACCCTGTCTTTGGTCAATACAAATCGTTGGCTGAAGACCCTCAATAATATCGACATCAGGACGTTCCATTTGCTTCAGAAACTGCCTGGCGTAGACAGACAGGCTCTCAATATATTGACGTTGACCTTCGGCATACAGAGTCTCAAAAGCTAAGGAACTCTTCCCGGAACCGCTAGGGCCCGTAATTACCACAAGCTGATTTCTAGGAATGTCGAGGCTGATGTTTTTGAGATTATTAACTCGCGCACCCCGAATCGAGATCTGACTCTGCGCAGTTTTCCGCACGCCGGGCTCAGTCGTTTCCGCGTCGATCGTCGCCATTTCCAGTGCCTAAGTTGGTAGTACCCTAATGACCGCTTAGGAACATTCCACCGTTGCCAATAAAGCCAATGACGGTTTGGAACCCCCATACTGATCGCAGTCGCCTGCCTTTAATCTCTCAACGTACCAAAGTGGATTCGGCGATTCAAGTTTTCCGCGAAGGCTCTTAGACTGCACCTTCGTAATTCGCAAAGATCATTCGGCCTGCACTGGTTTGCAACACACTGGTCACAGAGACATTCGCGACTTGCTGAAGGTGACTCCGGCCACCTTCTATGACAATCATCGTACCATCGTCCAGATAACCAATTCCCTGCGAATCTCCTTCACCTTCCTTAACAATCTTAACTTGGAATTCTTCACCTGGAAGAAAAACAGGTCGCAGGGCATTCATGATGTCATTCAGGTTAATTACCGGAACGTCTTGTAACGTAGCGATCTTATTAAGATTGTAATCGCCAGTTACGACTTTACCGTTTAATTGTTTTGCGAGCATGACCAGTTTCGCATCAACGGGCTGATCTTTCATGTCATCACTCTCTCGTTCATCAATCAACAAATCAACTTCTGTGTTTGCCTGAAGTTGCTTGAGAATATCCAAACCACGGCGGCCTCGGGTACGACGCATTTTGTCGCTGCTGTCTGCAATGTTCTGCAATTCAGCCAAAACAAACTTAGGCATCACCAACTGGCTATCGAAGATGTTTGTATCCACCAAATCTGCAATACGACCATCAATGACAACCGACGTATCCAAAATAAGAGGTTTGTTACCTTTTATCTCTTTGGAGAACTCAACGTATGGAATGATGAACCGAAAATCATTCCGGGTTTGCAATAGAAAAGAGGTACAAATGTAACACAAGGGGATCGCCAACAGGAGATTCACCATCCCTCGGGTGTGCTCCACATCTCCTACTTTAGAAAAGGTCAAAATCGGATCGATTGCGACCCCGACGATATAAGTAAGAAATAGTCCTATGACAATTCCAAAATAACTGCACGAAATAACATCGATTGGTTTTTTGCGAATCAGGATATCGAAAGAAACAATGCCAGCGGCGGCAACAATGAGAGTGACTCCGGTAAAAAGTCCCTGAGAGTCTTCTGTATTTTGCGTAACAATCGATATTCCGGCGCCAAAAGCGATCGCCATGAATACTGCACGCAGCACCCATAAAACCATGATAAAAAATGCCTTAATATAAAAACGTTAATGAGATGTTTGCCGAACGAAACACAATCGCGTCCAATCGGCGAATAAATAAAAGTTATTAAAAGTCCCAACGGCAGGGCAAAAGACTGCCATTAGAAGAGGTGATATACATCAACGATTCTAAAACTGAATGGGTTGAGAAGCTAGAAGGTTCTACGAGCTTTAACCAACAAAGGCAAGGTATTGTTGTTCGAAAAACCGATCTGTCATGCCGGCGATGTAATCGCCCACACTGCGGCGTAAGCCTACAATTTCGATACGTTTCTTGAAACGGGCCGGCAAGGGGGCTGGATTTGCCACGAACGTATCAAATAGAGTGTGGATCTGGGACTGAGCTCGCTCACGTGTTTTTATTAATTCCGGATGGCGATAAACACGTTCATACAAGAATCCTTCCATTGCTTTTTTGGTATCCGCCAATTCGCCAACGGTCCCAATTCGATAATCTGATTGACGAACATGGTTGATAGACGTCCACCCCGAATTTGCCAAAAATGGTCCGGCATTTTCTAATACGTTGGTTACCTGACAATCCACCATCGTGTGAATCAAAGCACGTATATACTCTTCCGGCCCCAAATCTGATGCTCGCTGCTTAATCAAATCAACACAGATTCGGATCATCTCCTGCTCGTGAACCTCGTCAAGTGTTACCAGCCCTAGTTTAAGCGCATCATCTACATCATGAGCGTCGTAGGTCATGGAGTCAGCCGCTTCAACAACCTGTGCTTCCAATAATGGCTGCACTCCGTTAGCTTCTTTATCCACACGGGTCGCCTGGCCTGAAAGAACCTCTTTGGTCAAATTCAAACCTGGAAAACTCTGGTGTCGCGTCTCCAATTCTTCAGCAATCGTCAATGCATATTGATTGTGAGAGAAGCCCCCCTCATCTTTCAAACATTCATCCAACGCATCTTCACCGGCATGACCGTAGGGAGGATGCCCAATATCATGAAATAAGGCTAACGCTTCAATCAGGTCTTCGTTTAGACGCAATGCTCGACCCATCGTTCTCGCAATGGATGCTACTTCCTGAGTATGGGTTAACCTAGTTCGGTGATAGTCACCCATATCTCCAGTAAAGACCTGCATCTTGCCGCTCAAACGACGATAAGCAGCACTGTAGACAATTCGATCACGATCTCTTTGAAAAAAACTACGATACGGGTGCTCATCTTCTTCGTATCGGCGGCCTTCGCTTAAATTTGAGAACATGGCATACGAAGCTAATAATGCTCGTTCACGCTCGTCAGTCGATTGTAGCGCCTGATTAGCCATGTCTCTATACTCTCTCGTTTTCCATTCCAAGAGCTCCTTATGGAGTTGGATCACATCTGTTCGACAACCCCGATACCTAACAAGCTCAACCCATGAGCGATCACTCGGCCCGTCAGGTCACACAACTGAAGTCGGCTTTGTTTGACTGCTTCGTCCTCTGCCTTCAAAACAGGGCACTGCTCAAAAAACGATGAGAACCGTTTAGCCAAATCGAATAGATAATTAGTAAGCTGATTTGGGCGATATTCATCTAGCACATTTCCGAGAGCTTCTGAGTAACGCATAAGCATCATAGCAAGTGCTCGTTCAGCCTCATGTCCCAGAACGATTGCCCGTGGGCTTCGGCGTAGCTCGGCCAGTTCAACACCTCCCTTTCGAAAGATACTTTGAACTCGCGCATAGCAATACTGCATATAAGTCGCAGTATTTCCTTCTAGAGCCATCATCTTGTCATAGCTGAAAACGTAGTCACTGGTTCGGTTGTGAGACAAATCTGCATACTTAATAGCTCCATGGCCAACCACATCAGCGATATGATTACGAGTTGCTTCGTCTAACTCTGGTCCATTTGGTTTTCCATCGTCATTAGCAGAAACGACCTCAAATGCTTTACGTACTGCTTCGTCTAAGAGCCCTTCCAAACCAACTGCATCACCTGACCTCGTCTTGTAGGGACGACCATTTTCATCCAGAACCGTGCCAAAACTGATGTGATGCAGTTTTACGTCCGGAGCGTTCCAGGCATTCGCCACAGCGAACAATTTCTGAAAATGCTCGCTTTGCCGATGGTCCACAACGTAGAGAATTTCATCCGCATCCCATTCTTTCATTCGGTAGTTGATCGTGGCCAGATCCGTTGTGGCATACAGATACGCACCGTCACTCTTTTGAATGATCATCGGCGTTTCGAATTCCTCCAGGAAGACACACTGAGCACCTTCACTTTCAGATGCCAGACCTACCTCTTGCAAACCAGCCACAACTCCCGGCAGCATCTCGTGATAAAAACTCTCTCCATATTCCACATCAAATTCAACGTTCAGTCGAGTATAGACTCGTTGAATATCTTCACGACACTTCGGCAGAAATTCTTCCCATAACTCTCGGTTCGTAACATCACCTTCATGAAGCTTCGCCGTTTCCAAAAGAGAACTACGTGCAATATCCGGGTGCTGCTGTGCGTAAGCATAAAGTTGCTGATCACCGTCGACAGCCGTCACTTTGGCATGCAGTAGTTCTAATGCCTGCCGAGCCTGTGCTAATTGCCCTCTGGCTCGGCCTAACGCTTTCGCATGCTTTTTATCTTCTTTTTTATCACCTGTTGGATCGACTCGTTCCAAACGTTCAACATCAGTCATACGCTCTTCGATTTGTCGCTGCTGGGAGCCCAGACCTTTTTTACTCTTCCAATATTCAATCAGTTGATTAACCAATCGATAAAGCCGGCTAAGTTCTTTCACTTCGTGCTGCTGATAGGCTTGCTGGTCTACAAAATGCTTGTAGCCATAAATAATCATCCCAAACTGAGTACCCCAGTCGCCAAGATGGTTATCCGCAATCACTTTATGTCCCAGAAACCGAAGCGTGCGAGCGAGACTATCACCGATTACCGTCGAACGAATATGTCCTACATGCATGGGCTTCGCAACATTAGGAGACGAGTAGTCGAGAATATAGGTTTCAGGGTCTTTAACAAGGCCAACACCAACGCGGTTATCGGCGGCGGCGGAGTTAACCTGAGAGTTGAGCCAGTCCTGACAAACCGTGAGATTAATAAACCCCGGACCTGCGATATCTGTGTGACTGCAAATATCATCAATCTGGACTTTTTCCAAAATCTCGGCTGCCACGTCGCGCGGAGCTTTCCCCAGTTGCTTGCCAAGCGGCATTGCACAGTTGGCCTGGTAATCTCCAAAACGTGCATCCTGAGCTGGCCTGATCATATCAAGCAGACTTTGCACATCCGAGTCGCCAGCATACTCTGCCATCACATCGTGAAATCTCTTTTTTAATTCAGCAAGAATATTCATGGTGTTCGGTGTCGTATCCTTAGGTCGCAAAGCACGACTTAACCAAGCTGTTCGGCCGGAATTAAATCAGAAACATCAACTTTCGTTGCATCCGCCCATAATGATTCAAGACTGTAATATTCTCGCGATTCATCGTCAAACAGGTGAATGACAATACTACCGTAGTCAAGAAGAATCCAGCGACTTTCCTGATACCCTTCGATACCAATTCGCCGGTCTTTAAGATCGTCTTCTAATTTGTGATCAATTTCTTCACTCATTGCGTGTAGCTGACGGCGACTTGAACCCGTTGCCAACACGAAGAAATCAAACATGGTTGATTGTTGGCGAACATCTAACACAACAATATTACGGCCAGCATTTTCCGCAGCAGTCTCCGCCGCGGCTCGGGCTAACTCCAAACTACGAGCGATTCGCTCTGCTTCATTAGGAACTTCCCCACGAGGCAGGCGGTCGGAACTCGGTAAATACTCTTCTTCGTTTATTGAATCAGTCACAGTCACTATTCCATTGGAAAACTAGCGCACACTGCCGGCGCCAATAACGAATTTTACTCGCACATCGGAATAATGTCACCGGCAGAAATCACCGGTCTATGACATTCAACTGCCAAACAACTCGCGTTCCGCAAATGCTTAGAAGATTTCTAAGGCTGTAAGGCTGTAACGCACTACCAAACCAGCAATCACAACACTAACCATACTCATCAGTTTGATCAAAATGTTGAGACTGGGGCCGCTGGTATCTTTGAATGGGTCACCAACCGTGTCTCCAACAACACCAGCTTTGTGAGCAGCGGAGCCTTTACCACCGTACTTGCCGGTCTCAATATATTTCTTTGCATTGTCCCAGGCGCCACCTGAGTTCGACATAAAGATGGCTACACAAAACCCGGAAGTCATCGTTCCTACAAGCATGCCAAGCACGCCACCCACGCCCAGCAATATGCCTGTTATCAATGGAGTCAAAAGCCCAAGCAATGACGGCGCAATCATTTCTTTCTGCGCAGCAACGGTACTAATACGGACAGGCGCCGCATAGTCCGGAGTTTCCGTATAGTCTAAGATACCGGGTTTTTCTTTGAACTGACGACGAACTTCATCCACCATTCCACCCGCAGCACGCCCGACAGCATTCATGGTCATCGCACAGAATACAAAGGTGGCCATACAGCCCACAAAGACCCCCACCAGAATCTTTGGATTGAGTAGCGATGCATCATAGTATCTAGCAAAATCAGGAAGCGTTGCTTTGTCCCGACGAACCAAAGTCATTTCCTGCCCATCAACGGTTAATAAAATCCGTTCACCCTCAAGCTTTAGTTCCTTTGTCAAGCGCTGTGGTGTTCCGCTGACATCTGTAATTTCAAAATCACCGGCAATCGGTTTGGCGGTATCACTCTCGGTTTTTCGCCACGTGGACGCGCGGTTCACTTCATCAGGAAAGGCTAACCAAGAAACCGGACCTTCCTCTTCCTGAGTATCTGGGTCATCAGCAAGATTTTGCACCAATAACTGGCTGTTCAATTTATACCAGCTTCCATCCGCTTCTTCAGTCATAGCTGCGACAGCCCAACGGTCAAAACCATCACGAACCTGTTCTACGTACGCAGCCAACAAAGCCAGTGCGGTCAAAGCAGCTGAACCAATCGCAAATCCTTTCCCGGTGGCAGCCGTCGTATTCCCCAGGCTATCGAGAGCATCTGTGCGTTCACGAACAATGGGCTCCAATCCTGACATCTCGGCGTTCCCACCAGCATTATCTGCAATCGGACCATAGGCATCGGTTGCCAACGTAATACCCAGCGTACTCAACATACCAACGGCGGCGATCCCTACTCCGTAAAGCCCCTTGGTAAATTCATTGACATCACGGAACTCAAAGCCATTGGCAAAACCAAAGGCGAGCAGCGTTGCCGCACAGATAACCAAAACCGGCAACCAGACACTCTGCATTCCGTCAGCAATCCCCCGAATAATGACATTGGCCGGACCCATTTGAGCTGACTCGGAAAGCTCTCTGGTCGGTTGATACTCATCACTGGTTACATACTCGGTCCAAAATCCAATGATCCACCCAGAACCTAAACCAACAATAACACTCAGAGCAATCATCCAGTGTTCACTCCCCATGATCCAGTTTGTCAGCAGTAATGCTGCCACGGCCACTAAGACCGTCGAAGTATTAACCCCTTTTGCGAGTGCCTTCAATAAGGCCGACTGACTGGCATCATCATCACTCTTGATGAGATAGATTCCAATGATCGAAAGGAAGATCCCCACTGCCGCGATACACATTGGGAGAAACAAAGCTCCCATCTGCTTATCCGCATCAAATGCCGCGACTCCCAAGGCAGCAGTCGCCAGAATAGATCCACAATAACTCTCATAAAGGTCAGCTCCCATGCCAGCCACGTCACCAACATTATCGCCAACGTTGTCAGCAATCGTAGCCGGATTACGCGGATCATCCTCAGGAATACCCTGTTCAACTTTTCCAACCAGGTCAGCACCAACATCGGCTGCCTTCGTGAAGATACCACCACCAACACGAGCAAATAACGCCTGAGAACTTGCACCCATTCCAAAACACAACATGGTAACTGAAAGTTGCGACAAATTAAGATCAAAGACCCATTTCAGAATCGCATACCAAATCACAATATCCAGAAGCCCCAGACCGACCACTGTCAGCCCCATCACCGCTCCAGACCGAAAGGCAACTCGCAGACCTTCGTTCAAACTACGCTGAGCTCCGGCGGCCGTACGGCTACTTGCCCAGGTCGCAGTCTTCATACCGAAGAATCCAGCTAAACCCGAAAACAAGCCTCCTGTGACGAAAGCGAATGGCACATACTCACTTTGTACTTTGAGAACAAATGCAGCGATTGTCAGAAAAACAAAGATCACTCCAAAGAATACCATGACCACTTTGTACTGCTGCGTGAGATAAGCTTGGGCCCCTGACCGAACGTGGCCTGCCAGTTCAATCATTCGCTCATTACCTTCATCGCTGGCCATCATCGCACGAAAGAATAGGTAAGCCTGAATGAGAGCTGTCATCGCTGCGACGAAGCAAATCCCCCAAAAGATTCTGTCCGAACCTGAGCCCGTAGCTCCCGCTGCCTCAGCGGCTGACGCAACATCGCCTGCAAACATTACAAACAACAAGACAGGTACCAAGCAAAAGATATTACTTCGCCTGATGCTACCTCTGTAAATTGCGTTCCTTAATGAGTTCATTCCTGCATCCTTCACAATCGAAAACCCGATTTTCTGAGCCTGATCTTGCTAACTTTTGTTAAATACATTCCGTGCTTTCAGGAAGGGTAGTCTATCCAATGAGAAAAGCGGTGGTCAACTATTTCGCAGGCCAAATATCACAAGTTTTTTCACGTATTTTCACAAATGTTCAACAGACCATTTTAGGAATTTCATATGATGAAAATAGGCCAATTTTTTCTACTGCCAATGCTTTGGCATTTCACTTTGATTGTTTATGCACCTCCATCTTAGCCTCACCAAACTGTTTGCCGTTGCTGTACTATTCGTGCATTCACTTTTTCTGAACTCTCTGCAAGCTCAGCAAACGCTGAATGACTGGCCACGCTGGAGAGGTCCGGGAGGATCCGGACACTGGTCTGCGCCAAAGAACATACAACTAGATTGGTCAAACAACAAACCAACACTAGTATGGGAACGAGCCGTTGGGCCCTCATATAGCGGCATTACGGTCTCAGGGGATTTGGTCATCACCATGGATCGAATCGACAATGACCAAACCGAGAGTGATCCGCTAGCTGGCAATGAAAGAGTCTTCTGCGTTAATAAGAAAACCGGGGATCTGGTTTGGCAATTTTCATATTCAGCACATTACAAAGATCTGGACTACAACAAAGGTCCGCGAGTTACGCCCACTTTCCACCGAGGCAAAGTTTACACGCTGGGGGCCGTTGGGCATCTAACTTGCCTGAATGCAACCACCGGAATGAAGATTTGGCAACGAGACTTAGTCGCCGAGGAAAAAGCCAAAGTTCCCACCTGGGGTTATTCAGCCTCCCCTCTGGTCGTCAATGATTCACAAGTGATTGTACATGCAGCCCTCCAGCCCAATGGATGCTTTGCTGCCTTCGACTGCAACACCGGCAAAGAGATTTGGCGAAACGGAGATGATCCAGCCGGTTACACTGCTCCCATTCTGATTAAACGTGGTGAAACTCAGCAATTAGTCGGCTGGACTCCCAAGCATATCATTGGAATGTCAGTAGCTAATGGAAAGACCCAGTGGAAGATCCCCTATGAAGTCACCTACGGTGTCTCCATCGCCACCCCTATTTACGAACAGGGTCACATTCTGGTCTGTGGATACTGGGAGGGGTCCAAATTGATCAAAGTTTCGGACGACCTAAAAACTGCAAAGCTAGTTTGGGAAGAAAATCAGTATTTGCGCGGGCTGATGTCCCAACCCTTATATCGTGAAGAACACGTTTATCTACTGGACAAACAACACGGTATAGTCTGCTTTAACCTTATAACCGGTAAAGTCGTTTGGACCGACAAAAATCAGCTTACACCGCGAGGACGCAATCCCCAGGCATCACTGGTTTGGGTCAATAATTCAAATCGGGCAATGTGCTTAAACGCCGAAGGGGAATTGGTCGTAACCTCTTTGACTTCAGATGGTTACAGTGAATTGAGCCGGCACAAAATAACCGCTTTTACATGGGCACACCCGGCTTTCAGCAAAGATTTAATCTTCGCTCGAGATGACGAGAAAATGGTCTGCTATCGCCTTCCTATGAAAGTGTCCAAGCCAAAATAATTCTAATAAGGCTATTTTGCCCGCCTTTATATGGGCGATTAAAACTAAAACAACCCGTTTTATGCTCGCGCACACTAAAACTGCGTAGAATAAACAGGGATAAAATACGTCACCTTTAACGCGCAGGCCCGTTAACAGGCCTAATGAATAGGCTCGCCCTTTTTGCCTATCGAAACTCAAGAGGAAATCGGAACATGTCCAAGGCTCAAATCAAACGTCGAGTTGCTTTATTCGGTCTCGCTGCAAATGCGATCGGATTACCAATCGCCATTAATGCTGCCAACCGAACTGACAGCGATTCTCCAGTAACCAAGCAGGATTTTGTCGATTTCTTTGAAGCCAAGAAACGCGGCGACATCGACGTCATGTTCATTCCGCGTAATAGCAAATCCGCCAACGTGATCGTCCGCAACAAGACGAAGAATGGCCTTAAAGTACGATTGCCTGAAGCATTCGCTGGCGTACCTATGCTAGGCCAAATGGGCGGCATGGGTATGGGCGGCGGCATGGGCATGGGCGGCGGCATGGGTATGGGCGGCGGCGGTATGCAAGGCATGGGCGGCGGCATGGGCATGGGCGGTGGCGGCGGCATGGGCATGGGCGGCGGCGGTATGGGCGGCTTCCAGAACATTGAACCCGGTAAAGTTCGCAAATTCAAAGTGATGACCGTGTGCCTCGAACACGGGAAGAAAGAACCAAACCCCCGAGTCAAATACGATATTGTGCCCATCGAGTCATTCACTAAGAAGCCGGAAGTGATCGAACTCTGCCGAATGCTCGGAACAGGACAGATGAATCAAAGTGCTGCTCAGGCAGCAGCATGGCATTTCACTGATGGACTCAGCTGGCCAGAATTGGTTCACAAAATTGGTGCGCGGCACCTCAATGGAACCGTCGATCGCTACTTCCATCCCAATCAGGTTCGACTGGGAATGCAATACGCGAAGGTCGCTTCCCACCGAGCTAAACTACGTCCAAGCCAAGTAGACAAAATCGAGTCACTTTCCAATCAGTAAGTGGACTCTTACAAAACAGAAAAATCCCGGCCATCCATGCCGGGATTTTTTTATGTCGTTATCTTTGTATCTTCAGGATATCAATAGCTTGTTGTTCCTAAAAGATCGAATCTGTTCAATGACTTCACGAACGCCTGATTGACGATCTGCCGGCTTCTTTGACATCGCTCGCATCGCTATTGCTTCTAACTCCGAAGGGATCACCCGCTTGAAGTCGTTGCGTTGCCTGTAGCTGGGGAGAGCAGGCTTTTCGTGAATGATCTGATCGAACGTCTGATGTACCGTCCGGCCTTTGAATGGAACCTCGAGGCAAAGTAATTCGTATAGCATTACTCCGATCGCCCAAACATCTGTGCGATTATCGACATAGTAATTCCCGATGATTTGCTCAGGGGACATATAAAGAGGCGTCCCTGGACGTTGTCCAGTTGCGGTGATACTTTCAGCACGCTCCCGCTGCTCTAATGTCCTGTCTTCATTGGGCATTCCCCAAACCTTTGCGACCCCCCAATCCACTAACGACACCTCACCATATTGGCCTACTAGAATATTCTCAGGTTTCAAATCGCGATGGATCACTCCATGAGCATGAGCATTGGCCAAAGCATAGCAAGCTTGCAACAAAATTTCGAGTAATCTGTCCAAACTGTAATCTTCCTGCACACCCGGAAAGTCCCACTTGAGACGATCCATAATCTGATAAAGGTTGAGTCCCGCAATTCGCTTCATGGTGAAATACAAGTTACCCTCCGGGTCTCTACCAATTTCATAAACTGGAATCGTGTTAGGGTGTTGAAGCTGAGCCGAGATCTTGGCTTCCCGCATAAACCGACGACGTTCACGAACGTTGTCCTGCATATGGGTATGAATAGACTTATGCACAACGATACGCCCAAGTGCATTATCCATGCAGGTCTGTAAAATAGCCTTGCCGCCTTTAGCTAACGGCTTGAAGTCAGAATACTTGGTATAGTCATTAGTGAAATCAACTGGCAGATCAACATCTGTTAGCGATAAAAACACACTGGGATAGGCATCTTTCTGAGCCTCCATCGGAGCTCTCCCGTATCAGCCTCTCTCTAGACGGATTAACGCAACGCATGAAATTATTCGCTTAACAAGCAGAAAATTCAAGAACACGTCGTGTTATGAACGTCTAATAATCCAGAATAAAATCCCAATCCAGGCAACAAACAATCCGATCGCAATCTTGAGTAGAAGTGGATTAGGTTTAGAAACGACCGGAGCGACGAAATCCGTTTTGGTTTCTTCTTTTTTCGTCATGAATGTGCTTCCCGACCAAAGTCACCATTGGTAATGGCCTAAATGACCAGGTCATCTTTACTATGGATATCAAAGTCCCTGACAAAGACATTATCAAAATCATAGACACCGGCAAAGTCATCTTTGGAATCCGAATTTGATTTCCGCATCATACCGATATCGATCAAATTATAAACGACTTCTCCAAAATCAAGTGTCTCTTTAAGGCCCCAGTTATTGAGCACTGTTTTAGCCATAAAACCGAACTGCAAAATGCTGTACTGACGAATCGCTTCACAAAGTTGTTGCCCCGTAAGATGAGCGTCATCAGGAATATCACCATCTGCTTCCATGGCAGCTGCCAGTACTTGCTGATCAATTTGCCCCAATCCCAGTTCATCGTGTGCATAATTTAAGGCATTACGAATGAATTCGTACGCTTCCGCTTGATATCGAGTGTCCTTTGCTAACAAATCCAGCAACGGGTGTGAAAACTCACTCATCATGTTGATTTACCACCTTCAGGATTCTGGTTTGGTTGGTTATCACTACGCCGTCTTCGGCGACGTCTTCTCTTTTTCTTTTTTCCGCTGGCGTGCGGGCCACCCGAAGTATTCTTTTTATCCTCGGCTCCGGACTCTGACGACCCTTGCTGAGATTTTCTTTGTCCTTTGGGATTCCGGCGGCGTCGACGTCTCTTGCCTTTACCACGACGACTTTTGTCATCTTCTAAAAGATCACCCGTCTTCTCATCCGGCGTCAAGTTATCGAGAGCTATCTCAATTTCGTCAGCCTTAGCAGATGCGAGCAAACGCTGTCCCTCAGCAACCTGCTCTTCGTAATCAGGCGATTTGCGATCGAGAGTCGTCAAGATTTCAGATACGTGTAGCATGAGCCGACGACCGCTTTCTAATTCCACTAATAGTTGCTGGCTGAGAATCTCCTGGTTCAGTATTTTCCCTCTGCCGGAACTCGTGATCACTTCGGTACCAGCACGAGGCAAATCTTCTTTCAAAGACACGTACGTGTCATATTCGTATCGCAGACAACATTTGAGCCTGCCACAGCGTCCCGAAATCTTTGTGGGATCAAGGGTAGCCTTTTGAAGTTTCGCCATTTTCATCGATACCGGCGGCATCTGCACCAAATGCGTGTTACAACAGACAGGTTTTCCGCAATCACCATAATCAGCAAGTAACTTCGCTTCATCGCGTACACCAATCTGACGCATTTCAATTCGCATCTGAAACTCGGCTGCCAGCTCTTTGACCAGTTCACGAAAGTCGACTCGATCTTCCGAAATGTAATAAATGATGAGACGTTCGCCACCAAACAACTTCTCAACTTCAGCCAGCTCCATCTTTAGTTCAAGTCTGGATACAATTTGCTGGCTACGCTTAAAGTAATCCTTCTGCTGGTCCTGCAGACGCTTAAGCTCAGCACTATCGTCTAGAGACATCCTTCGGAGGATTTGACCACTCGAAGGATTCTTCATCTGTTTGATGGCGTTCTCGCTAGCTTCACGCAGAACCTCACCTGTCTCCAAGCCGCGATTGGTTCTGACGACAACCCGATCGCCACGGGCATATTGATCTTCACTTCGAGTGGCCAATACGCCGAGCAAACGCATTGATCCATAACGCGTAATATACTTAGACATACTCGGACAGAAACCTTCCTATTTACAAGCACGCGTCGGCTCGGATGTTATATGACCACTGGCTCTGAAAGCCAACTAATCGGTGCAATACGACAACGACAACAGAAGATAACCTGTTACCAGATTTTCGTCTGCCTCCAGCCAACGAGTACTCTTAGTGTTTATCCACGATCCATTGCGTTTCTGTCGACGAGCTAACTCAGAAATGAGCTCCGAGCGCCAGTTGTGCGTTTTTCCTTTAGCATCTTCCACTTCGTCCACTCCCAAGGCTTTTAATGTCTTGGCAAAAGTATGGAGATAATAGAAATGGCCTTCAGCTCCCATCCCGGGGTTTTCAGAAAGGTCATAGTGTTTCTTAATCCAGGACATCGCTGCTTTGACACGTTGGTCATCTTTATCAACGCCCGCATAGACCATGCTTTTCAATCCTGCGTAGGTCATAGAAGCGTAGCTGCGTAGACCACCATTGGCCGTTTTACCTGCCTGACTTGTTCCGCCAGCTGCGGGAGTGTAATAAAATCCACCATCTTCAATCTTCGTGGCAAACTCCGTTGTATTGTGTTCTGATTCCAGATTCTGCGTCCGCGATACGAATACCAATGCAGCCTGAATCGCGGCATCATCTTCAGATGCTCCACTTGCCACCAAAGCATCAATGAAAAAGGACGTGTTACTTAAGTCTGGGCGTTTATGCTTTCCATAGCCCTGCCCCCCCCACTCAGGCGAACTCTTCGCCACTTTGCCATCTGCTCCAACCTGAATACCACGAACAAAGTTATTTGCATTTGCGATTGCCTTATCATAACGCCCATCTTTATTGGCTTCCGCCAAAGCCAAAATCGCAAGGCAGGTTTCATAATTTCGATACAACGAACCATCCTGATGGATTCCACCGTCTTTACGTACATAGCCTTCAATGAACTTCAGAGCTTTAGCAACCATGGGATCTTCTACAGGTCGGCCACTCTTAATTAAGGCTGCCGTTACCAGTGAAGTAATGGCCGGACTAGCTTCTTTTGAGAATGAACCGTCATCGGACTGCCCAGTCATTCGCAGATACTGAACCGCCCGATTTACCATCTGCTCAATGGCCTGTTGATCTTTATCGCTCAAGCCAGCAGCCATTAGTTGCAAAGGTGCGAGCATTCCCAAACATGCAATTACAACCACCATTTGTTTAAGAATTTTCATTCGTCTCTCCTCTCTCCCGGTTATCGCATCAACTTAAAAAATTTGCCCGTAACGATACCGTTTGCATATTCCTCATTATATCTCAACATAACGCGCGCAGGAAATTATACGCAAGCAAAGTGTTAAACTGGGCAAGCAGCAACCTTCACCAAACGCTGATTAGATAGGAACAAAGTGAATGAACGCCGCCAGTGACTAATCCAGCACTGCCAGAACATCGTTGACCGACATAATCAACAACTCTTCATCCATGACCTGTATTTCTGTTCCAGCAAAAGAACTGAATAAAACACGGTCACCTTCGTTTACCTCAGGAGCTGAACGACTTCCGTCCGGAAGCAACACGCCGTCTCCAATGGACAGTACTCGTCCCTGTTGAGGTTTCTGTTTTGCAGAGTCAGGAAGCACGATGCCTCCGGCTGTTACTTCTTCAGCCTCGACTCGTTTCACTACAACCTTGTCGCCAAGCGGCACAACGTTCATGAAATATAGCCTTCAGTTAGACTTAAAATCAGATAATTCAATATCGCTATTCTGCAACGCTTATCATTCACGTGCAACCGTTTGCAGGGATAGTTCCTCGATAATTATTCTCGAGCTATGGCAGCTTTCGCCTGTGTAACGACATTTTCAGCGGTAATTCCAAAGTGTTCATAAAGAACGCCAGCCGGAGCAGAGGCTCCAAATCCTACCATTCCAACAAACTTTCCTTCCGATCCGATGTAGCGATCCCAACCCATACGTAAACCTGCTTCACAACCAACCCGTGCCGTCACTGCAGGTGGCAGTACCGCCTCGCGGTATTCTTTTGTCTGCGCGTCAAAAAGCTCCCAACAAGGCATGCTTACTACACGAGCAGCGATGCCTTCAGCAGCAAGTTGTTTCTGGGCATCCAGACAAATGTGAACTTCACTTCCAGTCCCCATTAGAATCACTTGGGGCGTATCTTCGGAATCCTTGAGGATGTACGCTCCTTGAGAAGTACCAGAGGCAGCCCCGTAATCTTTGCGACACAAGGTTGGCAACCCCTGGCGTGTCAGGACCAGCATCGATGGCTGGCTCTGCGCAGTTGCCAGCGTGCGATAAGCCTCAGCGACTTCATTGGCATCTGCAGGCCGAAATACATTTACGCCGGGAATCGCTCGGCAAGAAGCCAAATGCGAAACAGGCTGGTGGGTTGGACCGTCTTCCCCAAGTCCGATCGAATCATGAGTCATGATGTAAATCACATCCTGATGCATGATGGAACTTAAGCGTAGTGCCGGACGTAGATAATCAGTAAATACAAAAAACGTGGCACAATAGGATCGCAATCCGGAAAGTGACATTCCGTTACAGATTGCTGCCATCGAGTGCTCTCGTATGCCAAAATGAAAATTGCGCCCACCGTAGTTTTCAGGGCCGAAGTCACCAGCACCTTCAAAGTTAAGATTTGTCATATTGGAAGGCGCGAGGTCGGCACTTCCACCAAGCAACCAGGGGAACTTCTCAGCAAGGGCGTTCAACACTTTTCCTGAAGACACACGTGTTGCCATGCCCTTTTCATCGGCTTCAAACGTTGGAATCCCTTCTTCCCAATCTGTCGGAAGGGCACCACTCCAAATAGTTTCCAACTGAGAGGCTGCTTCAGGATCCTCTGCTTTATAAGCCTCGTAATCAGTTTCCCATCCAACGCGAGCGGCCGCACCGCGCTGCCCAATTCCATTTTCGAAATGAGCAGCAACCTCTTCTGGCACGAGGAACGATTCACCCGTTGGCCAGTTATAAAACTCTTTGGTCAAAGCTACTTCATCCAGACCTAAAGGAGCGCCGTGAGCCGCATGTGAATTGGCTTTGTTCGGTGAACCATAACCGATAACACTCTTCAGGATGAGCAAAGTTGGCTTGTCATTTGTATTTTTGAATTCCGTCAATGCCGCACGGATAGCGTCAAGATCATTAGCATCGTCTACCGTGACTGTGTGCCAGCCCAGTCCCTGATACTTCGTGGCCACGTCTTCAGAGTAAGCCAGATCGCATTCACCTTCGATGGTGATATTGTTGTCGTCATAAATCCAGCAAAGATTGGAAAGTTTCAGGTGGCCAGCAACCGATGCCGCTTCACAGCCAATCCCTTCCATTAAATCGCCGTCACTGCAAATAACGTAAGTATCGAAGCCAAATAAAGAGGTCTCGTTCCGATCGTAACGAGCTGAGTACCATTTACCGGCAATCGCCATTCCAACACTTGTAGCAACACCCTGACCCAAAGGGCCCGTTGTCATTTCAATTCCTGCGGCCTCACCAAATTCCGGATGCCCCGCACAGGGACTATGTAACTGACGAAAATTACGGATATTATCAAGCGTGATTGAAAGCTGGTCGGTAACATTACCCACCGCATCCACTGCTTTGATCCCAGCTAAATGCATGATGGAATACTGTAGCATCGAAGCGTGCCCGCAAGACAAAACAAATCTGTCTCTCGCAGCCCAGTTTGGTGCCGCGGGATCATAATTCATAAACTCATTCCACAGCACATAAGTAACCGGCGCTAACGCCATTGGAGTCCCTGGATGCCCACTATTGGCTGCTTGAACACCGTCCATAGAAAGAGTTCGAATCGTATTAATAGCTAACTGTTCGATATTTGCAGTTTCTGACATAGATTAATCGTTTTTGGTCTAAAACAAGTAGTATTTAGTCACCACCAAACCTTAAACTCCTGAACTTACAGGAAGAAAGCAGGCTGGATTCCAAAGTTTACCACTCAAATTCAGTCTTGGGTAGTTACTGTCTGCGGACCAACACTTTTAACCTTTTTTTCAAGGGTTTATTGGTTATTGCCCGTTCATTCCTTAGAATAAAACCTCGTATAACTCGTCTAACCGGAATAATCAAACTATGGGCACGGCACACCTGTGTATCGCTCTCGGTCCACTCACTGTCTATTTGATGCTAATGGGCCTAATCAATGCCTCTCGACAACCGTTTGTTACAACCGGTGCGCGAGACGTTTTCTCACTGGCTTTAAGTATCTCCGGGCTGATCATGATCGGACCGATGAGATTGTTTGTTCCTGAAGAGGCTCTGGCAGCCTTTGGCGTCTGGACCTGGGCTTTACTGGGAGCCTTTTACATTCTCAGTATCCTCCTGATTGGTATGACCAGTCGTCCTCGATTAGTGATCTACAACATCACCCCCACCCAGCTAAAAACATCTCTAGGCATTCTGGTGGCGGAACTAGACAAAGAGGCAAAATGGGCCGGTGACAGTGTTGAATTACCTCAGTTGGGTATCCAGCTGAGTATTGACTCCAAAAACACAATGCGCAGCTGCCAGATCGTGGCGGTGGGGCACCATCAGAATCTCGCGAGTTGGGTTCGATTACGAGTCGAACTGTCAACTCACCTCAAGAAGATAAAATTGTCGGCCAATCCTTACGCACTGTCGATGATCGGCTTTGCATTATTACTAGGTACGTTAATTGCCTTGCAGATCATCCAGAACCCTCAGATCGTGCTAAACGACCTCCGAAACTTCCTCAGATTCTAGGCCAAGCTTGCCTCTCTTCCCCAGATTGGTGTACAGTCCCTATAGTTTTAGCTGCCCAAGCGTGCAAGTCATTCTGTGAAAGTATGGATTTTAATGGCTGATTCAAACGAACAACGAGATGAACTCGACGAACGAGTGACTGAGTTGGAGTCACTGTTCACTCATCTCGAAAAGAAAGTCTCTGATTTAGACGGTGTCGTAGTGGACGGCCATAAAAAGATCGGGGAGCTTTCAGATAAAGTCGATCACCTCAAGAAAAAAATGGACTCGGAGAAACATGATTTCCCCGATGAGATTCGTGATTTGCTATAAACAACACTAGCGATTCCGTGGGTATAGCAATCAATGATCTAAATGGCCAAACCAACTCCTCCGACAAACGAATTCCCTACACTTTCTAAGACACTTGGCAAATGGTCGGCCATCGCCATGATGGTGGGGGCCGTTATTGGCTCGGGGATTTTTGCTAAGCCAGCAGCCAACGCCGCCGCAAGTGACAGCGTGTCACTGATCATGGTCGTCTGGGTTACCGGTGGCATCATAACACTTGTTAGTGCCATCTGTATGGCCGAACTAAGCCTGATGATGCCCAAAGCCGGTGGAACTTATGTCTACATACGTCAGGCATACGGTCGACTTCCGGCATTCCTCTCAGGCTGGAATGAATCCATCTTCTTCCAGTCGACAGCCAACTCAGCGTTAGCTGTCTATTTCACTATGACACTCGGTGGAGTTCTGGAAATCGAATTAACGACGCTGCAGATCATTATTATCGTACTGACATTACAGATGTCACTAACCATTATTAATTGCATGGGCGTTTACTGGGGTAGTTTCATCCAGAACATTACAACCATCATCAAAGTTTCCGTGCTGGTTGGAATCGCCTTGCTACCGTTTGTGGCATCTCTGGATGATCACAACACGTTTTCGGCCAGTAATTTCACCGATGCGAAACAATCTGCCGATTCCACTAATTCGATGGTTCAGATGCTCACCGCAGTCATGTTAAGTGTGATGTGGGCATATTCCGGGGGTTGGATGGTGACAAGTGTCGCGGAGGAAATTAAGGAGCCTGAAAAAAATCTCTCCTTTGCTTTGATCGGCGGTGCCTTGGTACTGATGGTAATTTATATCACCGTCAACATCTCCTTTCACGGAATTTTTTCGCTCGATGAAATGGTCGCTATCAAAGAAGATCCATTGCGTGATATTCCGCAGGAAGCAGTCAGCGCTTATCTGTCTCCGATCAGCCTCGGTTTGGCAAATTTTGGGAAACATCTGATTGAGGCCATAATTTTGGTCAGTGCTTTAAGCGCATTAAATACCGGTTTTTTAACACCTCCGCGTGTCTTATTTGCCATGGCCCGTGACAAAATGTTTCTTCCATCGTTTGGGAAAGTTCATCCTAAAACTCGGGCTCCGTACATTGCCATTCTGGGGCAGGGAGTTACCAGCATGTCCGTCTTTCTGCTCGTCACCTGTTTAGTTCTCTTTACAGGGCTGGGAGCCGAAGGAAACCAAGGAAATCGCAACCTAAACACAGCCCACGAAATCTTTGACCAGTTGACCAATATTGCTGTATTCAGTTCCACTATCTTTATCTTTATGACTTTAGGAGCTGTATTCATTCTGCGAAAACGTGAACCTAACAGAGAACGCCCCTATCGCATTCCAGGCTACCCGTTCCTGCCGGCCGTGGCCCTGATAGCGAACGCTGTCTTTCTGTTTTTAGTCGCCATTGATGACCTGACACTCAGTGCCTTCAGCATTGGTTTCTTAGTCCTCAGTATTCCGCTCTACTATGCTTTTAACCGCCAAGAGAAGAAAGCATTAAGCGAATAATCAGAGAGTAGACGGTTAGCTGCCTTTATTTTTCATCCAATTTCAGTAGCTCATTCACCAGAATAGCCATGCGTGGGGAAGCTTGAGGAGAAGAGGACATAATGCCCGAAACACTATCAAGTGTCTTTCTGGCATAATCCAGGTAGTTCTCATCTTTCGTAACCTGATAGAGATACAAGAGATTTTGCCCCGAAACCGAATTGCCTGACGGCCGAACACTATCAACAGGGTTCTTTGCACGGGCAATCAAGCGTTCATGATCACTGGCAGTAAAAAAGAATCCATTTGCCACTTGATCCCAAAACCTCTCCAATTGCTGATCCATTAAATCACGCGCGTAGCTCAACCACTTTTCATCACCTGTTGCACGATGAAGAGCGTTAAGCCCTTCCACCATATAGGCATAGTCAGGCAGATAAGCATTAAAGCGTGCTTCTCCTTTGTTAAAACTATGCAGTAAATTGCCCTGACCATCACGCATTTTTTGCACAATAAACTCGGCGGCTTTAGCCCCAATTGCAATATATTCATCATTCTGCAAAAGTCGTCCTGCATCGGCAAATCCTCGAATCATTAATCCGTTCCAACTAGCAAGTATCTTAGTATCCAGCAATGGCCGAATTCTCTCAGCACGTACTGCAAGTAGTTTTTCGCGAAGAGGCACCAATTGAGATTTTAATTCTTCACGGGAAACAGCGCGTTCTTTGGCAATGGCAGAAACAGATGACTTTAACAGTAATGTATAGTAGTGCTCTTCGAAATTCGGGTCGTCCGAGACACCATAAATATCAGCAAATAACCGGTACTCCTGATCGGTCAATACTTTTTTGACTTCTTCTCGCGACCAACGGTAGAACTTGCCTTCTTCACCCTCACTATCAGCATCCAAAGCCGAATAAAATCCACCTGACTCGTCGGTCATCTCCCGTAACACGAACTGTAGAAGCTCGTCGGTGACCTGCTTGTACTCGACATTACCGGTTAGCTTATAAGCGGCCGCATAGACGGATGCCAATTGCCCATTGTCATAAAGCATCTTTTCGAAGTGAGGAATGTGCCAGAAGCGATCTACGCTGTAGCGGTGAAAGCCTCCCCCCAAATGGTCACGAATACCCCCCAATGCCATATGATCAAGTTGAGTTGTTAGCATTTCAAGCTCTTTTCCACCCGAGTTGTCAGACGCCCTTAACTGCAAAACCCGATAGAGTAAAAACTCCAGATTCCCAGGTGTTGGAAACTTCGGCACATTGGGGTTAGCGATACTATATCCAAAGCCCCCCCACTGTTGATCAAACTCTTCTGCTAAGGCGACAGATGTCTTATCCAGCACTTCCTTTGTCAGTGGTAAAAGAGAACGAGGAATCCGAGCCTCTAATTCTGCTTTAACCGCTTGAGTGACCTGCGTGGCCTGTTGCTCGACAAGCTCCGGTTGCTCGGACCAAATCGTTTGCAGCCTTTTAATAATGGTTAAAAAACCGGGCATCCCTTCACGATCCCCATCCCGGGCCGGAAAGTAAGAACCGCCCGTGAAAGGACGACCATCTGGATGGAGAAACACACTCATCGGCCAGCCGCCGCGCCGCGTCAATGCCTGAACGGCCGTCATATACACCTGATCCACATCAGGACGTTCTTCGCGATCAACTTTGACACACACATAATTCTCATTAAGGTACTCCGCAATTTCCTCGTCTTCGAATGACTCACGTTCCATGACATGGCACCAGTGGCAACTGGAGTAACCAACCGAAAGGAAAATCATTTTCTTTTCCTGCTTAGCTTTTGCAAACGCTTCCTCACTCCACGGATACCAGTCCACTGGGTTATGTGCATGCGTAAGCAAATACGGGCTGGTTTCATTCACCAGATGATTCGCATGTTCCTTTTTCTGAACTTTGCTATCTGCGGACTTCTCTTCCTGAGCTATAAGCTGGGTGTAGCTCAAAACAATTAATAGCAGAACAACGATACGAAGCGCTCTCATCACAATCACTCTATGACTCTATAGGTACAAATCTTTTTCTCTGACTGTTGATTGTACCGTCAAAAGAGTGGCGGGGGAAAATTTACCAACAACAACCAATCAACCTTGCCAAGCGACTATCGCCGGCTGAAACAGGAAGAGAAAAGGGGGGGCCGTATGGCTTCTTAAATTTCAGCTGAGATCGGCTAGAAATGCGTCCAGGTCATCGTCATCAGGATTAACGTTGGGCTTAGTGGGTGGCGCCCAGGGATCATCATCCGCAGGTTCCTCGGCCACCGATGCTGACTCAGCAGCCGGCACTTCCTCCACATCTTCTTCAAGCCCACCGGCCAAATCCATCAATGACGGAAGCTCAACCTGAGCTTCCGGTGCATTTTCATTAACAGCCGGAGCGGCAACTTCAAAATCACCAAGGTCAAGCATGTCGTCTGCGGGAGTTGCTTCCGGAGTATTAACTTCAAAATCCCCAAGATCAAGACTCTCAGCTTCCGCAACAGCGTCACCAACTTCCGGGGCTTGTTCAACAGCCTCATCTGCCACTTCAAAATCAGCTAAGTCAAAACCAGCGTCATCACCTGCCGACTCTTCTGAAGGGGGAGTTTCATTGACTTCAAAATCGGCTAAGTCAAAAGAACCTTCTTCAACCTCTGCCGGAGGTGCCCCTCCTGCGATCGGCATTGGTTCTGTTTGAGCAGCTGCAACTGCTCCCATTTCAAAATCAGCTTCACTTACATCAGCCGAAGTGCCGCCTTCGAATACCACCTGCATCTCTACGGCTCCCAACTTGAGTTGAGCTCCAGAGACCAAAGGGAGGGCCGTTTCCACCCGGATATCATTTACAAAGGTTCCATTGAGAGAAGCCAAGTCCCTAACGAGAACCTGACCAGCTTCTTCATAAACTTCACAATGCCGACGACTCAGTAACGGATGTTTAATTGTCAGTGAGGAGTCCGTCCCTCTGCCAATAACGACAGGAAGTCCTACGCTAATCGTCTTCAAGGGTTGGCCTTCTTTGAAAACCGTGAAATCAACGTTCATATAAAGGTTTCAGCAGTGAAATGATCCGAAAAAGATAAGTTAAGAGAACTTTGACGTGGACTTAACCAGCGACCAGCAGTCGGCAAAACTTACCAGGAAATATTAAATTAACGCATCAACGTAAGTTTATATAATCGAGGAAAGTACGACGACGCTAAACAAAAAACTATTCAAAAATCAATTTTAGCCATCGAAGGAAGGCTCTACAATTAAGAAAAAATTGTTTTTGAGTCCAATCTTAGAACTTTTGATTCGGTTTTTAACCCAATGTTGATGGTAAGAATTAGAATTTTTATCCACGGCCAAGTTGCTATTCAGGTTATCCGACCACATTGTCTGCAATGCGACTAAAACTATTGTGTTTGCCAATCTTAGAAGCAGTAATTGAAAACCACTTGTCACTACTGGAAAATGACGCATACTGCTTGCTTACAGGTACATTCAATCCAATCGTTGCATAATGGACTCAACACAGAAAAAAACTTGATTTTCAGGCGTTCGTCCCCCTTTAGCGTGTAGGGTTGCTGAGTTAAACTAACAGAACCTGTTACAGGTAATTTCATGTTTTTTGGATTTCCACCCCTTAAAACATGCCAATTAAGCGGCTGTAGCTCAGTTGGCAGAGCACAACGTTGCCAACGTTGTTGTCGTGGGTTCGAATCCCATCAGCCGCTCTTTTTGCCTTCATTCGGCATACAAGTTGCAGGATGCCTAAGTCACCGGATGAAGTTTTTTCAGGACAAAAGTTCTGAGATTCATAACAACCTATAGCAGGTAAATGACACGTGATGATGACGTGTCATTCGGCTTTTATGGGCATTATAGTTTCCCGAATCCAAGCGGGAACATGTACTAAGAAACAGGTTTGGGAAATGTCCGACCAAGATACAAATGAAGTTCCGGAAGAAGAAGTTCTGGACGTAGTAACTACTGACGAAACAGTTGAAGATCAGGTTGAAGAAGCAGCCTCTGAGTCTGAAGATGATGAAGATCGTCTCGACATCGCGGTGGAAGTCAAAGAAGTAGGGGCATGTGAACGACACGTCGTCGTGACGGTTTCTGCTGCTGACATCGAAAAGTACAAAGATGAAGCCTATAGTGATTTGATGCCAAAGGCACAAATTCCTGGGTTTCGTATCGGCCGGGCTCCTCGTAAGCTCGTCGAATCACGCTTCAAGAGTGACATTGTTGATCAAGTCAAAGGTTCTTTGATCATGGATGCGATGTCTCAGGTTACCGATGAGCAGGATTTCTCTGCTATCAGTGAACCGGACTTTAACTTCGAAGCAGTACAGATGCCGGAAGATGGCGATCTAACATTCGAATTCAACGTTGAAGTACGTCCTGAATTCGAACTTCCCGAATGGAAGGGACTAGATCTCGAAAAAGTCGTTCACGAATACAGTGACGAAGAAGTCGACGAACGTGCGGCAGAACTGCTGCAACGGTATGGAAATGTTGAAGATGTGGAAGGTACAGTGGAAGCGGGCGATACTGTCAATATTTCAATCACCTTCCAAGACGGGGATGAAATTTCCTCAACGGTGAGTGAGGAAAATGTGATTGTTCGCGGAAGCCTATCCTTCTCAGATGGAGCAATCGATGGCTTTGGGGACCTCATAATTGGTGCTAGTGCCGGTGACTCTATAGAAACGACAGCAAAACTCAGTGATTCACTCGATGATGAAAATCTGGCCGGCAAGGAATATACGGCCGGTATAACAATCAACAGTGTCAAACGAACAACTCCTCCTGAACTGACTCCGGAATTTTTGGAAGAAGTCGGAGGCTTCGAAACTGAAGATGATTTGAAAGCAGCAGTGCGTGAAGAACTAGAGCGTCAGCTTAACTATCATCAGCAACAACGTACTCGTGGCCAAATCACGGAACTACTGACAGCGGATGCTAATTGGGAATTACCTCCTCAATTATTACGACGCCAATCCCAACGAGAATTACAACGTTCGATTCTGGAACTACAGGCTAGTGGATTTCCCGACGAAGAAATTCGTCGACACATCAACCGCATACAGCAAAATCTACTTGGAAGCACTGAAAAGGCCTTAAAAGAACACTTCATTCTAGAACGCATCGCCGAAGATCACGATTTGGAAGCAACTCCGGAAGATATCGAGCGCGAAATTCTGATTATCGCTATGCAGCAACAGTCTTCACCACGTGCAGTACGGGCCCAACTTGAAAAAAGAGGGGACATGGATGCTCTGCGAAACCAGATCATCGAGCGTCAGGCAATCGAGCTAATTACCGAAGCAGCCAACTTCACTGAAACGGGCCTTCCAGAAGATGAAGATCGCGATGCTTTCGCTTTGTCCGCTGCGATCAGTGGCATTCAACCTGTTAGCCGACCCATCGACGAAGAAGAAGTTGTCACAGAAGTGGAAGCTGAAGAAGAAGTAGCCGAAACACCTGCAGAAGAAGTTGTCGCAGAAGTGGAAGCTGAAGAAGAAGTAGCCGAAACACCTGCGGAAGAGGCTCCAGCTGAAGAAACCTCTGAAGAATAAACACGGTTAATTCAAAAGCGTTTCATTCGCATACGAATACAAACGTCAGCAAGTTTTACCTTGCTGACGTTTTTTTGTCGTGTTCCCGAGCATTTTTGCCTTCAATCCCATCTCCCCAAAAATGCTAACATGTGGCATAATTGACGCCAATGAAAACCCTTTAGAATAACTGGACGGGATTTATGAGCGTTAAGCAATTCAATGACAAACAGTTAGCTGCAGGTCAGGCTCCACTACCAAGTGATTTTGCCCCACCTCACTATCTGGACGAAACGAATTCTTACAGTTACCAAAACGTACAGCGTCAGCGACAACTGACGCTGGGCGATTTACTGTTAGAAAATCGAATCGTCTTTCTTCAAGGCGAGATTCATACTGGCAATGCAAATGAAGTAGTTATGAAGCTACTCTATCTGCAAAGTGAAAACCGCAATAAAGATATCCACTTTTACATCAATTCCCCCGGGGGTAGTGTGGTGGCCACTTTAGCAATATACGATACGATGCAAATCCTCAGTTGCCCGGTCGCCACCTACTGTGTAGGGCAGGCCGCCAGTGGTGCTGCTGTTCTACTAGCCGGTGGAACCAAAGGGAAAAGATTTGCTTTGCCTCACTCCCGAGTGATGATGCACCAGCCCTATGGTGGTGTGAGCGGGCAGATTAGTGATATTAACATTCAGGCTGATGAAATCCTAAGAAACCGTGACGTACTAAATCAAATTCTTGCAGACGCGTGCGGCAAATCAAAAGAAGACGTCGCTAAAGACACCGACCGCGACTTTTTCCTGACGGCTCTGGAAGCTGTAGACTACGGCGTGGTGGACGACTTGCTCCGCAAACCCGCTGACAATACGAATTCAGCCGACAATAACGAAACGTCCGAATAGAACACAAACACAATATTTACAACGGAGATCGCAGCTATGCCTCCAATTCCATACGTAGTCGAATCCAACGGTCGTGACGAACGAGTCTATGACATCTACAGCCGATTGCTCAAAGACCGTATCGTCTTTTTGGGCTCTGGTGTAAACGACGAAGTCGCCAACGCAATTGTCGCTCAAATGTTATTCCTACAGTCTGACGACCCAAAAGCGGATATTCACTTTTACATCAATTCTCCCGGCGGAAGCGTCAGTGCAGGACTTGCTATTTACGACACCATGCAGTTCATCACTTGTGATGTAGCAACGTACTGTATCGGTCAGGCCGCCTCCATGGGAGCTCTATTACTTACCGCCGGACACGACGGTAAGCGTTACGCTCTTCCAAATTCCCGAATCATGATTCATCAGCCACTGGCAGGTATGCAGGGCACAGCAGAAGAAATTCTGATTCACTCTAAAGAATTCCAAAAGACCAAAGACAAGCTCAACGAAATCCTTATCAAACACACAGGTAAAGATCTGGCCACCATCGAAGCCGATACCGATCGTGATAATTTCATGTCCTCGGAGGAGGCTCAGGCTTATGGGCTGATCGATAATGTTGTTTCAACGATGGCAGAAGCGTAACGTTATTGAACGCTTCGATAAAACTAGAAAAGGCTGAACTGGAAACAGTTCAGCCTTTGTTGTTGTGTTCATTCCAATTCTAACGATAAGGGGTCCAGTTCGATCGGGATGTCGAAATACCCCGGGACGATAGTACGCCTGATGTACCCACGCCTCGCACTCCAAAACGAACATCAAGAAACAACTCCGCTGACGGATCCAGTTCCTGCACTAAATCCAATTCGATCGGTATCGTGGTGCGATAAATTGACTTGGTAAGAATACGGTGTAATTCACTCTGAGCCACTTTCCACTGTCCCAGCAAATGACCTGTCGCATCTTTCTCGCGAATCACCACATCGACGTCGTCAGCGACAGCAACAAATTCACCTTCTGCATTTCGAGGGGTTATATGCAAAACAACGGTATCGGTAAGACGATTACCATCTGCATCACGCATCACCGTTCTCAATTGATTTATCTCGACACTCTGAACCAACTTCGAAAACGGGGAAGGTTGCTTACCAGAGGCAATATGATTTACCGGCGAAATAGATTCCTCATTAGCTAACGGATGACCGGACACCTCCCGAATGTTGGGAGCAATCCTTCTTGGTACCTCACCTGACGATAAATCGATCAAAGCAGGACCTATATTTGATTCGGACTCAATTTCCTGATCTTTCTCTGAACGCTGGTCCAGTTGTTGCTCTAACAGAATGACCTGCTGCTTCAATCGCGCGACTTCGTCCGCCTTTTTATCGTATTCGTACTGCAAATCATAAATCTGATCTTCTAAGGCTCGACGCTGGCTACCCATTTGATCGATTTCTCGCCTGACACGCGGATTATTTGCACAACCTGATGTAATCAGGAAAGTAATAACCAGTAGTGAGATAGCCCAAGGACGCATTGATCCGCTCGAAAGAGACAAAAATATACGAGGCTAGGGTACGAAGAATTGAATGAACGAGACAAGCCCAGTCGTTCCATCCAGAATCAAAGGCTCTTTAAGAATCGAACAAGATCACTAATCTGCTTGGCATTAAGGTTATTCCCGCCAAAATCACCACCTGGATGACTATGTTCTTTGAATACGCTCTCAAGCGTCTTGGCTGAGTTGTCATGGAAGAAATGCATCCTCTGACCCACACCGATCAGGCTTGGAGGATTGAACGCTTGATTACCCTCCTTGTCGATAAGTCCCACATCGAAACGCTCCGAAACGGTATAAGTTGGTGGGGCATGGCAGTTCTTACAATTACTAGATGCGAAGATTTGTTTCCCCCGTGCAACAGCGGCAGCATCCACCTGACCTCTTGCTACATCAATCGAAGGAGGACGTTTGAGCGACGAAACAAAAACTGCAATCTGATCCAATTGATTTTCCGTTGGCTCATCATCCATTTGCATCGTCAAACGCAGTGAATTATGAATCTGCTTTTGAAGATCTTTTGCCTGACCATTCCAGGCGAATGGTGCTGTCCCTGCTTTACCTAACAAGGAGAAAACCCGTTTAGGAGCTCCAAACGATTTGTCGCTGAAATTATCATTCACCATTCCGTTTGTATGGCCTTCGGTGTGACAACTATTACAACTCATCCAACCATCGTGAGACAATTTTGCATTAAAGAATAAAAGTTCACCTTTGTCACGCTCTGTAAGTTCGGGCTGTTTCCCCAAAGAAAACTCCTCTGACGACAACTTTTCCAGATCAACAATAGAAATCGAATCGCCAAACATATTAGCTACGTAAACCAAATCATTCACTTCATCAATCACCAAATCGATGGGACGCAAACCTACCGGTAATCGCTGCAAGCTAAAATCATCTTCTTTACCATAGGCAATCTCACCAACACCACCGAGGGTTACCACCACGGTTCCATTTTTCGCAACTGCTAAGCATGAAGGATCACCGGTAGCATTTCCCGCTTCCCCAAGTGGATGCATATGAGCACCTGTATACAACTCGTCACCACCTTGAAGTACACTTTCGACCTTCAGCCATCTTAAGTCATTGGACATCAGTAAGCCCCAGTGAACATCGTTACGGACCGTGTGAGCCAATTCATTAAGCATTTGGTGAGCGACAATTAACATCTGGCCATCAGCACTAACTTGTAAACCTCGGACGTTATGCCCCGGGAATTTTCGGAGGCCCAACTTTTTAAGCTTGCCTATAGCGGCTGCAGATTTATCAAACAGTATGAGGTTGCCGCCAAAACAGTCTCCAACCACCATATGCTTTCCATCCGGTAAAAAAACAATGTTGTGAGGAGTGAATTCCATATCCACTTTCTGCAGCAACTCGGATGCTGAGGGAGTTTTCTGATTTATCTGGAGGACCGCTAATTGACGGGACCACATACCGCTGACATACAACAAAGAATTGCTGGCATCAAACTTTAGATGACGAGGATAAGTACAAACTTCGATGTCTGCCAAAGGGGTTAACGTGTGACTGCCAACTTCGTACAGACTGACCAAGTGCTTCGCTTCATTCGTCACGGCAAGTAAATTGGTGCCACTGATCAATTCCATATCCGTCGGCTTTCCCCCAATAGCCACTTCATTGATCACCTGACGGGTAGTCAGGTCAAAAAAAGAAAGTGAGGCGCTACGCTGATTTAAGACAATCAATCGGTTCAAATCAGACACCTGTTCAATCGCTACCGGACGACGAAGCACGCTAACTTCCATTAACTGATCCGCAGATTGTAGCGGTGAGGTAAAAAAACCGATCAGTAGCAGAATAACAACTAATTTGCGACTCATAAAAATCCCCGAATGGCTAAACGGCAGGAGATGTAAAATCCCTCGTCGTTCCATTATCCTGTAATTATCCATTGTGGAAAAGTGAAATCGTCAACTATTCTGAAGCCAGCCTTATCCCAGCACCTTCGCAACCGGCACTCCAGCCACATCCGTCAACCTAAATTGCCGACCCTGATATTTATAAGTGAGTGCCGTATGATCCAATCCCAGTAGATGGAGTACCGTGGCATGGAAGTCATGGACCGATACTGGATCTTTGGTAATCGAAAAGCCCAGTTCATCAGACTCACCCACTCTGACACCCCCTCGAATACCACCGCCTGCCATCCAGATGGTAAAACAGTCCTTATGATGATCTCGTCCGGCGTTATTCAGACCTCCCTGAACCATGGGAGTACGTCCAAATTCACTGCCGCAAATCACCAGCGTCTCTTCAAGGAGCCCTCGTTGTTTCAAATCTTTCAGTAAGGCAGCAATCGGTTTATCAACAGCCTTTGTTTTGTTCCGAATACTCTTTTCAATGTTGCTATGGTGATCCCAGCCCTGATCAAATAACTGAACAAACCTTACGCCTCGTTCGACCAATCGTCGAGCCAGTAAGCAATTGTTTGCAAAACCGGCCTTACCTGGTGATGTACCATACAAGGCATGCGTTACCTCCGTCTCACCGCTGGTGTCCATCAGGTCGGGTACCGACGACTGCATTTTATAGGCCATTTCATACTGGCCGATTCGAGTGGCAATTTCAGGATCACCAACATCCACTAATTGCTCACGATTCAATTGATTAATTGCGTCCACAATTCGTCGACGATCCTTTGCTTTAATCCCCTGAGGATTAGACAAAAACAGTACCGGGTCTCCCGAAGCACGAAATTCAACACCTTGATAGATTGATGGGAGAAAGCCACTACCCCACATACTGTTACCCGCACCACCAACACTGCCGGTCACCATGACCACAAAGGATGGTAAATTCTCATTTTCACTTCCCAATCCATAGGTTACCCAGGACCCCATACTTGGACGGCCAAAACGGCCAAAACCAGTCTGCATGAACAACTGAGCGGGGGAATGATTGATCTGCTCTCCATGCATGGTTTCAATGACTGCGATATCGTCTGCCATAGAACCGATTTCAGGAAGCAATTCTGAAAATACCTGACCACTCTCACCAAACGGACGAAAGTTGAATTGAGAACCATACATCTTCGGACGGCTACGAATGAATGCGAATTGCTGACTATTGAACAATTCCTCGGGACATAGCTCTCCCGTAATCTCCCGTAGTTTTGGTTTATCGACGTAAAGGTCTAGTTGTGACGGTGCTCCAATCATGTGGATGTAAATCACATTTTTGGCACGAGCTTGATAATCACTTTGCTTGGCACGCAATGGGTTAACAAACTGAGATTCCACCGATAAAGCATCTTGACCTAATAGGCTCATTAACGCCGAGGCGCCTAATCCCATACCGCCAGTACGAAATAGCTCTCGACGAGTTAGTTCCAGATTTAGATTCTGAGCCATCACTAATTCCTTGTTATTGTCTCGTCGAGATTTAAAAGTACATTCGATAGATAATACCAAGCCCCCAATTCAGCCGAGGCATGCTTATCCTTTGCACCAACAAGTAATTTCAGGTCCTGTGGACGTTCGGTGAGTTGCACAACCATTTCCTCGTACAAATCAACCAGAATATCAATCTCTCGCTCACTCGGCATCCGGGAGACCGTACGCACAAATCCGTACTCGACCTGATCTCGCAGATCGTCATGGCGAGTCCCGTAAAGGTGCTGACCTAAGGCTTGGGTCATTTCCCAGTACATCGGATCATTCAGTAAAGTTAATGCTTGTAGTGGTGTATTCGTACGACTACGATTAACGACGCAGGAAGTGCGGTCAGGTGCATCGAAATTGGTGAAGGCTGGATACGGAGCACTTCTTCGCCAAATAACATAGATCCCGCGACGATAACGATTTGTTTCTATACTGGTTTTATATTTCGGAGCATTTCTCCCCACGTGTCTCCAAATTCCAGCTGGCTGGGGAGGATAAATAGGTTCGCCGCCCATTTGCAATTCCAGCAAACCACTGATTTGCAGCATGGTATCCCGAATTCCTTCTGCACTCATACGTAAGCGAGGCATTCTTGCCAAAAGCTCATTGGTCGGATCCAACTCCTGTAATTCCGGACGAGCTTTTGAATCCTGGCGATATGTTGCCGATGTGACAATCAATCGATGAAGGTGTTTCATCGACCAGCCATTCTGCATCAATTCAACGGACAACCAATCTAGCAACCCGGGGTGCGTTGGCCGATCTCCCTGACTTCCAAAATCTTCTTCTGTCGCTACAATCCCCTTACCAAAGAATCCGGCCCACCATCGATTGACCGTGACTCGTGCAACCAACGGATTCCTGTCAGAGACCAGCCAGTTCGCTAAGTCCAAACGGTTGTTGGGTACCTCTTGTTTGACTTCAAGTTCATGCAAAATAGACGGAGTATCTGCAGAAACTAATTGACCGTTATTCTTGTACTCGCCGCGTATCAACATGCGAGTTTCACGGGGCTTTTCTATTTCCTTCATGACCAAAGCTGTCGGGGCTGGCAAGGCATCAATCTGTTTTTGAACGTTAGCTAAATCCTGTTTGGCTTCTTTATAGGATGCTTGACTATCCAAATAAAACTGGTGCAATTCAGTCTCTTCCTTGGCGGTGCGTTGTTCCCGATTCACTAATTCCAGAATACGATCAGGCGTCTTCCGATAGTCTCTTTCACCAGTCATCGCTGAGAGTCTGATACGGCCAATCACCCGGCTGCCGCCATAATTCATGACGAATTTTGCTTTCAGCGTTACCGGTGCCTCGGATTCTAATGGTTTATCGAGTAAGAACTCAGCTGCATGTGGTTTAAAGAACTGAGAAGCGATCGCCCAGGCAGTATCAACTTCTCCGTCCACCGCGTTATTCACATCAAAATTGGGTTGCGAGTAATCGGCAATGCCGTCTTTTAGCTTCAGTTTGACCTCACCGTGATGCAGCGTGAATTCCTGCAAAACAAAATTGGGCCTTTCTGCTGTGTATCTTCCGGGGCCTTTGCCTGGAAGCTCCTCATGTGTCAAAGCTTCCAGTTTGAAGCCAGTTACCTTCGCCAATTCCGTTGTGAACTCAATTTCATAAACATCTTTGTCTGGATTTTCTCCGGTGGATAGAACCGATTGGTCCTCCAACACTCGCAAAGTCGCCCCGTTAGCTGAAACAGGATTTGTAGCCGTCAACACTGTCCATGCTATCTCGTTCTCAGTTACTTTAGCGATCGAGGTAATCCAATCATCGTATTGTCTATCTAATTCGATCTGTATATTAGCTAGTGCACGGTCCTTCTTGGATTTTTGAGAATTTAAATCCACCAACGTTCTTCTATCGGCAAACGAAGGTTCTACATCAATCGTTGGGCCGTAGAAGTTAAATGCCGAACTGGTCCCGTTGACTTCCAGTGGAGTATTGTTGAAATACGCCAACAGCTGATAATACTCTTTCTGACTAAATGGATCGTATTTATGATTATGACACTGTGAACACTCAATCGTCGAACCGAGCCAGACTGTAGCTGTAGTATTTACACGATCTATAACCTGGTTCAAACGACTCAATTCGGGGTCCGTTCCACCTTCAACGTTAAGAGTCGTCAAACGGTGAAATCCGGTCGCTACCTGCTGAGCTTGTGACGGGTTCTGCAGCAAGTCTCCTGCAAGCTGCTCAACGGTGAATTGATCAAAAGGCATGTCGCTATTGAGAGCATTAATAACCCAATCTCGATACGGCCAGACATTGCGATACTGATCTGCCTGATAGCCGTTACTATCGGCATACCGAGCCAAATCCAGCCATGGTCGCGCCCAGCGAACTCCATACTGAGGCGAGGCCAGCAGGTTATCAACCAGTTTGTCATAGGCGTCGGGGGAAGTATCGTTCACAAAGATCTCTACCTGATCGACGGTAGGTGGATACCCGACTAAATCTAAATATAGCCGACGGATGAGTGGCCGCTTTTCAATTGCCGAAGATGGACGCACACCTGCTTGTTCAAGTTTGGAAAGCACAAAGCGGTCAATCGAATTCAATGGCCACGCTTGCTGTACGACATCGGGCAGAGGCGGTCTCAGAGGAGCCGCATACGCCCAGTGTCGGCTTACTACCTGAGCGTCTGAGCCAAGACCATCTGGCCAATGCGCGCCCTGTTCAATCCAACGACGAATCATGGCAATTTGGTTAGCCGGTAATGCCTCTGCCTCGGCGGGCATTCGCTCCCCTTCCTCTTGTGTAATCAATCGCCGATAAAGAGTACTCTCGTCGGGCTTATCCGGAACAATACCAGCCCCGGTGAGACCACCTTGAAACGCAATGACTTTAGCATCCAGACGTAATTGACCTTCTTGTGCTTCGGGGCCATGGCATGAAACACACCGCGATTGAAGAATAGGCCAGACATCTTTTGTGAAATCCACCTGCTGCGCAATGCCGCATTGTGTTGTTAGAAACAACATGAGTAATGGGAGTAATTGTGCACAGAATCTAATCATGAACCAGTTGCTTACTTCGGTACCAGGCTAACTACTGGTATTCTAATTAACCTCAAGCAATTAGCCCAGATTCCACTCGGAATTACACGCCGATTCAAATTCTATAAACGACAACAAGGTGATTCCATTGACTCTTCAAAGCTTAATTACCACTTGAGCGTTTAGAAATGAATGGGTGATGAAGATCAATCTACCCACAATGGCAGGTAAGGCCTGCCGTCTCCTCAACGATTATTTATCAACACCTTTTGCTTTTTCAAGTAATTCAAGTAG